>JAGQKG010000058.1 GCA_020430245.1 Nitrospira sp.
CTTGCTGAGGGGAGGAATGCGCAATTGTAATTAGACAACACATTTAAAAGATGCCCCCAGCTTGCTGGGGGGAACTTCACTCCGATACGTCCGGTGAAATCGTTCAATAAAGGCGTTTTGCGTCGTGCGCCCCGGTTGGATGTAATGGATCAGCACCTGATTGGCCTTCTCCCAGTCTTGCAGGGACTGCGCAAGGAACTCTGGGCCATTATCCACTCGAAGCATATGGGGTGAGTCACGCTCGATTTTTAAGCGGTCAAGAACCCGAATGACTCGTTCAGCTCGGAGCGATGTATCAATTTCAATGGCGAGCGCTTCTCGATTGAAATCATCGATAAGATTAAAGATACGAAATCGCGAGCCCTGATACAGGGTATCGCTCATGAAGTTGGCCGACCAGACTTCATTCGGCCCCTCCGGTACTAAGACCGGCAGGGACGGTCGTTTGGGCAGACGGCGTTTCGGCCGTCGGGGTTGATTGAGCCCCAACTGTCGGTACACACGATAAATCCGTTTGTGATTCCAGGAATGCCCCATGATTCGCAACCGGCGAATATATTTCCAGACGCCCCATCGTGGATGGGCATTCACGAACTGATTCAGGGCGTCAATGACCTCTTGATCACGGGTCTGCCAATCATGTGGATGCTGGTAGTAGGCCGACCGAGCCAATTTGAGTGCGGTACATCCCTGCTTAATGGAGAGGCCATGCGTGGCTTGCATGGCTTGCACCGCCGCGCGTTGCTCCGTCGGCGTTAGAGCTTTTTTTAGATCAAGTCCTTCAGTGCCCGATTCTCTCAGGCGAGATCGGCATCCATCCGCTTGAGTTTCCCCAGTTCGCCTTCCAGCTCCTTCAGGCGTTTGAGATCGGAGGCTTTGAGCCCGCCGTATTTGGCCTTCCAGTTGTAATAGGTGGCATCACTGATGCCCTGCTTGCGGCACAGGTCTTTGACTTTGACGCCCGCATCGGCTTGTTTCAAGATTGCCACGCTTTGGGATTCACTGAATCGAGTCCGTTTCATCAGAACCTCCTGGGGCATTTTGCCAGAAAGCTCTACGAATTATCTGTCCTCGATATGGGGAAGCTTACATTGTTAGATTTGAGGTCCTCTCGACATTTCAAAGCCATGTATACAAACACTCCAAGAAAAATGATTTTGCCTATAATTTAATTACAGTGGTTCACCTAATTAATTTTGTCTGATACCCTATCAATTGAGGGGAAATGCTGAAGAATGGGGAACGACTTTACGATAGGGTATGTATGAGACATAAACTCATTATGGTAGTTTTGTGCCGGGTGGTTTTTGCATTTTTGCTTGTCAGTTTAGCCAATTGTACTCAGTTATCGGACGAGGAAAAAAAGGCCAGACACCAGGAACGGGGGAAGGCCTATTTTGAGGAGGAAAAATATCAAGAGGCTCTTATCGAATTTAAAAATGTAGTTCAGCTCGATCCAAAGGATGCTAAGGCTTATCATCAGTTGGCCCTGATTCACCTTAAATTGGGTGGGGTGGCTGATCTCCAGGCGGCGTTTGGGGAGCTTACCAAAGCTGTTGAGTTGGATCCTTCCATTCAGGACGCCCAACTCAAACTCGGTGAATTTTATCTGCTTTCCCAGCAAACCAAAGAGGCGAAACAATATGCCGAAGTCGTGTTAGCTTCCTCCCCACAAGATTTCAAAGGCCATCTATTACGAGGCCGTAGTTTGCTTGTGGAAAAGGATTTTGAGAAAGGCATTGAAGAACTCAAAAAATCTTTGGAGCTTGATCCTGACAATGAGCAGGTATATGTCGATCTGGCGCGCGCCTATCTGGCCTTTAAAAAACCGGAGGATGCTGATGCCATTCTTGACCAAGGGTTAACCAGGAAGGCAAATTCAACTGTGCTTAACCTGGCAAAGGGCGACTTATACCTCCTGCAAGGGAAAAATACCGAAGCCGAAGTCCAATATCAGCGAGTCTTGGAATTAGATCCTAAGAATGATGGTCTCTACGTGAAACTCGCCAGCTATTATCAAGCAACCCAAAAATGGAAGGAAAGCGAAGAGGTTTATCAACTGCTCGCCACACGGAAACCCGCGAGTGAAATACCCCAAATATTGTTGGGTGAATTTTATACGTTTATGGGGGATCGTGCCAAAGCGTTAGCTCATTTTCAAAGGGGGGTGGAATTGAACCCCAAATCTGATCCGGCGAAACATTCTTTGATCAATTTCTATCTGGATCACCAGCAATGGGATGATGCTGAAAGCCTCGTGAAGTCGATGTCAGAGGCCAAATTCAAGAACATAGTAACCAAGGTTTTTGTAGCCCGACTCTTATTGGGTCGTGGGAATGTAGATGAAGCCGTTCCCTTGTTTCGAGCAATCATTAAAGATGACCCCAACCAGGCGATGGCCCATCAGTATTTAGGGTTGGCCTTTGCGAAGAAAAACGAGACGAGCCTAGCGATTCAAGAACTCACAGAGGCCAAGAAATTAGCTCCGCAAGATCGAGGGGTGCGAAAGGCCTTGGCGGTGGCCCGTATGGCTGAGGGATCATACAAAATGGCCATTGAGGAAGCCCAAATGGCCATTCGTCTCAATCCACGTGATGTCCAAGCTGTCCATATCCTAGGACAGGCCTATCTTCGTGAAAAAGACTTTTCAGAGGCGAAAAAAGTGTATCAAGCGATTATTTCACAAATCCCTCAAGACGCGATCGCCCATTTTCATTTAGGCCTCATCGACCAACAGGATATGAAAATGAAAGAAGCTATCTATCATTTTGAGGAAGCTCTCAAGCACAATCCCGATTTTGTGCAAGCTTTGAGTCACATAGCTAATGCCCGACTGTCAATGGGAGAAGCACTGCAAGCTAGGGAACGGGTTCAACAGCAAATTGAACGCTTTCCTACAAATCCGTATTTCTATAACTTATCAGGACGCCTCTGGATGCAAGAGAAGCAGACCGATCAAGCGGAGAAGGCGTTTAAACATGCGCTGGATTTGAATGATCAGTTGCAAGATTCTTATATGAACTTGGCTGAACTTTACCATCGAACGAATCGTGTTGATGAGGCGGTCATGGAATATGAACGTCTGTTGGACAAAAATCCCAAGGCGGCTTTTGCCCACATGATCCTTGGGATGATGGCTGAACAACGAAATGAAGTTGAGAAGGCCGAACTGTACTATCGGAAAACGTTGGAAATTTCACCAAAATTTGCGCCAGCTGCTAATAATTTGGCGTGGCTCATGGCTGAAAATGGTGGTAATTTAGATGAGGCGTTAGCGTATGCAGAAGATGCTTTCGCCCAGCAAGGCGATAACCCGCATATCGCGGATACCCTGGGCTGGATCTATTATAAAAAGAATGCTTATATGAAGGCGATTTCCTTCTTAGCGGAAGCAGTTGAAAAGCTGCCACAAAACCCGGTGCTTCGGTATCATTTAGGCATGGCCCTGTTTAAAAAGGGAGAGGCAGGTAGTGCCAAAAAAACATTAGAGTTTGCTTTAAAGATGAGTCCAAATTTTCCAGGAGCGGAAGAAGCCAGAATAATCTTGGACGGTTTTTGAATTCTCACTGAATTGTGATGTAAACCTCCTGTATCCTTTTCCTCTTAAAGGAAAAGAACACACCCTTTGGGGCATCGGTGGATTTTTGAATTTAAGATGACGGAGCCCTTTTATTGGGCTCCCCTGAGCTACCAGTTGGATGCGATGAGAAGTGCCTTAGTTTATGAACCAGCATACGTCCTGGGTTTGGCCTGAGGGGCCTGGAGGATTTTGTATGGGTTTCTGCAGGAGAAACATGAATTTTGGGATGGGTGAAATGTCTTAAAAAGACTCCTCGGTACCCACCCATTCTCAATGCCGGTTCCTCAAATAATCAAAATGAAATAACAAGTTGCCTCTTGAAATTATGGTGATGTGTCCAGCCTGTAAATCAACAATACTGAAATGACTGTGTTAAAGCGGGAATTGGGTGTTGCGAAACGAAAGGGATTAAGGTAAACGTCGCTAAAAAAGTGAGAATACCTGCTCCGAAGAATCAGAGGGCCTGGCTCTCAGTGAAGAGAAATGGAATAACCTATATGATTATGTTGGTTCTCCTGAGCTACGCCCATTCTTTGCCACTTAGCCGGTAGGTTTTCTGAGTGATTCTTTCCTCAGCAACGCTTAAACTGATGGTTACTGCTCCGACCTCTGAGTTGACTCGATTCTCGATCGTCGCTCTACCGGCAAATACGTGCGGTCTTTCCCCGACTCTAGGGTTGAATGGCTTCCTGCGACCGATTCCGTGAAAGAGGCGATGGCCGGAATGTTGATCGGCTGTCCGTGTTTTAGTCCATCCATACAGGGAGTGTTTGGCATATTCTCCCAGGCTGGGGATCAGGAGAAGAGGCTAAGCAACGGAAGCGTTTGTCGGTGAAACACAGAGTGGGTGTGCAGAAACCGGCCGAGCTGGGCATGCCGATGGCCGACCTTATCCGGAGGGAGTGCCGAGCAGACCCTTTGTCGTTGGACGAAGCCGTAGACAGGCTTGGAATCGGAACCGGCCTGAGGACTGTCACAACTCCAGGAAGAGTTCGTGCGGCTCCAACGAGGCGTGTAGCCGAGCCATTGACGAATGGACAGCGCTTGCGGCTCTGCCGGTGCGGGATGTCTACACCCTGGAATGGCGAGCGATTCATGCTGGCACGAGTTGACGCGGGGACGACGTCATAGCTGGCCACGCTCACCATCTGAAGGCACGAGATGCTCCCCCGGCACTCTGTTGCGCCAATAAGAGCGAATGGATAAGTCGGGTGGTGGATCGGTGGGCGTATCAGCCTCGAGGCCAGTTCGATTTCTCTCGACCGGGCAATCCCACGGACCAGGCCTATAGGAATCGGTTAACGGCACCTTACGGCGAGAAGGCTTGAATACCCAGTGGGTGCTATCCCGTGAGGAGGTGCCGGGACAGTTGGACCGAGGGCGGCAGGAATATCATGAGAGTCGCCCTCACAGGGTGTTGATCGACCAGACGCCATTCGAATGCGCCAGGAATTATGTGGAAAAGGACATACCGGACAAATTCAAACTAGCCAGGAACCTCGCTCATCAATTGGCCAAGAAAAGGGAGACTGACCAGACTCAGACAAACTAACACAGCCGTGGTCCAATTTTCGGGGAACACTCCATCTTGTTGTTATTACAAACCCAGGCCGGAAACCTCCACTGACAGACTGGTCGCTTGACGGGGAAGCTTTCAGATACAAATGGGAAGCGGGCTAATCCAAAGTTTGGGTTTAAAGAGGTGCCCATAAGTAACATTGACCTTCAATAGGGATTTATCACATTATCAAGAGGGAGACACCAATGATTATAAGTCTTGATGGGTGCCTCTAAACACCAATTTTAGAGTGGCTCTTGCAGGTTTGTAAGGTGTAGTGTCGATTGACTAATGAGTGTATTTTGTATAATTGGCGGCGTGTTGAGTCCGTTTAAAAGCATTCTTTATTGTTAAAAATATCGGGTATTTAGAACTTTCGGTTTCATGATCTGAAGCAGTATGTAGTTACGAACTTCAGAAGAGCTGTGGTAGACACGGGAACTACCATTAAAATCGTTGGTCTTAAATGGGAGAAGATGTGCCAACAAAACGATAACGTCAATGAGCTGGATTTGCTAAAGTATTTGCTAAACGTAACACTATAATAACACCTGCCAATTTACCTTCCTTGTAGGAATCTGTAATATGTTGAGACTAAAGGCTGCCCCCGTAGCTCAGTCGGATAGAGCAGCGGTTTCCTAAACCGCGGGTCGCACGTTCAATTCGTGTCGGGGGCACCAAAGTTTTTATAGATTCCACGTTATTTCCGCTGTCGAACTCCCCAGTCCCTTCCTGCTTTTTCTTTCCTAAGTGTCCCCTTACAGTGTTGTCCATTTTAGGAGTTGATCCATGTACTATGTAAAAAAGTTCAATTCTACTGGATAAATCGTGTGTATGGAGTACTCCCCTGAAATCAAACCACCTGTAAGCCTTGTTTCTGCTAATATTGACGAGGGCTAGGTTCTATAACGCGTGATGGGGTTGCTTCTCGTTGGACCATCGCCTCCAGCCATTGATCCGTGGCTGGGTATCCGTGAAATTACCCAATCGATGTTGCCAGACTCACTCTTCTTTGAGGCTCCGAAAAAACCGTTCCATGAGCCCATTCTGTTGCGGCGTGTACGGGGAATAAACTCCTGAGCCAATCGGTAGGCTCGACAGGCTCGGCGAAAGCGGCGGCTCTGAAAAATTAACCCGTTATCACTTCAAAGAACTGGGGGGCAAGGGGACGAAGTGTGCCGAAGCGAGTAAGGCAAGCGGTTTCGATGACGCGTTCCGCTTCCTGGGCCCGGCCGCGCCAGGCAAACACATAGCCAATCATCTCGCGATTATGACAATCCATCACGGCGGTCAAATGTCCCCAACCATCCTGCCCACAGGGGAGATGTGTCACATCCATGGTCCACCGAGCGTTACTCTCGGTCATTCGATTCCGACGGCACTGTAGACGCGGGCGTGAAGTGGTGCTGCGTTGATGATACAAACGAGCGCTTGAGGCGTAAGGCCTGATACACCGCGTTTCGATTGCCCACGACACCCTCGCGGTACCGCAACAGCGCCCACAGACGACGCTACCCATAGGTTGGATGTTGTGAAATGAGCTGTTGCCGGTGCTCCACCAAATCCTCCGCATGTTTGGGCGATGGGGCCCGCGTGGCACCTGACCGATGCAAGGCTGACCGTGCCACACGGAAGACTTGACAGGCATGGCGCTCCGAGACGTCCGGTGCCTGTCCCCTCACGCGTCGGACATTTCCCGCCCCAAAGGGTAGGGCTGCAACGCTTCCCTTAAGACATCATTGTCTACCACCAAGTCCGCAATCTTCTTTTTGAGTTTCTTCATGGTTCTTCCTTGAGGGCAGCCTCATCTGTCGGTTGCCGTCGCCAGCTATTCGCTGCTCCGCGGAGAAACGGGTCCTGCCAGCTTTCTACTTCCGCCACCGTCAGCCCATGCCGCCTGGCGGCCTCAGGGGCCCGATGTCTCTCCTTTGAAAATTGGCAACACTAAATTGGCCCGTCGTTTCGCCGCCCGGCGTTCAATCGGTTCTGATTGATCCTGGCCCATGTCCTGCCTCCTTTAAGTTTCTGTTGGGTCTTAAAGGTGGTCTCACTTTCAAGGGGAGCAGCATAACCCTTCATGGCCCCCTTGCTCCTTTGGAAATTTCTCCTCTCAGATTGATTGTAATCACGTGTGTGAGGAACACAAATAACAGATTTTTGACTAATTATTATTAATTTTCATGCTCTACCCACCGATTGTATAGTTTATTGAGAAACCTCTGATGCGAGCTTATCAGACTGATCCAATTGAGATGAGGTCAAAAGGCCATGGATTTAAACGATCACCGGCAAGTTTTGGTCTAGGCCGTGGAGAAGAAGTGCTCAAAGAATATTGAACCTCTATGGGTCAAAAACGCCAACGCGGCTTTTTTTATAAACCACATACATTAATAAACCCAGTCATTTGGGGGATATAACTTTTTATAACCAAATTGCTATCGTCGATTGTTTTCACCTTTCGCTACAGCAAAAATTTCTCTTTATTTGCGTATTAGTTATCAAGGGAAATTGATCAAGAAATTTTACCATAACATAAAGTGTGTGAGGGTATCTTTTACGGGGAATGAGGTGCGTTATGATTCGGACTGAGTATCGAAGGAATGGCCAGGTTGTGTTTCTGGTGGCGAGTTTGATCGGCATGGGCTTAACAGGGGTGACTTTCGCTGATTCCAATATGGGTGCCATATCCCAGGAGGTTAGTCGAGCAGAGAGTCGTGCTGAGAAAAGAGCGTTGATTGTCACAGATCAATATATTATTGGCCCAGAGGATATTCTGGAGGTCAGCGTCTGGCGTACTCCCGAATTGTCGCGCGAAATTGTGGTTCGGCCAGATGGACGAATATCACTCCCGCTCATCGGAGAAGTGATGGCCGTGGGAAGTACGACGGCGGAACTCCGTGATGAAATCACTGAGAAACTGAAGGTTTACAAGGAAAATCCTACGGTGGCCATTATTGTGAAAGCTATTAAGAGTTATTTCTTTACTGTTCAAGGTGCCATTGGAGGAGGCGGAAGTGCAGAGGGCAAGAGCGGGGGTGGGGGTGGGAAAATTCCTCTCTTGAGCCATACCACCCTTGTTCAAGCAATTGGTCTAGCCGGTGGATTAAGCTCTGATGCAGTCAGGAGTCGAATCACGATTTTTCGATTAGGAATTAATGGTGAGGCACCGAAAAAATTTGTCGTAAATTATGAAGATATTATTTTGAGGGATGGGGAAAATATTGAAATTAAACCCGGTGATACCATCGTGGTCCCCTCACAAACCCAGATATTCTTACCCTAGGGTGTATTGGAGTTAAAGATTTTTGAAATTTGAATAGAAGGAAAAGTGAGGGCTACTAGGTTTTTGACTCGTTTCCTTTTATTCCTCAACCTTTCACCGATAGAGATACTCGAGAAGCGATATCAGTCGCTCGGAGGTCCATGAAATATTGTTACGCATATGTCATCGTACGAGCTTGGCTTCTAGTGAGTATTATTGTGGGGCTTGGGTGTTTCAAGCCTGACGTTATTGTACCCGCTGGTCATCCGGTGGAAGGTTTTGTGCTGGGGCCTGAAGATGTCATTGAAGTGGTCGTATGGAAAACCCCGGAATTATCGAGGAAAGTCGTAATTCGGCCGGACGGAAAAATTTCGATGGCTTTAATTGGTGATGTGGTAGCGAGCGGGTTGACCACTGATCAATTAGCACAAAAAATTTTGGAAAAATACAAGGCGTTTAAAGAAAACCCTTCGGTGTCCGTTAATGTGATTGAGGTTAATAGCTACTATGTGTTTATTGTTGGAGAAGTAGAAAAGCCGGGTAAGCTGCCATTGAAATCTTATACGACGGTTCTTCAGGCGATGTCATTGGCCGGGGGATTTAGCCAATTTGCCTCCAGAGATAATATCCTTGTAATCCGAAACGTTGAAGATGAAGAGGGCAAGCTCAAAGAAATACGTATCCCTCTTCGATATTCCGACCTTATTTCGGAAGATGGAGGGATGTATAACCTCACTCTCAAGTCCGGTGATACCGTCATAGTCCCGTAAATCAGGAAGTTGTCCAAAAATCGGAGAGGCTAAGTAGCCCTAAAATTTACGCAATAAATAATTAAAGTAAAGGAAAATCATAGGCCCCATGGCTGTTAGTCCCCCAGCGCACACTACCACAGATCCCGTACTTATGAGCCAAAAATATCTTAAGGATTTTTTGGATTTGGCCGTGCGGCGAAAGTGGCTGATTCTCAGTTTTGTGTTATTGGGAACTACCATCGGCGGGATTTTGGCCTGGCTGCAAGTGGACATGTACCGATCAGAGACGGTAATTCTCATCGAACAACAAAAAATTCCTGAGAAATATGTTTCGTCAGTTGTCGGAGGCAGTACGGCTGAACGAGTGTCTACAATGACACAGCTTGTCCTAAGTCGGACCAATCTTGAAAAGATCATCGACGAGTTTCATCTATATCCTAGGGCTATTAAAGACAAAGGTTATGAGGAGGTGGTTGCAGGGTTACGGAAAAATATTAAGATTCAAACCAGAGGTGGAGGGGAGGTTGAAGCTTTTACGATATCCTTTTCGCACTCTGATCCGATGATGGCTATGAGGGTCACGGCCAAGTTGTCTTCTCAATATATGGATGAAAACATCAAGATTCGAGAACAATTTATTGAAGGGGCTATGGAGTTTTTGGATCAAGAACTTGTGTTGGCGAAAGAAGCCTTAGATCAAAAAGAAAAAGCATTGTCGGAATATAAACTGAGGAATTTAGGGGAATTGCCCGGGCAATTGGATGTTAACCTGAGGACGCTTGATCGATTGCAACTCGAAAAAATCCAGGTTCAGGAATCCATTAATTCCATCAATTCTCGGTTGGATTTATTGCAAAAAGCAATTCATGATTATGAGGCAATGGGAGGGGCCTTTATGGACTTTGAAAATGCCTCATTGTATGCCCCATCGAATGTAGAGGACGTGTCATTCCGGGATCCATTGGAGAGGCGTATTGCAGAGTTAAAAAAAGAATTGACTAAGCTGTCGGGAGAATACACTGCGGAATATCCAGATGTGATTTCTCTTAAAACCCAAATTAAAAATTTAGAAAAAGAGTTAAAGCAAAAGTCGCCAGAAACCACTGCTCCCAAATCCCCTATCCTAAAAAATGATTCCCTAAGTATTGAAAAGGATAAATCGGTTTTTGATCCGTATTTAAACGAATTGAAAGGCTCTCATGAAGAATTAAAGTCTCAATCGATCACTCTTCGTGCCCGTTTGAAAAAAATTTCTGAGGATATGAAAATCTATGAGAGTCGGATTGAAGCAACTCCGCATCATGAACAAGAATTGCTCGCGTTAGAACGGGATTACGACAATATGCAAAAGCATTATCAACGTCTCCATGAAAATCGGATTAATGCTAAAATTTCTGAAAATCTTGATAAACGGCAAAAGGGAGAACGATTTCGCATCTTGGATCCAGCCCATTTACCCACCAAACCTGAAGGGTTCCCACGGGAACTTATTGCAGTTGGTGGGTTTGGTATAGGTACAGGATTAGGCTTTGGGCTGGCATTTCTTCTCGATTTGTTGTCCCCAACATTTCGGCGCTCGGAAGATGCGGAGGTGTCCTTAGGTCTAACTATGTTGGCCACCATTCCAAGTTTTCATATGGCCTACGGGAAATCAATGAAAATGGTCGCAACCGAGATGGAAGCCCAGAAAGGTGCCAATGGGAAACATCTTGCATTTTCTCAGTCCGTTGATTCTCTGCTGAAAAGCCACGGTACTAATGATGTTGTGCAGAAGTTACCGGGTCGATTTTCGGGAACTCATCCAGAGGCGTTTTCACCTCAGTTGAATTTAGTCGCCAAATGGAGACCTCAATCTATTGTGGCCGAGCAATACCGGGTCGCTGCGACCCGGCTTGGACTTTTGGAGCCCAGCGTCTCCCACCGGGTTGTATTGATTACGAGCGCCATGCAGGGAGAGGGGAAAACCTCCACGTCTGCGAATATTGGCTACACGCTGGCTCGTGATTTAGATGAGCCTACACTGGTGATTGATTGTGATTTTAAATGCCCGAATTTTGCTAACACTCTCGGTCTCAGTCATGAGCCAGGGCTTGCAGAATATTTTGCCGGAGTTGAACCGTTAGAAGCTTGTCTTCAACGCATGCCTGATGTCCCCCTGTGGTGCATGCCGGTCGGTAATGTCAGTCGTTACCCGGTTCCGTTTTCCAAATTGCAAGATCTCTCCAATATTTTGGAAGTCATGAAATCCCGATATCGATTTATCATACTGGACGGACCTCCCGTCTTACCTTTGGCGGATATTAATGTATTAAGTAAACTTGCTGATATTCTGCTGATGGTGGTGCGTTCCGGGGGTACACCAAAAGATGTGGTGCTAAAAGCCCTGGAAATGATCCATCATACGGGGCCTACGAGGCTGGTATTAACTGATGCATGGACCCAGGGTGTGCCTTACTATGTGCGGAAAGTCTACACCCCGCCTTACTTGTTGGGGAGCAAGAGTTAGAGGAATTTTTGGGGAAAAGGCAATTTTAATAGTGAGCCAATAAGACGTAGAGATCGGATAGGGGGAGTGTTGTGTTAAATTTCATCTCAAAAGCCCAGTTTTATTGATATTGAAATACTTTAGAGCCTATTACAGATAAAGTCTCACTGGAGTGCTCCCCAAAAATTAGACCGGAGCTATGTTAGGTTTCCTTTTTGAATTTTCATTAGTGATTAAAATTTTTGCCCTTTCTTTAAGGTTGGGGATCAAGCAGGGAGGCATAGGATCCAATGACCGGTCAAGGATTGACAGGACATTTCGAGTATGTGGGCGATGAATCCAGGTTGCCTTGTGCCACTGGGGTCTCTTATGCGAAGTCCATGGAGGTTTTTTTCGAAGTTTGCCCCAAACCGGTGGATCAAGAAGCGTGTCCTCATTGTAGGAGATGGGCCACTGGCCAAAGCCCTGGCGCGAGTGTTGGTGTTCGATCGGTCTTATCGTTATGACGTCAAAGGGGTTTTGTCGAATAATCCTGCCCTTGTAGGAACATCATTGGTCAATCCCCGAGTCATTGGAACGATCAACCAGTTGTTTGAACTTTCCGAAAAACATCAAATAGAGACGGTCGCAGTTTGTGTAGAAGACCGTCGGGGGACTTTGCCACTGGATTCCCTCTTGGATGTCAAATCCATGGGTCTGGAGGTGATTGATGGACACCGCCTATATGAGACCGAGTGTGGGCGCCTGTCGATCGATGAGCTCAAACCGAGCTTTCTCATTTTTTCCTCAGGATTTAAGCGAAAACCGATCATGATGTTTCTTAAGCGCCTTGTGGATATAGTAGGTGCGTTACTTGGGCTCGTGGTGTTAGCCCCGATATTCCTCCTGATAGCCTTGTTGATAAAATTGGACTCTCCTGGACCAATCTTCTATCGCCAAACACGGGTAGGGCATCATGGGTATCCCTATACAGTGTTGAAATTTCGTTCGATGCGGATTGATGCTGAAGCCGAAGGGATTCAGTGGGCGGCCCTTGGAGATTCTCGCGTGACGAAAACAGGTTGCTGGCTTCGAAAGCTTCGATTGGATGAATTACCTCAATTGCTTAACGTTCTGAAAGGGAATATGAGCCTGGTGGGCCCTCGACCCGAACGTCCGCATTTTGTTCAGGAACTACGAAAATCTATCCCGTACTATGACCTTCGACACACGGTTCGTCCAGGAATATCTGGGTGGGCACAGACCTGTTTCCACTATGCCGGATCTCTGGAGGACTCTCATGTCAAATTGCAATATGATCTTTACTATGTCAAAAATCTCTCGTTATGGCTGGACCTTCAAATCATTTTCCGAACCATTGGTGTGGTCTTTAAAGGTGAAGGTGCACGATAAGGGGAAGGGGGCAGTGTGCAAGTAGCGCAACTTGAAAGACGAGGATGCACCATGATCCACGGTTTAAGCTTCGATATTGAAGAACATTTTCAGGTGGCTGCTTTTGATTGTGTGGCAAGACGACGGCATTGGGAAAGCCATGAAAGCCGTGTGGAGCGCAACACCCATCTTATCCTGGATCTCCTGGAGGAGCGGAAGATTCAGGCTACGATGTTTGTGCTGGGATGGGTGGCCGAACGACACAAAGGGTTAATCAGGCGCCTCGTAGAGTCAGGGCATGAATTAGCTTCACATGGGTATGCGCATGAACTCATTACCGGGCAAACGCCTCAGGTGTTTCGGGAAGACATCCGGCGGGCCAAACATACCTTGGAAGATATTGGAGGTATGCCCATCTTAGGCTATCGGGCTCCGACCTTCTCTATTACCAAGGAATCGGAGTGGGCCCTGCCGATCTTGGTAGAAGAAGGGTATTACTATGATTCCAGTATTATGGCCGTGGTCCATGATTATTATGGAATTCCTGGGGCCACCCCAACCATCCATACCATCTCCACCAATTCAGGGCCTATTTGGGAGGTGCCACCTTCGACCTGTAAATGGGCCGGGATGACGTTTCCAATTGCCGGAGGTGGATATTTCCGTCTGTTTCCGTATCGGCTTCTCAAGCCACTCTTGCAGCGAATCGAGTCGCAGGGGCATCCTCTCATTATGTACCTCCATCCGTGGGAGCTGGATCCTACGCAACCCCGTATGAGGGGTACGATGCTTTCTGAGTTTCGTCATTACCTGAATCTAGAAAAGGTTCATAGCCGTCTCACTCAACTGCTCCAAGATTTTTCATTCGGACCATATCGCAATCTCATCACCCAGTAACTGGTAGACTGTGTCTGTCGCAAACACCCCGCGCTCTCTATTCAAGGGTTTTTTAAGCCTTAGTGAAAGAAGGTAGGTAATGTAAGGCCATCTTCCAAATATTGCCGCATTTGCCAGCAATCTCATACCCTCCTGCCAATAGGTCTCCATCTCTATTTCGAATCTCATCATACCTTCTGAAAAAAGCTACAATCTTAATTCCGCTAATAAGCCCTATTCTCAGAGAGGGTTCCAAGAGTCCATCACTATACCTGGATGCTGGCCGCAACCTTTGGCATGCATATGCTAAGAATCAAAAAGGTATTGTTGGGTGTAAAAAGCTGTAGTGCTCCCCAGAAATCAAACCCTCCGCAACGAAATTAGATTGCCGTCTTGAATTTCTCGATGTTGCGAAACCCACAGGCCATGCTCTTGATCTTCTGAATCTGGCTGTTGAATCCCTCGTTCATCGCATTGGTGATCGGCTGCTGGTAGTAGGTCAGGATGTTGTCGATATGCCGGCGAACCGTCTCCGCTACCTTGCGAATCGGCTCCAACCGGCTGTGCGTCGCCCAGAGAAGTACCACCGCTTTCAGAACTTTCATCCTGACGACGGGTAGACGTAGCGTCTCTTTGATGGCCCATGCCCGGCCGACCTTGAATTTCTGACGTCTCAGTGCGGGGAAATCCTTGCGCCGTTGCTCCGGCACGTTTTTCCGGTTGTAGAGCCACAAGTACTTGGTACCCTTGAGCGTCTCGTCGCCCGACTCCATCAACCCTCGGTGCTCCTGCTTGCGTACTGTGCCACGGCCTTGTTGATCTAGCCCATGACAGGGAAGCGGTCGAAGACGATCTCCTCCACCGCCTCAGACATCTGCGCCTGCATCGCCTGGATGTAGGGCTCTCACATATCCATCGCTACCGCCTCCATGCCGTCGCTTTGCTTCGGCGCCAGCTCCGCATAGTAGCCGTCGAGGTTCTCCTGTTTGCGGTTTTCGGCAGTGCACTTCACTGTTCCCTCGTCCAAGTCGCAAACCAGCGTCAGGTACTTGTGCCCCTTAGCCGCCGCCTTTTCGTCGATGCCGGTCTGGCGCACAATCTGCACCTGCTTGTGTGCTCGACCACGCGTGACCGCTCGCTGTATCAGTCCCTATGACTCGTCCCAGCTGATCCGAAAGATCTTCGTGGCGTCGCTGACGTCGCATTGGTTTGGCACGTGGATGGGGAGACGCTCAAACAACCGCGTGAACCGCGCACACGGCTCCGCTCACGGCATCTTGACTTGGACCAAACCGTGTTTCCGGCATTCCACCCGTGGGATGCGCGCCTGCAGGTGGGTCTAGAGCTGGCAACTGTCCAGATGCCGCCAGGTCCACTCAGCAGAGTGGTCATACACGGTCAGTACCCGCCCGTATTCTGAGCAGGGAAATCGCGCTCCCTTGGTGTATGCGACAAACACATCAACTTGTCCTCGCGGCATGTCCAGATGAACACGCTCGACCGTCCACGGTTCATTGATCCCCAGCAAGTGCCGGTACAGTTCTTTGTTTTCTATTGCTTGCCTCCTGTTCAAGAGAGTAGCGAGAGAGTAGCGCTAATCCACGGAAAAGTCCGATGAACCAATTTTTTTGGCTTGTGGCTTATTTTTTTATTTTTTTGGCCGATAGAGAACATTGTGCAAGGTTTTGTCCGTTGAATCTTCTGTAGGTAGATTATGCAGAGACATTTTTGAAGACAGTATGGTGTCTTTTTTTGTTTAGGTTTTCTTCTTAACTACTCATGGGATGCTGATGCCAGCATTGTGACAGAGTCTGCGGTGGTATTTGTCTCCAAGGGGTTCTTTGCGTGGGCAATTGCGGTTTTCAGGTTTATTAATTGTGTTCAGATGAAGGGGGATGTCATTTAGCGCATGGATAATCGAGGTGTATTGCGCCTGGCTATTTTCATCCTGTTTTGGGTAATGGCTCATCCTCCGAGTCTGGTTGTAGCTGCTCTAACTCTGGAATCCTCCTTTAACCTGACTCAAGCGTATACGGACAATCTTTTTTACAATGATAATAACAAAGAGGATGATTTTGGAACCTTTTTGGGACCCAATCTTGAGCTAAAATATGCCAACCCTGATATTGTGATTGGCGGGTTGTATTTCGGCCGGTTCGTTACCTATGTCAACAATCCTGATCAAAACCGGTATATTCAAAACGCCAATATTATCTTGGACCTCCCGTTTTTAACCAAACAGTATAAGAACTTGACGGTGAAGATCGATGAGGCCATGACTTTCACCCCTCAATTAGATGCCTTCTCTTTGTCCGGGGCGCAGGATGTCTTCACCACGCCTTCAGTTCAAGGTGGGGCTGGGGCCTCTCAGATCTCTGGTGCTTCGGAAGGTGTTGGTGGGACGCAGGGGGTGTATACGAGTCGTGCGAGTTCGTTCCTCAATCGGGCCGGGATTACGTTAGGATATACCTGGTCACCTCGCCTGACTCCCACTCTGGCCTATAACAACCAATATCGGCATTTTTTTTCAAGTAAATTTCAAGATTCCATGATACACACCGGATCATTTTCTCTGCCTTATGAAGTGAGGAATGCCACGATCGGTGCGTTATATTCCTATCGGCAAACAGAATTTATTGGCACATCCACGGAAAACACCTCTGCGGATCAAATTATTAGCCATAATATACAACTGCAAATTTCTTCGAATATTACTCCTTCGTTGACCGGGTCAATTCGTGGTGGGATGGCGTTTACCAAACAAAAAAGAGCTGAAGAATTTGAAGGCGGAGGTTCTACGACTGACCTTTCCAATAAGTGGCAGACCAATCCCATTGGCGGAGCAACGCTGACAAAAACATATCAAAACGGGAGCATTTCCTTAGATGCTTCTTCAACGATTGGGAGTGGTGGAGGATTAGCCTCTCAAGCGACCCAAACGCAGATCATTACGGGCAGCATTCACCATAATCTGAGCTTAAAGATGAATGTCTTTGCCTCTATCGGGTACGCGCAGAATAGGTCGATCGGCGATGGAAATGCCTTGGACGTTAAGACCTATCGGATCCAACATGGATTTGGGTATCGCTTTTTTTCATGGCTTTCCGGAAATTTGATCTATTCCCATATCGACCAACGTTCTCATGGCTCCGCGGCTGGTGATGTACACGTCAACGAGATTTTTTTTGGATTATCTGCCATTGCCGATCCCTGGGTTTTGATAAGATGAAAGATAGGGAGGAAAGGTATTTTTAAATACTTGGAATTTCTTTTCTTGGTTGTTTTTGATCCACGAATACGGCACTTTTTTTGAATGATCTGGCAAGGTTGACTGACAAGAAAGGGTTATCTACGACTCCTTTTTGTGTGTTCTGATGAGAGTCTCTGTTGGAATAAGACGTTTTTCCCCTTGTACCACGCCTATGAATTAAATTCCTGCCCGTCTTGTGCCGGAAAATGGCTGCGAATTTGAGGGTTTTTACTTCGGCTATCCAAAGGCTGTTTCCAATAAAGCGGTCTTTAATGAGTTCCATTCCCGGTAGTTTGCTATGGGGTTATCTTATGAGAACTGTAGACGATTCATCTGTTGATACCTCGCAAGAGTCGCCGAGGGGACGGTTAGGAGCAGGCGGCGGTGGAGGCCTTCTGCGGGAGCCGGAAGAAGGAGAAAATTCGTCGCTCCATGGTTAAAAACCCGTAAAGCGGCGTGACCAGAAAGCTTTGATTATTGTGAGATGGTGTCTAATCGCGCGAGATGCCATCAGCATCTGGACAATAGCAGCCCAATAGAATAGGCGCACTAGATGGCAAAACTCGGCTGAATGTTTACGGACACGATACAAGTCTACAATCGAGGTAATTGTGTTCTGAGATTAGTGGTGTTGACGCCACTCGCATTCCTTAAAAATAGAGGAACATGGGATTTAGGCATCCGGTTAAATCGACGAAGATGCTGTTTTGGTCTGATTCCAAACGTTTTCAATGCCCTGCAATGTGGTTCGTGTGTAGGCAAACGGTTCGGAATGATGAATCCGAAAATGTGTAAAGCCGCGAACGTCCAAGAAATTCGAACGGTAATGGTCAAAATACACAATACTATCAGAGACCACGTACCGTTATACTCCTCAGGGTGCGGCTTTTCGTGTCGTGGCGTCGCTGGCCCATGGCCATTTGTAGAGCTCTGGTCAGCAAGGTCGTCGTTATCGAGGCCGCACAGGCCCACCCCCACCATTTTTCGGGAAAACCCATCAACCCCCATCGCAATGTACAGCCACCCTTCGAAGGTCCAAACGCTATGATATGACTGCCCCACGCGCGATTGGGGGTTGTCACCGTAAATTACTGGTTGAGCCCATTGGGATCAATGGGGGAACGTTGTCGCCTGTCCGTGGTGTGCGGACGATGGTGCACTTGCCGGGCTGCACGCAACGCGAGCTCAATACCATCGCACAGCGGTTGAACACCCGTCCCGGAGAATGTCTGGACTGGGCAAACCGCAAGAAGTGTTCACTCAACTGCGGTATCAGTCCCCCGGTGTACTTGGAACTTGATACCGCCACTTGTATTCCCCGTAGCTTGGTGGGTTACTGATTCAGTCGGGGAATTAGCCTTCCTCTGAATATCCCGTCAGCTTGCTGGGGGGAGCTTCACTCCCTATTCCAGGCTCGGCGCCCACCCTATGGGGTATTTCCGATATCAGGAATTTGCTCTACCTTGCAAACAGAAAAATTTTTAAAAAGTAACCAATGTTTAGGCCTTAATCTCGCTACAAGCAACTTCCTTCATCTAATTGGCAGGAGTCCGGCAACTATGAACTATACGATGTGCGCGATATTTTCTGTCTTTCTCTTTTCCTTGACGTTAGGCGGGTCGTATATTCTGGAGGTCAATCAAGCTGTGGCTGACGGACTTCCGATCGTTGACATCAAGGCGTGGGCGGATGATGCGGAGCTCACGTTGCCGGCAAACCAGACAAGGCTGCAGGTTGCCGCTTCCCGGGCCCATCAGGGTCTGAATCCGTTGACGTATCGTTGGGTTAAGGTCAGTGGTCCACCTTTAGGAGAGGTAACCTTCCTGCCTAATGGTAATGAGGATGCGGACATCACGACTGCCACGTTCCGGGGTAATGTGGCCGGTATTTATACGCTGCGAGTGATCGTTTCCGATGGCCTACAAAAGGAGTCGTTCTCCGAGGTTGAGGTTTCGATTAATCCGGAGCAATCAGGGGCCAGATCGGGAAATGGCAAGGTCAGGGTGGAGCGCCATGGTGGGCGAAAGGTCATGACCAGGGTCGATAGAGTGATTATACGCTTCGACATAGATACAAAGAATAAGAAAGGACCGCTTCGATTGTCAGCGGCTTCGCTGGCAGTCATGGATTCGCTTGGGGCCAGGGTGTCAAAAACTTGGCTAGAAGGACGTTTTGGTCTTGTTGAGCTGGCGCCCGGAGTGAATTATCGAGTCGCCTTGGAAAGACTACAGGCGTTGCCCGAGATCCGATATGCCGTCGCCGACCAGTCCATAAAGCTCGATCAATATGTGCCGAACGATTCACAGTTCGACGCCCAGTGGGGGCTCAAAAACACGGCGGGGGTCGATATCCGTGCTACATTCGCTTGGGATCAAACAACTGGCAATGCCCATAGTCTTGTGGCTGTGATGGATACTGGGATTGACTATACGCATCCGGACTTGTATTTAGCGATTGCTATCAACAATGGCGAGATCCCCACCTCATTGCTGGGCCAACTCATCGATACTAACTCAAACGGATTGATCGATTTCTACGATCTCAATTCGCGTGATGCCAATGGTGACATCATTCTTGATGAAAACGGTGCAAAGTTTAATCAGGCCCTTGTATCTGACCACAACGGAAACGGTTACATCGACGCTGGCGATTTGCAGGTTCCAACGTGGAGTGATCAGATTGATGGTGATGGTAATGGATACGTGGATGACCTCTCCGGCTGGAATATCTTAAGCGATAGCGACGATCCGATGGATACACATGGGCACGGCACTCATGTTACCGGCATTATCGCGGGTCGAGGCGACAATGGAATTGGAATCGCAGGAGTAAACTGGCGTACCCAGATTCTGCCTGTGCGGTTTCATGACGGTGGCGGTGGGTCGATCTCAGATGCGATTCAAGCTATAGAATATGCTGTGTTGCTGAGTCCAGACGTAATTAACGCAAGTTGGGGCACAGTCATCGATAATCCGGCACTGAAAGAAGCGGTTCAGTGGGCCGGAGATAACGGTGTGGTATTCGTCGCGGCAGCTGGGAATGGGTCAAACAATATTGGTGATCCGGCCTTCGCCTACTATCCGGCGGCTTATAATGATCTGACCAATCTCATTAGTGTCGCTTCGGTGGATCCCAGCGGCAGCCTGTCTTCGTTTTCAAACTACGGCTTCAACACCGTCGATCTTGCCGCTCCCGGCGCGAGTATCCTCAGCACAGGGCTTGGCGGAAGCTATGTTCTCTGGAGCGGGACATCCATGGGAGTGGCTTATGTCTCTGGCACGGTGTCACTTCTAGCTGGACTTTTCCCCGACAAAGAGCCTGACTGGCTGGTGAACCGAGTGCTATCAACCGTAAAAACGCTCCCAGACCTCGAGTTTAAGACACGTACCGGCGGTATGTTAGATGCCTTCTCGGCGGTGAACACGCCGAGTCTCGCAGGCCCACGAATTGTTATCGCAAATCCAATTGGCGATGTTTTGGTGCCGATCGATCGGGTATTTCTCACTTTCGATAGTGCCATGTCGGCTCAGACATTTACCACAGACGACATCGAAATCGTCGGACCCACAGGCTCGATTTCCCCGACGGCCGTAAATAAGATCACGGACTTCATCTTCGAGGTGGTATTCCCGATGCAAGCCACAGTCGGTACATATACCCTGCATTTGGGCCCAGAAATTCAGGACAATCTAGGTCGACCTATGGACCAGGATCGGGACGGTATTGTCGGAGAGCCACTTCATGATCGTTTTACTGTCGTTTTTCGCTTGTTACCACCTCCAACCGCATTGATTCTTGACGATGGGGAGGCAGGATACAGTGCCAGTGGGGGTTGGACCACGTACACTGGGGTCGGGACGCAAGGGGACTTTGCATATAAGGCGGTCGGTAGTGGGACGGAAACGGCCACCTGGACGCTGAGTGGGCTGCTCCCTGGGCAATACCAAGTGGCGGTGACCTGGCAGTCGTACACCAATCGGGCCCTGGATGCGCGCTATACGGTCCTGGACGGGGCTACGGCGTTGGGGACGGTGACCATTGATCAGCGTCAGGCCCCGGTTGGCTTGGTCGAGAATGGGGTGTTGTGGCAGGACATAGGGATGTATCAACTCGTAGGGGACACCTTGGTGGTGCGCCTGAGTGACCAGGCCGGTCCGGCTGGGAGTTACGTCATTGCCGATGCCGTGCGCGTGGAGCGTGTAGAGGGATTGCCAGTGGG
>JAGQKG010000059.1 GCA_020430245.1 Nitrospira sp.
ACTCTTCATAATATCACCACCGATCAACCGACTTTGGGACAACCCACGACATTCGCCTTTTCCGGGGACCGGTTGAAAGGGGTCCAGTCTGTCTCATTGGAAGGGGTTCTCAACCACGTGGAGCCCGCCGATTCCCAGGATCAGTTGACGGTGCAGGCGAAAGGGTATGAACTAACCAATCTCGCATTGTCCAAAGATGCCAAATGGCCGGTTACCCTGACGAGTGGGATGAGCGATATCAATGTGAACACAGAACTCAAGGGCCAGGCCTTGACGATTCATGGCGACGGGAATCTTCGTAGCCTTCACCTGTCCGCAGGAAGGGAGGATGATCCCAATCCTTTGACCAAAGCCCTCAGCTCTGCCGTGACTGGTATTTCCCAATTGTCTGTTCAGGCCGATGTGACGGGGACATTGGAGCAACCTGATGCCACGGTATCTTCCGACCTGGAT
This sequence comes from Nitrospira sp., assembly GCA_020430245.1. GTDB lineage: Bacteria > Nitrospirota > Nitrospiria > Nitrospirales > UBA8639 > Nitrospira_E. The sequence continues at coordinate 454 of JAGQKG010000059.1, forward strand.
CGTATTCTTCAGGATGCGGCTGGCAAGATGGTGAATGAATTGGCTGCAAAGTTTGGTGCTGAGCTTCAGACGGCCATCTCGGCGAAGATTGCAGAACCGATGCAACAACTCAAGAATAATTTATCCGGGTTTGAACGAATTGCCGGTGAGTTGACGGAGCGGGTCACGCAGCATAATGATGTGCTTAAGAGTCTTCTGGAAAAAGGTCTTCCGACCAAAGGGTTAAAGGATCTTCCCGGCGGATTCAAACTTCCGTTTTAACTGTGACCTCAAATGTAAGTTATATTTCACAAAGCTTGTTGTAAGCGTCCAAGGCGGCAACTTTGTAGCATTCCGCTAGCGTTGGATAATTGAAGACAGTCGTAAGGAAGTATTCCAGCCCACGTTCGGTATGAAGGATGGCCTGTCCGATATGAATGAGCTCGGTGGCTCCCGTCCCGATCACATGCACACCTAAGAGCCGGTGATCATTTCGATGAAATAAGAGTTTCAACATGCCGTTTGGATCTCCCATGATTGTGCCCCGCGCGATTTCGCGATAGCGGGCGATTCCCACCTCATACGGAACCTTCTGGAGCGTCAGTTGTTCCTCTGTGGCTCCCACCATAGAAATTTCCGGAATGGCATAAATTCCAACAGGAAACAAACTCGTCATGGGTTCGGCTTCCAGGGCAAAGGCGTAGCAGGCCGCTAAGCGTCCCTGTTCAGAAGAGGTGGCCGCCAGGCTGGGAAATCCGATGACATCTCCCGCTGCCAAAATATGCGGGACTGTCGTGCGAAATTGAGCATCGACCGGTAGACGGCCACGGGTATCCGCTGTCAACCCGGCCTTATCGAGTTGGAGTGCCGCGGTCGCTCCGGTACGCCCGACGGAATAGAGAGCAAGGCCTGAGACCAGTCGTTTTCCGGAAGCTAAGTGAATTACGACTTTCCGGGATGGGGTATTCACGATTTCTAGTTTTTCGACAGTCTCACCCAGGCGAAAGGTGACCTGGTGATTTCGCATCTGATAAATGAGTTCATCGACAATTTCGCCATCGAGAAATTCCAACGGTCGGATTCGTGAATCCACAAGCGTGACTTCCACGCCAAGTGCTCCAAACATTGAGGCATACTCAATGCCGATGATTCCGGCCCCAATCACAGTCATGGTTCGTGGAAGATGTGCCAGGTGGATGATGCTATCACTGTCGAGAATATGTTGGCCGTCAATGGGAATGTTGGGAGGGGGAGTCGGGACGGTCCCCACGGCAATGAGAATGTTAGCGCTCGAGACCGTTTGTACTTGGTGCTCAGTGCGAACCGATAGGGTGTGAGGATCCATAAAAAAGGCGTCCCCTTGCAGGAGTTCCACATCGTTTCTTCGCAGTTGATCGTTCATCACCGCACCTTCGATGCGAATGACTTCGGCCACGCGAGTGACCAGTTGTTCGGCCGTTGGCCGATTGTTCGATGCCTCCGGTGAACGCCCCCAATGTTGATGGGGCCCGGTAAAGGACATGACAGCTTCACGAAAAGTTTTACTGGGAATGGTCCCGGTCTCCAGACAGGCGCCGCCGACGACGTGTTTTTTTTCAATCACTGCGACGCGTTTCCCTATTTTGGCGGCTTGAATCGCTGCCCGTTGTCCAGCCGGCCCGCTGCCGATACAAATCAGGTCGTACTGAAATGGTGAGGGTGGGGTGATTGGAGAACTCATGATTAAAAGACGAAGGCGAATCCCATGACGGCAGCTTACTCAGAGAATACCGTCAAAAGAATGGGGAAGTACAGGACCACCTTTTTCTGGCTTCTATTGCCTCCGGGGTTCATAAGTGGGCGTCTGTGTGAAGTGGGGACAGGCAACCATCAAGATTCAGGAGTCCGCGTGAGCGTATGGATAATGATTTCCGGAAAGCAGAACAGCCGAATAGGAAACAGGGAGGTGCCGACTCCTCGGGAGGTGTATCCTCTCATCGAATGATATCGCCATGGCCCCGCCTTGTAGGCTCTGGGGCAGCGGCAATGAGTAATAATGGGTGTGCTTCCTGGAAGACAGATTTGGCCTCCGTGTGAGTGGCCGCAGAGGTACAGATCCATTCCCGCGGCTGATGCGTCAGGAATAATTTCTGGGGAATGCACTAAAAGAATGCGCACGGCGTCGGTGGGCGCGAGGCGTATGGCTTTTCCCAGGTCACCCGTTTCGTAATAATGGACATCATCTAACCCGAGGAGCCAAATGGCCTCCGATCCCTTTTCCAGGGATTGCGCTTCGTTAAGCAGCATTCGGATTCCACACCGCTCAAGCCCTGGCACCATTTCCAGCCAATCGTGATTCCCTAAAATGCCTGTAATGCCATAGGGAGCCCGGATGGTATTAACTAATGACTCCATGAGGGTCAGTGTCTTGTCATAATGGCCATACGTCAGAAATCGAAAATCACCGGTCATGACGCACAGGTCATATCGTAAGGTGGACAGAGCTGCCTGAAGCGCGTGGCCCTTATCGATCATCCCTTCGATATGAAGATCTGACAAATGCAGAATTCGAAATCCTTCAAAGGATTCGGGCAGGTGAGGAATCGGGACGGTGTGCTCGACAATTCGATATTGGGACGTATTCTTGACAGCCAGCGGCCAAAGGCCGGTCGTTTTTAAGAGTGTTTTGATGAGCCAGGCAATGGCTGGAAATTCCTCCATGTGAATGTGGAGGTGATAACCTTTTAATAGGAGGGCCGAATAGTGAGCCTGCATTTCCATGCGTTGGCCTGCATGATCAGGCCCGATACGGTCCACTAATTTGGCAAAGGCTTCTTGGTCGTGTTGATGATGGGTCATGTGCTTGTCAGCCAAGTGGGATCAGAGGTAGCATGGTTATTATGCAACGATTAGATCTCCTTAGTCCTGGGTTGCCCGATATCCAATTTGTCCTCATGGTATTGGCATTATGTACGTCAGATCTTGAAACGATGAATGCCCCACATTCTGTGAGAGAGACGGTCTTCAATCGATGTTGGGCATTAATGCATGAAAGCCCTCCGCCTGTGAAGACGCAAGAGCGAGTCCTGGATTTGACCCTAAGTGATGAAATCACTCTGGAAGCCTTGGTCCATGTTATCCGACAGACCTTCGAGGAGCATGGTTTTGTTGAATTAACCTGGGATCATCCACCAAGTGAACCGACACGCGAATCGACTCCGGAAGCCCGTCCTTTGGTCGAGCGGTTAGAACAGTGGGAACCTCCTCCAGACAATTTGAATCCCCCCTCCTCTTCATCTAACTAGTCCTCTATGCTGACGATCGATGACTTCTCTGACCGGTTCTCCTTTCCGACAGATGCAGATTGTCCCTGTTCGGCGGAGCCAAGTCCTCTGGGCTCTGACGCTCTGTGAAGGGCGCGGTTCCCTGAAGCACAACAAAAATGGAACGGTGTAACGTGGACTTCGTGATACCTAATGGGGGGATAGGAACAATCGCATCGAGAATGGGCCAACCAATCAAAAGAAATGTATCCTCTGGGTTTTTGGCAACTCGGGACCGGTTACAGACTTCCTCAGGTCATGAGTTGACCGTCCTCACCTGTTTGGGCTTGGTCTGAGAAGGGCCAAAGGCACCCAGACTTCTGAATTTAGCTTCTCGTTGTTTGCGGAGTGCTGCCGGAGACAGGTTCTGTAATTGCAAGAAATGTGTATCGAGTGCTTGCGAGATACGATCGGCCATGGTTTTCACGTCTCGATGGGCCCCGCCCATGGGTTCCGGAATGACCTCTTCGATAATATTGAGTTTGCGTAACTCGGGTCCCGTCATTCGTAAGGCTGTCGCGGCATCGGAGGATCTTGAGGCGTCTCCCCACAGAATTGCGGCGCAGCCTTCTGGAGAAATGACTGAATAAATCGCATGTTCGAGCATCAGAACCCGATCGGCCACACCTAAGGCCAAGGCTCCACCACTGCCACCTTCTCCTGTGACCACGGAAAGAATTGGTACCTGCAATCTGGACATTTCCAGTAAATTCCTGGCAATGGCTTCGGCTTGTCCCCGCTGTTCCGCATCAACGCCGGGGTAGGCTCCTGGAGTATCGATAAAGGTGATGATGGGTCGGTTGAAGCGTTCTGCTAATTTCATGAGACGCAATGCTTTTCGATAGCCCTCTGGTTTGGCCATCCCAAAATTTCGGCGCATGCGCTCCTTCAATGACTTCCCTTTTTCATGACCGATGGCCATAATGGAGCGGCCCTTCCACGTCGCAAACCCTCCAATGATTGCGTGGTCGTCGCCGAACAGGCGATCACCATGGAGTTCCATAAAATCAGCCGTCATGTGCTCCAGATAATCGGAAATTGAAGGACGCTGTGGGTGCCTGGCGATTTGGCTATGTTGCCACGGAGAGAGATTAGCAAAGATTTCACGCTCAAGGTTTGCCAATTGTTCCGTCGATTTGACGATGGCCTCCTGAACGGAAAGCTTTTTTGATTTTGATTTCACCAACTTCGCAATGCGTTCTTCAAGTTCCTTCAGGGGTTTTTCAAAGTCCAGGTATTCACGCACGGACAGGCTCCTTGGTAGAGGGAAATTATTGGAAGGTGACCGTGGATGTGCCGAGGAGATGTTCCACTTCTTCTAAAAACTCCGGTGACGGAGAAATGCCGATATCCGATAATCCTGACATGCTGGCCGTCAGATCGGGATACAAGTGAAACGCCAACGAAATAGGGGTCGGACCGCGGTGCCGTTCGAATATGTCCTTTAAGTCTAGCAGATTGTGGGGGGAAACGTCCTGTTCATGGACCTTAAGCGTCACATGCTTCACTGTTTCATTTTCTAATTGAGAGAGCGATTCGACTTTGGTGGCTTTGATGCGGGCGCCGTTATCCATCAGGTCCACGGTTCCCGTAATCCGAACGACCGATTCCGGACCTAATAATTCTTCGTGTTGTTTAAAGGTTTCGGGGAAAATGATGGCTTCAACGGTTCCGTGCAAATCCTCCAATTGGGCATAGGCCATCCTGTTGCCTTTTTTTGTCGTGGTAATTTTGAGGCTGGAAATAACCCCGCAGACTCTAACCTCTCGTCCGTCGCCAACGTCGCGAATAGTCTGTGTGGAGCAGGTGGAAAAATGGGTGATCCCAACGCTGTGGCGGTTAAGAGGATGCGCAGTAATATAAAAACCGGTCAGCTCTCGTTCATATTTGAGTAATTCATTCTGGGACCACTCGGGAATTTGTGGAATAACGAATCCAAAACCGTCTTGCTTTGATGGTTCCGGTTCCGGAGCCAGTATTTCAAACAGACTGGTTTGGCCTTCCCGTTTATTGCGTTGAATCGTTGAGGCATGGTCCAGGGCTTCATCCAGGACCTGAAACATACTGGCGCGCGTGAGGCCCATGGAATCAAAGGCGCCGACCTTAATGAGTCCTTCCAGCACCCGTTTGTTGACCTTCTGCGAATCAATGCGGCAACAAAAATCAATAAAGGAGGAAAAGAGGCCTTCCGTGTCTCGTGATTCCAAAATCACGTCCACGGCGGTTCCACCGACGTTTTTTATCGCCACCAGCCCGAACCGGATTCCCTCAGGTACCACACTAAAGTTTTTTAAGCTTTGATTGGCATCTGGTGGCAGAATATGTACCCCCAATTCACGGCATTCCGTAAAATAGCCGACCATCTTGTCGGTATTTCCCATTTCCGATGTCAGCAAGGCGGCCATAAATTCAGTGGGAAAATGGGCTTTTAGGTAAGCCGTTTGGTATGTCACCAGCGCATAGGCGGCGGAGTGGGACTTGTTGAATCCGTACCCTGCGAAAAAGGCCATTTGATCAAATAATTTTTCGGAAAGTTTTTCCGAAATTCCCTTCCCTTTGGCACCCGAGACAAACAATTCTTTTTGTTTGGCCATTTCTTCATGTTTTTTCTTTCCCATCGCACGGCGAAGTAAATCGGCTTGCCCCAACGAAAATCCTGCTAACTGGTTGGCGACGGCCATGACCTGTTCCTGGTAGACGATCACCCCGTAGGTTTCCTTGAGAATGGGTTCCAATTGCGGAGGGTCATAGACAATTTGGGAAGCATCGCGCTTTCGTTTAATGAAATCGTCCACCATGCCGCTCTCCAAAGGGCCGGGGCGATAGAGCGCGAGAATGGCGATCAGATCCTCAAAAGTTTCCGGTTTGATTTTGACCAACAGGTTTCGCATGCCGGAACTTTCCAGTTGGAAAATTCCTGAAGTCTTCCCAGAGCTGAGTAGCTCAAATGTCTGGAGATCATTCAAGGGCAGATTGTTGATGTCCAATGGAGGATTATCCGGATGTTGGGCATTGACCATCCGAACCGCGTCATGAATCATCGTCAGGGTTTTGAGCCCCAGAAAATCGAATTTCACCAACCCGACTTTTTCCAAGTCCGTCATCGTGTATTGAGTCACGATTTCGTCGTTACTTGTTTTGTAGAGGGGCACATGATCCATGAGAGGTTTTTGCGAAATGACCACCCCGGCTGCATGAGTGGAGGCATGCCGTGCCAAGCCTTCCAAGGCCATCGCCGTGTCCATGAGTTCCTTCATTTTGGCATCTTGGTCGACAAGCTCCTGAAGACGGGGTTCTTGTTTCAGGGCATCCTGGAGGGTGATATTGAGTTGGGTGGGAACCAACTTCGCAACCCGGTCAACTTCGGCATAGGGGAAGTCCATCACCCTCCCCACATCTCGAATAGCCGCTTTGGCACCGAGCGTGCCAAAGGTAATGATTTGGCACACATGCTCCTCTCCGTATTTTTCAATAACATAGTTGATCACTTCCCCACGGCGGTCCATGCAAAAATCCATGTCGATATCCGGCATGGTGACACGTTCGGGGTTGAGAAAGCGTTCAAAGAGCAGGTTGTAGGTGAGGGGATCGAGGTCCGTAATTCGCAGGGCGTAAGCCACCAGGCTGCCGGCGGCCGATCCTCGTCCGGGGCCGACAGGAATCTTGCGGGATCTGGCGAAATTAATGATATCCCACACCACTAAAAAGTATCCGGCATATCCCATGGCATTCAGGACGGCGATTTCGGTGTGTAGTCGCTGCTGGTAGAGCTCGAATGGGATGGACGTTGGGCGTTCTCGTAAACGGGCTTGAAGACCCTCTTCCGCAAGGTGCTGAAGGTACGAGTTATGAGTTTGGCCATCAGGAACGTGATAATCCGGTAAGTAGGATGTTCCGAACTCCAAGTGAAGATCGCACTGTTCGGCCACCTGGGTGGTATTCAAGACCGCACGGTTAAATTCGGCGAACTCCGCGACCATTTCTTCCGTGGACTTCACATATAACTGATCCGTGTCAAACTTCATCCGGTTGGGATCTTTGAGTGTTTTTCCGGTTTGAAGACACAACATGATTTCATGCGGACGTGCATCTCGTTTATTGAGATAATGACAATCATTGGTGCCGACAAGCGGAATGCCAAGCTTCTCATGAATCTCTAGTAAGCCCCGATTTGCAACAAGTTGATGGTCTAATCCGTTGGCCTGCACTTCCAGATAATACCGGTCCTTTCCAAAGATGGACCGATACTCATCTGCCACCCGGAGAGCCCCTTCCATATCCTGGTGGTTAATGAGCTGTGGTACTTCTCCGCTCAAACATCCGGAAAGGGCAATGAGACCTTCCTGATGTTCCTGTAATAATTCTTTGTCCATGCGGGGCTTGTAATAAAAGCCTTCTAGGTAGGCCTTGCTGGAGAGTTTAATGAGGTTGTGATAGCCAACTTGGTTGGTGGCAAGAAGAATCAGATGAAAATACTCGTTATGCGCAAGATGTCCTGACCGCTGGGTGCGATGGCCTGGAGCCATATAGGCTTCACACCCGATTATCGGCTTGACATCATGAGCTTTGGCTTTTTGATAAAAATCAATGGCGCCAAAGAGGTTGCCATGGTCGGTCATGGCGACGGCGGGCATACCGAAATTCTTCACCTGTTGGAACAGGGGTGTGAGTTGGTTGGCCCCGTCGAGGAGGCTATACTGGGTGTGCAGATGGAGATGAACGAATTGTGACGCCACTCATGGATTCCTTCAGTGAAAAAAAAATTCTAATGAGGCGTCCAGATGAAGTCAATGAAATCACCATCTGGAAAATTACGCGGTGCCTGGTTTCTGAATCTTTCCAAAATTGCAAGAATAAAATGAAGAAATCATGAGGAGAAAAGGTAAAAAAGTAATCCAGAAAAAATGGGCACAAGTATGTGGATAAATCGTTAGGATGTGATTAAAAGGCAAGATAGAGAATGCATTCAGCAGATTGCTTATTTGGTGGGCATAGTATTGAACAATGAAATCCCTACCACAGGTTGGGTTACAAAGATGCTTAGGAAAATTCTTGGATTTGGAGATAAAAATTTTCTCCCCCATTCGTTCTCGCCCCTTTGTCGCGATCACTTAACTGGCATGCACGCGATTTTTGTGGAAAAATTGTGGGGGGAGGGGGAACACTCACGAGGAAAATATTAGGAACATCACTTGAGAGAATATGGAAAACGTTTGTTTCTCGGATAAAAGGAGGGAATGGACATGATTCTGACAACGACGCCCAATGTTGAAGGCCATCAGATTACAGACTATTTAGGTGTGGTGGCAGGGGAAGCGATCTTAGGCACGAATTTTTTTAGAGATTTTTTTGCCAATATTCGTGATATTGTTGGCGGCCGATCAGGGGCCTATGAAAAAGAGTTGCGACGCGCGCGTGAAATCGCCTTTCAGGAAATCCAGGAAGAAGCCTTAAGGGTGGGGGCGAATGCCATTGTTGGAATCGATTTGGATTATGAAGTCATGGGAGAAACCGGGAGTATGCTCATGGTGAGTGTAAGCGGGACTGCCGTAAGGATTGACTGAGTGTTGGGTGACGGAGGAGGAACTTCATGTCTTTATAAACGGGGATAATTGAACTTGAACATTTGGATCAACGAGGTTGAGAAAGGAATTCAATGTTAATTGGTTTTCCCTAAATAAAATCATTGACCATAATGAAGCTGGACCGATAAAATAAGTAAACGAAAACAGAAAAATTGTTTTCTCACGTCTGAGACAATCTTCAAAAAAGGAGGACTTCCATGAAGGCGAAAAAAGGTGTGATTGATTTTCTTAATAAAATTCTCACTAATGAATTAACTGCGATTAATCAATATTTTCTGCACGGCGAAATGTGTGGAAATTGGGGATATGAACAATTACATAATGAAATCAGGAAACACTCGATTGATGAAATGAAGCATGCAGAAGAACTTATTGAGCATATTCTGTATCTAGAGGGAGTCCCCAATCTGCAACGATTGGGAACCCTCAAAATTGGGGAGACGGTTCCTGAGCAATTTAAATCAGATTTGGCTCTTGAGCATGAGGCGGTTGACCTTCTCGCTGAAGCGATTGCCCATTGTGCCACCGTGGGAGATTTCACCACGCGAGCAAAATTGGAAGGGATTATTAAAAGTGAAGAAGAACATGTCGATTGGATCGAAACGCAACTAGAAACGATTAAGCAGGTGGGAGTCGAAAACTATTTGGCCGAACACATTCACGAAGAATAAAAAGCCCTTCTGTTTTTCAAGTCCAGGGCTTTCCGGGATGGCCGATGAATCCTGGAAAGCCCTGTTTCATGATCAGGATGGGAGGTGAGGCCATCGAGAAACAGTTTCTTGCAGAGGAAACTTCTTGCCAGCCTGGTGAATGCGATCGTGGTCTTGTCTGTTACGCAGACCAAAGCCAAGTGAGTCCGCCCATGAACATGCGTGGAGTGCCGGGGACAAAGTGAATATCGGCCACACCTCCGGTGGGTTCTCCGGGAAGACGGGATTCATAAAAAAATTGCGCCTGACGCCAATCCGTATCGGTCAAGTTTCGGATGCTGAAAAATGCTTCGAGGCGTCCGGTTGGTGGCGCAAGAGGGATTTTGTAGCGAAGAACCAGGTCGAAAATCGTAAATGGTTCCAGTTTCACATGATTATCTTCCGTGCCGGCCCGGCTGCCCACGGTCAACATTTGCAACGTTCCCGATAGTCCAATTGGTAGGCGGGCTGTGACCGATGAAAATGCGGTGAACTCGGGTGCCAGAGGGACAGCATCTCCCGTTTTTCGAAACTCGGCATGCGTATAGGTAACGTCCCCTCGAATAGAGAGCCACTCCAATGGAGTGAGGCGAGCGCTGAATTCTGTTCCCAGGCGACGGGTCTTTCCTCGCGGTTCGGTCGTCCCTTCATCCCCTACGAACACTAGTTCTGAACCAAGATCCAATAGCCAAGCCGTAGCGAAGAATTCCGTCCAGGTCCAGGGTTGACTGCGAATGCCCAACTCATATCCGATCGCTCGCGTCAGAGTGGTGGCCGAAGGATTCAAAACGACATCCCGGGCGTCATTACTATGAAATCCCGTTCCGGCATTCATAAAGAATTCCGTGCCGGCCCAAGGGCCAAAAATTAAATTGGCTTTCCCGCTGGCAATGGAATCGGAGGCTGTTCCGTTCGGCCGGACCGAACAGTCTGTTCCGCAACGATCATTCACGTTATACGTAAAGACATCCAGCCGGCCTCCGCCTGCAAATCGCAGCCAGGGAAGGAATTGAAGGTCCACCTTGAGATAAGGGGAATAGGAGGCTTCGAAAATGTCAGATTCCTGCGTGATCGCCAGGGATGATCTTTTCTGCTGGGTGCCCAGACGAACGTGAATATTATCAAATCGCGTCTGAAGGCCTGCCGTCAGAGTGCCTTCCCGATCCAATAGTCGAAATGTTTGACGATACCCGATATCACCGCCTGTTAGCCATCGTCGATCCGTCTGTTCAATCCCATCCCCATTGACCGGATCATTCAGGAAAAACGTAAAGTTGGTATACAGGGACAGATAATAATATTGAGCCCAGAGGTTGGCGAATGCCGTCCCTCCCCCTGGAAAATCATAATGATAATCCAATCGACCCGTACTCCGAACCGATTTGCCGCCTTCTGATGGATCAAGAGAGCCGAAGCGATCTAACGATCCATCCTCTATCTAACGAAGAGGAATCTGGCCTGACCCGTTCCATCGTCCGTAATATTGAGTGAATGTCACACTGAGTTGGGATGTGGCTGAGGGATCGAACGTCAGTTTGGCCAGTCCGTTGTACCGGGTATTGCGATTGACAAAGTTGTATGGCCCATCAGTGTAATAAAATTCTCCGGCGAAAAGAGTGCGGAATCTATCGTGAGTGGGAGAGGTCATGAACAGATATCGTTGAGTATTGAAACTTCCTCCGCTCGCCTGAAGAACGGTATCGGGAACCGACTCACGGGTGACATAATTGGCTGCGCCGGCTGTTGCAAAATCACCATATTCCACATGATAGGGCCCTTTTTTGACCGTAATTTCTTCAATAGTTTCCGGGATAATGAAATTAATGTCCCCATATCCCTGCCCATGAGCGTGACTGCGCATATTGATGGGCATTCCATCTACGTGAAGGGCCAGGTCTGTGCCATGATCGGCATCAAACCCGCGTAAAAGAAACTGATCCGCCTTTCCCGCTCCACCGGAATGTTCCAGGGTAATAAGGCCGGGAGCCAACCGTAATAAATCCGCAGGCCTGCCCTGAGGTTGTAGCAGGATATCCTTATTCGGAATGATTCGATTGGAAGAAGCCGCAATGGGGCGTTCTCCAACGACCTGTACCTCTTCCAAAACCGTAACCTCCTCTTGGTCATGGCCTGATGCCGAATCGGCCCACAAGAGGCTGAAGAGAACACTGGCCGGAAAAAATACCGCCAGCGTGTGAAGGAGCCGCATAACCATGGAATTGGTAAAGAAAAAACGAGTGTGGGGATGAGTGGTGAATCCAGTAGTAACACGAAAATTTAATTAGTAGCACGACTTGTAGCAAGGTCTGGTGATATTGTCAATTTAAAATTGTGGGGGAATGTTATGGAGAGAGAGGAGGCATTTAGGAAGGACAGCAAACCAGGGGTGTGGCCGTGATGCCTTGCGATGAGGAATGAGTGCTATTTCATAGCTTTTCCCGTGGTCGTCATCGTGAGTTGTCCATGCTTGACCCCTTTGGTTTTAATCAGCAAATTGGCTAAATCAACGAGGGCTGAACTTCGCCCTCTGACCACAATGACTTCCAGGCAATGGTCGTGATCCAAATGCACATGCAGATTCGAAATGATTTGCTTCCCGTATTCGTGCTGATGGTGAGTTAATTGTTGCAGCACATCTGATTGATGGTGGTCGTATACGAGTGTAATCGTCCCAACGGTCTCCTTATTGCCGCCCCATTCTTCCCCGACAAGCTGATTGCGGATGAGATCTCGAATCGCCTCAGAACGATTCTGGTATCCTTTCCGGTTGATGTGTTGATCAAAGGCGGCAAGTAGGGTTTCTTCGAGAGAAACCCCAAAACGGACCAATTGACTCATTGTCGTGTTCCTTCCAGGTTGAGGTTGACTGTCCCCCATCCTATGGTCTTTTCTGTAAAAAAACAATTGAGGAACTATAGGGGAAGACCGGTTCGAACAGCTGGCGACCGATCGGCTTAAAGCCGATAAGGGTGTATAGTCGCGTTAATGAAGGCGAGGTGCCTGAAGGATCGAGAAAAAGTCTCTTTAATGCCAGAGTGAGGATCCGGAGGAAAATACCATCACAATTCCCAGAATGGTGGTCAATACCGCCACGCAAGCCTGAAGCCCGTTATGGAGCCATGTCAGGGATCTGGCCGAGTACCAAAAGGGAATAGCCATGATCACGGACAGAAGGCCCATGCCGAGTATCGATCCTAACCCGAAAAGCAGAATATACATAATGGCCTGGCTCATGGATAGCGTGGCGTTCAGAGTTAAGAGGATCAGTGCGGCTGATCCGGCCATCCCGTGCATCAGGCCGATCAGCAACGCACGATAAGGAAAACCATGGGAATGATCATGGGACGAATTGTCAGGATGTGTGGGTTCGGTATGCCCATGGGCATGAAAATGGGGTGGGCGATCCGGATGTTGGTGAATATGAAAATGAATCCGATTTTTTCGCATTCGTCGGAACACGTCGATTCCCAACCCAACCAGCATCACACCCACCATGAGTTCCAAAGCCTGCGCAAATTGTTCGGGAATGATGCTTCCCAACATCAAGACCAGCGAACTGAAGATCAACAACGTCAATGTATGCCCCAATCCCCAGACCATGCCCTGTTTGACTGTCTGGGCGATCGATCCGCTTCGAGTGGCCAAAGAAGCTACGGCCGCGGCATGGTCGGCCTCACAGGCATGTCGCATACCCATTAAAAATCCCAATCCGAGAATACTGAGCATCATAATCCTTTGTGAGCCTGGACGGTGAGTCGGTGTTGTTGAATCCATTGGTACCACGAGGCCAACCCTTCACCGGTCTGAGCCGAGATCCGAAGGACCGGAGTCGTCGTGTTCACCATGCTGACATACCGTAGGCATTGGTCCATGTCAAATGACAAGTACGGCAGCAAATCAATTTTGTTGATTAATACGAGCTGGGCTGACTTGAACATATGGGGATATTTCAAGGGCTTGTCTTCACCTTCGGTCACGGATAGGATGACGACCCGAGCCTGTTCGCCTAAATCAAAGAGCGCAGGACAGATCAGGTTGCCCACATTTTCAATGAGGACGACGGATTGGGCGGAGGGCTGAAGTGCCTCCAGTCCTTGCGCGACCATTTCGGCTTCCAAATGACAACCGCCTCCTGTATTAATTTGCACGATCGCACAGCCGGTTCGGCGAAGGCGTTCGGCATCATGGAGTGTGGCTTGATCTCCTTCAATGACATAAAACGGAAATTCTTTCCCGAGATCGGTAAGGGTTTTTTCCAAAAGCGTGGTCTTGCCTGAGCCGGGTGAACTGACCAGGTTCAACGCGAGAATGTGGCTTTCGGCCAACCAGCCTCGATTCTGTTCAGCCAGCTGGTTGTTCTTCGAGAGAATGGCCTGCTCCAGGACGACAGTTTTTTTCTCATGCGGAGGGTCCTTCTGGTTCGCGTGGATATGGTCTCGATGCAAGTGCTCGTGTGTGTGTGTATGGGAATGCGCTGGTGTTTCTTGGGCGGCAAGAGGCATCGTTTGGCCCGTCGCCATATTCGTCATCGTGGGATGCATCGTGTCGGTACAACCGCAGGTGGTACACATTCAATAGATCACCATATCTTTAATGTTAAGTTCTTCTCCCGATACACACGTGATGTGCTGTGATCCACAGGGACAGGAATGATAAACCTCCTCAAGGGGAAAGGTCATCCCGCAGGTGTGGCAGGATGCTTGTCCCGGAACTTCACGGATATGCAGGGTGGCTCCTTCCAGGGGCGTTCCTTGACGGACGATCTCAAAACAAAAACGTACGGCATCCGGTACGATCCCGCTCAGCTTGCCGATTTCCACGGTCACGTCGGTTACGTTCGCTCCATGAGCCTGTTCGGACACAATACTCACAATGTTGCGTGTAATACCTAATTCATGCATGAGGTTCAACAAATTCTGGGTAATTGTTCGCCTACGAGCATGTCCATGATGCGCATCCCGCCGAATGTGGTGGAAAGCGTCACCCTTCCTGTCGAAGGTTCTTTAACGTGACCAATAATGGCGCTCTGTTGACCGGCCGGATGGTTTCGCATGACCTTCACCAGGTTTTCCGCCTTTTCTGGAGGAACAATGGCGGCCAGCACGCCTTCATTAGCCAGATAAAGTGGATCCAATCCAAGAATTTCGCATGCGCCCCGAACCGATTCCCGAATGGGCAATGCGGACTCCTTCACCTGTATCGAGACATGCGAGGCATGAGCCAACTCATTGAGTACCGTCGCCAGTCCCCCGCGTGTGGCGTCACGCAGACAATGGATGTCCTTGCAGCAGGTGAGCATCGTCTCGACTAATCCATGGAGGGGTTGGGTATCACTTTCCACGCCGGCTTCCAGTGCCAATTCATTTCGAGCGAGGAGGATGGCCACGCCATGGTCCCCCAAATGACCATTCACGATAACCGCATCCCCCGGCTGAGCGCGATGACCGGATATGGCAATCCCGTTCGGGATGACACCGATTCCCGTCGTGTTGATAAAGAGTTTGTCCGCCGCTCCCCGTTCCACGACCTTGGTATCTCCCGTCACAATCCCGATTCCGGCACAATCGGCTGCCGTTTTCATGGATTGCGCAAGAGCAAACAATGTCTCAATCTCCAAGCCTTCTTCTATCACCATGGCGCAGGACAAATATACAGGGCGAGCCCCGCACATGGCTAAATCATTCACGGTGCCATTGACAGCCAGTTCCCCGATATTGCCGCCAGGAAAGAAAAGCGGATGGACCACAAAGGTATCGGTGGTCATGGCGAGGTGCGAGCCAAGATTTCCCAACTCGGGCAATGACAGGCGAGCCTGATCTTCCATCGCAGTGGCGAGAGGGTGTTGAAAGGTTCGAATAAACACCTGTTCAATCAGATCCCGCATGGCTTTCCCTCCCCCGCCATGTGCCAGGGTGACACGTTGCCCGTGCAATCGTGTCGGCAGGGAGGTGGACGGGTTATCGGATTCGGTATGAGACGAAAATAGGGGAGGCATCGTTTTAGCGTGTAACAGGTTGAATCTCGTTCTTGTCAATCCATCCATACTGGTAATAGGCCGCGCAGGCGCCTTCCGTGGACACCATGAGTGCGCCAAGCGGGGATTCCGGTGTGCAGGTGGTGCCAAAAACTTTGCACTGATTCGGTTTGATTGCCCCCTTGAGGACTTCTCCGCATTGACAGGAAGTCGGATCGGCAATGGTGATATTGGGTAGAGAAAATTTTCGTTCCGCATCATAGGCCGTAAAGGCCTCCCGGATTCGTACGCCGGATTGATCAATGGACCCGAGTCCTCGCCACTCGAAAAACTCCCGTAGTTCAAATACTTGCTGGATGGCGTTCAGGGCTGGGGTGTTTCCTTCGTTCGACACGACCCGCTGATACTGATTTTCTATTTGGCATCGTCCTTCGGCTAATTGCTGTAGTAACATCCAGATGGCTTGTAACAGATCCAGAGGTTCAAACCCGGCGATGGTCATGGGTTTTCGATACTGGCGGGCAATGAAGTCATAGGGGGACACGCCAATCACCAGGCTGACATGACCGGGTCCCAAAAATCCGTCGAGTTGCGTACCCGGTGAATCCAAAATGGCTTTAATCGTGGGAATAATGGTGATGTGATTGGAGAACAGTGAAAAATTCCTAAGCCCGTCCTTTTTGGCTTGAAGGACGGTCATGGCTGTGCTGGGCATCGTCGTTTCGAAGCCTAGCCCGAAAAAAACGACTTCTTTGTCCGGATGCCGACGGGCAATGGCGAGCGCATCTAACGGGGAGTAGACCATTCGTATGTCTGCGCCTTCGGCCTTGGCTTGTAGCAGATTCTTTTTGGAGCCGGTCACGCGCATGGCATCGCCGAAACTGGTCATAATGACGCCGGGCTGTTCGGCCAAGGCAATGCAGTCATCTATGCGCCCTCTCGGGAGGACACAGACGGGACAACCGGGTCCGTGAACGAATTCGATCTCTTTGGGAAGGAGCTGGTTTAACCCATACCGGAAAATCGTATGGGTATGGCCCCCGCAGACTTCCATGAGCCAAATCGGCCGTTCCCGAGCCAGCGGAATCTTCTTCACCAGGCCTTGAATTTCCCTCAGCAAGGTCTGCGCTTTTCCGGGGTCGCGAAATTCATCGAGGAACTTCATGATGGTCCTCTGTTGAAGATGCTGTTGGTCCGCGATCCGAAGCCAGAAGCGTATGCACCAGATCCCATAGAATGTGATAAATCAGGACATGGCATTCCTGGATTCGATGGATGCTCTCGGTCGGAACAATCAAGCAATGGTCAAGCGACGGAGAGGTCGCCATGACCCCACCGGACCCGCCAGTGAGGCCAATCGTCAGGATGCCCATGTCCTTGGCCTTGCAAAAGGCCCGCAAAAGGTTGTCGGAATTACCGCTGGTGGAGATACCAATGACGCCGTCTCCTGTTTGTCCCTGGGCCTCCAACTGGCGGACAAACACCTGTTCAAAGCCCACGTCATTGCCGACGGCCGTCATCATGGCTTGATCGGCGGCCAGATTGAGCGCCGGTAGAGCTGGACGTCCCGCCGTCACGGGATGAAGAAATTCCACGGCAAGATGAGAGGCATCGCAACTGGATCCCCCGTTACCCATTGTCAATATCCGTCGATGGGAGCGATAGATTGTGGCTATCGCTTTAGCCACGGCGATGACCACTGCGCCTTGGTGTTCAAAAAAGGCATGGATGACCGCCCGGCTATCGTGGGATTTTTTCTGCACGGACTGCAGCAAGTCCGCATCCGGGATCTCGGGGCGATGGGAGGATGGCTGCAAAAAAGGATAGAGAGAGGATAGAAAACTCTGGGACGACATGGCATTCCTTTACGATGAATTGGCTTGGCGTATTGTCTCCATTTCCGTTTGGACTTCGCCTAATTTGGAAAGGAGGTCCAGCGTGCGTTGAGCCTCAGTTTCATGAATCCGGCTCATGGCAAAGCCCACATGAATTAACACCCAATCGCCAAGGCAGGCATCCGGTGGATGGTCTTCGTCCACAATGCAGGCTATATTGACCGGACGGCGAACGCCGCCGATATCCACAATGGCCAGGCTGGGCTCTTCAGGGCACAGTTCAATGATTTGCCCCGGGATCCCTAGGCACATGACGAAGGTCCTCCGTTGAAAGAGTTGAGCGCGCGCGCGGCCGCGACCATCGCCTGGCCTAGGGCGAGCCCGCCATCACTGGTGGGAACGCGCCGGTGTGCCAGTACCCTGAGTCCTGCATGCTCCAATTTTGGCTTCAGCAATTCGAACAAGATACGATTTTGAAAAACGCCACCGGACAGCGCGACGGTCTGAAAAGATGACGGTGTGTGGGTCGATGGCATGAGATGGAACACCATGGCCGCAATTGCCCGGGCCAACCCCTTATGGAATCGTGCAGCCATAATGGGAATCGATGTCCGGCATTGGAGGTCGTTTAAGAGCGTGTGCCACATGGGTCGGGGATCAATGGCCGCTAGGTGTGAATCGGGTAAGGGGGAAATGGCAAAGGGGTATGCCTGGGCTTCAGCTTCATGAAGGAGAGTCGGGACGTCAACCAATGCCTCCAATTCCATGGCCGCCTGTCCTTCGAAGGCCACCATATCCGGACAAATACCCATGGCTGCGGCGACCGCATCGAATAGGCGTCCGCAGGAGCTGGTCATGGGACTGTTGATCCCTTGGGCGAGCATCTGATCCAGGATGTGCCGGGGTTTGAGTTCCAGATACTGAAACGTGGGAGTTTGATGGTAAGCCCGAGCCATCTGGTTCCACCCCATTCCTGTTTTCAAATGCGCATAGGTGTTTCTCCAGGGCTCCTGAATGGCCCGGATGCCACCCGGCATCGGCACGGGCATGAATGTTCCGATGCGTGTGGTCTTTTCATAATTTCCCAATAAGAATTCGCCTCCCCAAAGAGTGCCATCATCGCCAAGGCCTAAGCCATCCAAGATGATTCCCAGTATGGCGTCAGTCTCGAACGGTACATCATTGTCCGCCAAACAGGCAGCGAAATGGGCATGGTGATGTTGGACTTCTGTCAAGGGGAGATTTTGTGAAGCTGAGAATTCCTTCCCTAGGTCGGAAGAAAGGTAGTTCGGGTGTCGGTCAGTGGCAATGGTTTCCGGTTTATGGGTGAACGCTTCCTGGTAATGCCCAAGAGCCTCCCGGTAGTCGGTATAGGTATGTGCCTCTTCAAGGTCGCCGATATGGTGAGAGAGGTAGGCGTGTCCTTCTGTGAGAAGGCAAAACGTATTTTTGAGTTCTCCTCCCATGGCCAGAAGCGGAGGTGTCCGCTCGAATCCCTTGGGCAATTGGAGTGGTGCCGATGCGTAACCACGACTTCGACGAAGGATGCGTGGTTCTTCACTCATTACCCTGACCACCGAGTCGTCGATCCTCCTGGCAATGCCTCGATTATGAAGAAGAAAGAAATCCGCCACGTGGCGCAATCGGTCTTGGGCGGCGGCGTTGTGGATGCTTTGTGGTTCGCCGGCCATGTTACCGCTGGTCAGGACAATCGGACGAATCATTCGCTGAAGCAGCAGATGATGCAACGGCGTATTCGGCAACATGAATCCGTAGGTGTTCATTCCAGGTGCCACGCTTGGAGCCAGTGAGCGACCAGTGAAACGTGAGAGGATGACGATTGGAGCCGAGGAGCTTTCCAGTAATGCCGATTCCTGGTCGTTTATCCGGCAATATTGACGAATTACATCGAGGTCTCGAGCCATCAAGGCGAAAGGTTTGCCTTCTCGTCGCTTAAGACGCCGAAGCCTTTCGACGGCCTGTTCCTGTGTGGCATCACAAGCAAGTTGGAATCCTCCCAACCCCTTAATCGCAAAAATATATCCACGCTCGAGCAACGTACAACAGGTATCGATCTCATCCAGAGTGGAAAATGTGTGAAGAGTCATTGGCTTACCGCTTGCCTGTTCGATCCACACCTTGGGGCCGCAGGCCTGGCAGGCAATCGATTGTGCGTGAAACCGGCGATCCGCCGGGTTTTGATATTCTTGAAGACAGTTTTGGCAGAGCGGAAAGGATCTCATAGTGGTATGAACACGGTCGAAAGGGATGCGCTCCTGGATCGTGAGACGAGGCCCACAATGGGTGCAGGTGGTAAAGGGATATCGGAAGCGACGGGAACAGGGATCAAAAATGTCCTTGAGGCACTCGTGACATGTGGCCGTGTCTGGGACAATCCCCGTATGGGCATCGGTGACCGTGCTTTTGGCAATCAGGAAGACCGATTCGCTCACATCGTGGAGGGGAATGGCACGCATGGAAACGGCCGTGATCCGGGCTAAGGGCGGGGGATGAGCGGTCAGATCCGAGACGAATTGTTCAATCTGGTGTTTAGCTCCGGCCGCAACAATCTGGATGCCTCCGCTGGTGTTCAAGACGCGTCCGCGGAGGCGATGGCGCTGTGCGAGATTCCAAGCGGTCGGCCGGAAACCTACTCCTTGAACAAGGCCCTGGACATGGATGGCAAAGGCTTCTTCTGGAGCTTGTGCAATGGAGTTGGTATCAATCATGGAGGGCCCCATGGTATAGGGAGGCGAGTCGGTTCTGGTGTGAGGGGCCAAAACCATTCCTTTATTTGAAAAAGCCTCAAGAAGACCCAGAGGAAGTTTATAACATATTTCCCCGAGTAATCCGAATAAAGCCGGTGACGGAGTCTGGGGTTATGGAGACGGATGAGGTGTTTGGGCTGACTGTTGAATGAGAGATGTGATCAGGTTACAAACCTTTTCAACGGAATCGGCGACAGCCGGGCTCAGATGTTCTCCATAAGGCGGTATCGAAGACATCAATAAGAAAAATCATGATATCTTGCGGGACCCATGAGTCTGAAGCCGCACATCGATCCCATTGGTGCCTGCCTCACCAATTTGAAGACCCGCTTGAGGATGCGTGGAAAAATAGGACTGGAGTC
>JAGQKG010000005.1 GCA_020430245.1 Nitrospira sp.
CTAAGGGATCACCCTTCTGCTGAGGTCAACATAGCAAGTCGGGAGGTCAAAGAATCCAAGTTGATTCGATGTCGGTATAGTCATCTCCTCCTTGGAAAAACAACATCGCATAATTGAGCCCGCTTGTCAGGAGTTTTTAGAGGTGCCCGAAATTATTCCGCCTCCCCCGCACCTTTTCTACTGTCCAGCCCTACTCAGAAAACTCTACCCAGATTAATAGGTTAAAGGAATTCGTTGTGCCGGCTCAAACCCTCACTAACACCCGGATTTTACTTTCAATGTGTATATAGCAGATCACTTTCCAGGAGAGGATTTTTTCTCTTCCATCCTCCTAGGTAAGCTTGAGTTGCACTTCCTTTTGGGATCAGCCGGTTCACTCGACATATTCAAGCGTCCAACCGTGACTTTGGAGGCATTGTTCCCTCATCATGTCCCCTCCGCCTCTGCGATAGTTCCTTGGTCGGATGGTTTCATCTTCCGGACCAAAGTGCGAAATACCTTCCTGATTAAAATGACGGTTTTCCCGATCGCAGAGAGTAATCGTTGAACGTAAATCTGCCTCTGTCGCCCCAGGCTTAACCCATTGTTGTGAAGGACCACAGGCTGAGAGCAGGAGAAAACATAATCCCACCCATAACCGCATATTCATTTTCTGACCTCACGCTGATGATTAACGATTCTCCATCAAGACATCCCAGTTGAACAAATCATGATCACTCGGCAAATATGGATTTTAGGGGTATGATCGCTAATTGCAGGCGCAAGATGCTATCCACCCTCTATCCAGTCACATCACATGAGAAAACGCTGACCCGTTCATATTGAAGGAGACATCACCGATGCGGAAGGCTTTCCCCATCCCCCTGCGGGCGCCGTCAACTTATTTCTCCTTGCCTTCAGACTCCCAATTGGCAGTGACAAATAGGAAATGAAATAAGATACCAGCTATGAGGTAAGTGTAATTAAATGATACCCCGCCGCAAGCAGCGGGGAATTCAACGGATCAATCGGCTGCAGTTCTCATAAGATGACAGCGTAGTAAGCTACGGGGAATTGGAATTAATTAAAAAGACCTTTAGATTCAGCGTACCAGAGGATCGAGTTCCGGTTATTTCGTGTTACTACCCGTTTTTCAGGTCACCTTATCCTCAACAAGGGGAGAGGGTGCCAGACGGTTGCCTTCTGCGGGAGATTACCCGACCAAGCTCGCAGTCTTTTCTCCTTCACCGCCTATTTCCCTTTCTTCCAGTCGTCATCCCTGCCAGTGGGTAAAACCACCCTTTTTGTCATTCCTGCGTATCAGTGACAGAGATATCATTCCCCTTCGGTCATACCGGTAGTTTGTGGCAGGTCATCCGAAAAGAAACCGAAATGGATTCCCGACAAACTCTGTCGGGAATGACTAAAGCGGAGAGCTCTATAATACACCTTTTTCAAAATGACACGAATAAGATAACCCCATTTGCCTGAGTGAACCCTGGAGGCCTTCTCTTCCTAATTAAGCCGCAACACATTCACCCCCCATCAGAGGCTGTTTGGAGAGGAAATTTCTCGAGTTTTATTTGATAAAGAGATCACGCACTCTCTTAACTTCCCTCGATTTTCACACAATATGTTCTTAGGCTTCCGGTTCCACACAATTCGCATCGCCACGAAGCATGCACAGTCGATAGCGAACAGCCGCCGCCCAATAGATATACGCTTTCTCTACATCATTCCATTTGTCAGTCATCCCGCTGAGATTTTTAGTCCCCCCCCGCCGGTCCACGGCCAAACCCAGAATCTTCCCGGTTTGGGCGTCGGTAAACTTGGCCTCTAAGCCGGCTGTTCCCACAAAACCAGGCTTACCTCCCACGATGAGCCCTTTGACTCCAGTCAGAATCCTGGTTTGAGGAATAATGGACGTCACCACATCTGCAACCGGGTTAGAAGCCTCCGCTTCCGTGATGGCAAAGGTGGCACGAATGACTCCGGGTCCGGGTTGGGTCACAAAGGTATAGTCTAGACTCAGAGCATCATGCAGTTGGCCATAGGCGAAATCGGTCAGCATCTGAAGATCTTCCGGAGACACATCCTGGGTTTCGGAATCTTTCCAGACTGCTACGGAATCAAGCATTATTTTGTCATAAGAGCGCCAGTCGACATCCGGATTGACGTAACGAAGGAGTGCTTCGTGTTTTTTACCTTCGGTGAGCATGGCATGCTCACCCGCCGTAAGAAATCCTGATTCGACCACATCTCGTCGTTGTTGTGTCGCCGCGCACCCCTGCAGAAAGAGAGCAAAAAGGAACAGAATCAAGATTGTTTTCTCTACACGTTGTCGCATAACGTCAAGCCTCCTTAAATTTAAGAAAAACACATTCAGAACTGCCTGCCACAATTCGGAACCGATTCTACCTCAAAAGACTGATCGAAAACATCAAAAACCGTACCTGCAAATATACACCGACGGCCATCACCGTCCCATGCAAGATCCTCGAAAAATCCACCACCTGTGTCTTGATCGTCACATGCCCTGTATCGGTGATTTTCACAATTGGAAACACTACAAGGGCTGGTTCGAAGCCATACACCTTTCACCGGCTCATGGTACCATGGAGATTGATGGAGCTGTGCAGGCCTGCTCCTCCCACACCCAAATTATCGTGATCAACTCCGGGGAACAGCGATGCATCTGCCCGGAGATCCGCTAGTCAAAGTATGCGAGGTGGCATATGGGATGGCTCTGAAGATTCATCTAACCTTATAGGAAGGAGCTCGACCGGGTGAGTATTGAGTGAATTTTTCCGTGGCCTTTTCAGGAGATGGTCTTGACCGTCACGGCCTTAGGAGAAAGCCTCACACAACTTTCTTTAACTGTCACTTGAAGATCGAAAAAAATGAATTGTTTGGAAAATTTCATGATTCAAAATGGCAGCCTCAAGTCTGGAGTCGACGGTGCTGCCGATAGCGTTGAATCAACGCATTCGTGGAGCTGTCATGATCCAAGTCCGGCTCCCGTAGTGCCGTCAGTTCCGGGCCGATCCGCTTGGCAAGCACTTTGCCCAATTCCACTCCCCATTGATCGAAGGAATTCAGGTTCCAGATAACTCCCTGGACGAACACTTTATGTTCATACAAGGCAATAAGCTTTCCCAGCATGGCCGGTGTGAGTTCCTCCGCCAGGATCGTGTTGGTAGGATGATTGCCGGCAAAGGTTCGATGAGGAATTAACGTTTGCGGGACTCCCTCAGTCTCGACCTCCTTGGCCGTCTTACCGAATGCGAGAGCCTCGGTTTGGGCGAAAAAGTTGGCCATGAGTAGGTCGTGATGCGGCCCGGATGGGTTCAAGGAGCGGCAGAAGCCGATAAAGTCACAGGGAATCAGCCTGGTTCCTTGGTGAATTAATTGATAGTAGGCATGCTGACCGTTGGTGCCTGGCTGGCCCCAGATGATTGGACCTGTCTGATAATCGACAACGGTCCCGTCCAGAGTCACCCGCTTCCCATTGCTCTCCATGTCAAGCTGCTGGCAATAGGCGCTGAGCCGCCACAGATATTGATCGTAGGGGAGAATGGCATGGGTCTCAGCGTGGAAAAAGTTAACGTACCACACCCCCAGAAGCCCGAGAAGCACTGGAAGGTTTTTTTCGAAAGGCGCTGATTGGAAATGTTCATCCATCGCTCGAAAGCCGGCAAGCATGTCTCGAAAATGATCAGGCCCGACCCCGATCATCAGCGAAAGGCCAATGGCCGAATCCAGAGAATAGCGCCCGCCGACCCAGTCCCAGAATTCGAACATATTCGCCGGGTCAATTCCGAATTTCTGGACCTCGTGACGGTTTGTCGAAACGGCGACAAAATGTTTGGCAACAGCTTGTTTGTCATGAAGCGCATTGAGACACCAGTCTCGGGCGGATTGCGCATTCGTCAGGGTTTCGATGGTGGTAAAGGTTTTTGAACAAACCACGAAAAGAGTCTCTGCAGGGTCAAGGCCCCTGACCGCCTCCACCAGATCCGTTCCGTCAATGTTCGAAACGAACCGGATAGTCAGATGACGATCGCTGTAATGCTTTAAGGCTTCATAGGCCATCACCGGCCCAAGATCCGAACCCCCGATACCGATATTGATGATGTTCCGGATGCATTTTCCTGAATAGCCCTTCCACTCCCCGCTTCTGACTCTTGTGGAAAAATTCGCCATTTGATCCAACACTGCATGAACATCCGGCATCACATCTCTGCCGTCCACCAAGATAGATGCGTTTCTGGAGGCTCTCAGAGCGGTATGAAGGACTGCCCGCTGTTCCGTGATATTAATTTTGTCACCCCGGAACATCGCCTGAATATGGTCCCGCAAATTCACGCTTTCCGCCAGTTCAAGGAGTAGGCGTAAAGTTTCCTCAGTGATAAGATTTTTCGAATAATCCAGGTAGATCCCCTCAGCCTCCACGGCCATTCGTCGACCTCTCGCGGAATCATCCGCAAACAAGGCGCGCAGATGAAGCTTCTTGGCCTGTTGATAATGTTGTTCAAGAGATTTCCAAACAGGTCGTTGAGTGAGAGAGGTCATAAGAAGATGCTCCGTTGAAGGTTAATCTCTTGCGAGATCTGTGTCCATTCGTCCGACATCGGTCCATTCTTTTTCTGGGGAAGACCCTACCCCCAGGAAGATGCGTCATGAGGAAGTAAATTTAAAGGTTTTGTTCGTTCAAAACAATCGGGTTCAATCCCTGGCTATTATGGTTAATAAAATATCTGCTTAGAATGATTAACAGGGAGAGGGAAGACGTCGAATGAAGACCATCGATCGTTCAGCATGGCCACATGGAAAAATGGAAAATCCCGGAAATACATTTCTTTACTCACCCTACCACGTTGCACTCAAACGCGAATTCACCAGACAGTTTCAAAAACAACTCGAAAATATTTAGGATACATACTTGAGAATGGAACTCGAAACATGAAAGAATCACAACGATTTCATTGTCTTCCCTCCATCAGGACGCTCGAGTATGACCATCAATCGTCTCAATGCTTTTTCCCAGGCCCCAAAACCGTTTATCGTGAGGACGCGACCGCAACCCGCCCGTCGGGACTTCCGGGGAGTGGCAAGCCTCCTGGCATGTCTTCTATTAGGGATAACCTTGGGGTGCGATCGTAAAGAGGCGGAATCCACGGCCATGCCGCCTGAAGTATTGGTGGCAGAGGTGATTCAAAAGGACGTGCCGATATATGGAGAGTGGGTAGGAACCACCGTCGGCTATGTGGATGCGCAGATTCGTGCCAGAATCCAGGGGTACCTGATATCCCGCCATTACACGGAAGGGTCGGTGGTGAAGACCAATGACCTTTTGTTTAAAATCGATCCACGACCGTACAAGGCTTCCCTAGATCAAGCCAAGGCGGAACTTGCCCGTGCGGAAGCGGCCTATAAAAAGAGCCAGCTTGACGTTAAGCGGAACACTCCCCTGGCAGCGGAAGGCGCCATCAGCCAGAAGGAACTGGATGATGCCCTACAGGCAAGCGCAGCCAACCTGGCCTCGGTCGCTTCGGCGCGTGCCAAACTCGAGAATGCTCAACTGAATCTTAACTGGACAAGCGTGACCTCCCCGATCAACGGAATAGCCGGAATCGCCACGGCCCAAATCGGTGATCTCATCGTCGAGAATACGTTGATGACAACGGTGTCCCAGGTGAACCCAATCAAGGTTCAATTCCCCATTAGCGAGCAGGAATATTTAAAACTGGCGAACCGCATTGAAAAGATCAGTAATCAACCAGGAGTAAGGGCGCCCAACGAGCATCGACTTGAGCTGATTCTTGCGGATGGAAGCGTGTATCCACATAAGGGAAGAGCCGTCCTCGCCGATCGACAGGTTGATATCAAAACCGGGACGATCACGATCGTCAGTTATTTTCCAAACCCGACCAATTTCCTGAGACCAGGTCTTTTTGCCAAAGTACGCGCCTCCATCGAAACTCGAAATGAGGGACTATTGGTCCAGCAGCGTGCCGTCCAGGAACTTCAGGGGACCTTCCAGGTTGCGGTGATTGAGAATGGAAACACGGTAGCCATTCGAACCGTGAGTCCGGGACCACGGATCGGCTCCCTCTGGTTGATCAATGACGGCCTCAAACCCGGTGAGACAGTGATTGTCGAAGGGTTTCTGAAGGTTCGCGAGGGAATGGTGGTCACGCCCAAAACGGCTCCTGACGAACCACAACCGGAATCTGAGAGTTCCCCCACGCCACTCCCAGCTACCTAAAGAGTCTTATGGCCAAATTCTTCATCGACCGGCCCATCGTCGCTATCGTCATTTCGATCATCATGGTGATCCTGGGCCTCATCTCCATGGTGCAACTTCCTATCGCACTGTTTCCCGACATCGCACCTCCGGAAATTCAATTACAGGCCACCTACGTCGGGGCGGACGCGGTCACCGTCGAACAATCGGTCGCGACCCCCATCGAACAACAGATGGCAGGGGTGGACAACTCGATCTACATGTATTCAACAAATGCCAGCAATGGTCAAATGACCTTGCGGGTTGACTTTGACGTGAACACGATCCCCAACGATGACCAGATCCTGACTCAGATGCGGTACATGCAGGCCGAGTCTCAGTTACCCACGGACGTGAGAAACTTTGGCGTCACGATCAAGAAATCCACCACCAGTCCTCTGATGCTCTTCAGCCTGTATTCCCCGAACGGCGCCTATGACGAGATATTCCTGGCCAACTATGCCTACGTGAACATTAACGATCCCCTCTCTCGGGTAGAGGGTGTCGGT
The DNA here is from genome assembly GCA_020430245.1 of Nitrospira sp. Taxonomy (GTDB): domain Bacteria; phylum Nitrospirota; class Nitrospiria; order Nitrospirales; family UBA8639; genus Nitrospira_E. The sequence goes on from JAGQKG010000005.1 coordinate 6,775, forward strand.
CAGGTTACGATCTTTGGCGCGGGTCAGTATGCCATGCGCTTCTGGGTGCAACCCGATCATCTGGCCAAACTCGGAATTACAGTGGCCGAGATTCTGGATGCCATTCAAAAGCAGAATACCGTCAACCCGGCCGGTCAGATCGGGGCGCAACCGGTTCCGCAAGGACAGGAATTCACCTACACAGTCCGATCCCAGGGCCGTCTCCTCGACGAGGAAGAGTTCGGGCAGATTATCGTACGTGCTGATCCAGACGGGTCCATCATCCGGCTGAAGGACGTGGCCAGGATCGAACTCGGCGCCCAAACCTACGGTATGATCGGCCGTCTTAACGGGAAGCCGAGTGCGATTATTGCCGTCTACCAGCTCCCGGGATCCAACGCGATTGATACGGTTGATCGGGCAAAGAAGTTGATGGAGGAGATGAAGGACCGGTTCCCGGAAGGCCTTGATTACGAAGTTTCCCTGGATACCACTCTGGCGGTCAGGGAAGGGATCAATGAAATTGTGCATACGCTCTTCGAGGCCTTGGTCCTAGTGATCATCGTCGTCTTCATTTTTTTGCAGGGATGGCGGGCGACGCTTATTCCCCTGCTGGCCGTACCCGTCTCGCTGGTAGGAACGTTCGCCGTTTTCCCATTATTGGATTTTTCCATCAATACGTTGTCGTTATTTGGACTGGTACTGGCCATCGGACTGGTGGTAGACGATGCCATCGTCGTGGTCGAAGCCGTCGAGCATCATATCGAGAAAGGTCTTTCGCCCAAGGATGCGACCAGAAAGGCCATGGAGGAAGTCTCCGGGCCGGTGATCGCCATCGCCCTCATTTTAGCTGCGGTGTTCGTCCCCACCGCCTTCATTCCGGGCATTACCGGGAGACTCTACCAGCAATTTGCACTCACGATTGCGTTATCGGTGATTATCTCCGCCTTCAATGCCTTGACCCTTAGCCCCGCTCTTTCTGCCATGCTCCTGCGACCAAGGACGCCAGCCAGGGGTCCGATGGGAGTGTTTTTCGGATGGTTCAACCAGTGGTTTGGACGGGCGACGGACGGGTATGTTGGATACTGCCACCACCTGATCGGGAAGACGGGCCGGGCGATGATCTTTCTACTTGTGGCCGCTGTGGGTGCCGGTCTCCTGGGAGCCAAACTCCCTACCGGATTTCTTCCCATGGAAGATCAGGGGTATGTCTACTTAAACGTCCAGCTACCCTTAGCAGCATCCCTGCAACGAACGGATGAGGTTGCCAAGAAGATCGAAGCAATCCTTCAGGAAACTCCCGGCATTCAATATGTGACCACTGTCGTGGGTTATAGTCTGTTAAGTACGGTCCAAACAACCTATAACGGGTTCTTTTTCGTCACTCTCGCCCCATGGGAGGAACGGACCAAACCGGAAGAAAAACTTCAGGCGATCTTCAAAAATGTGAATCAGAAACTTGCGGCCTTACCCGAAGCCGTCGCTTTTCTCTTTCCGCCTCCTGCCATTCCCGGCGTCGGCACATCCGGTGGCGTCTCCTTCATTCTGGAAGACCGTTCCGGACAGGATGTGGCCTTCCTGGCCGACAACCTCAGTTCGTTCATGGAAGCTGCACGACAACGTCCAGAAATTGCTTCCATGAATAGCACCTTTATTCCCTCCGTGCCCCAGGTCTTTGCCCATGTCGATCGCGACAAAGTGCTGAAGCAAGGGGTGAAACTTGAAGATGTCTATAAAACCCTGCAGACTTTTATGGGCGGTGTGATGGTGAACTATTTCAATCGGTTTGGGCGTGTCTGGCAGGTGTATGTGCAGGCGGAAGGAGAATTCCGAACCACTGCCGAAAACGTGGGACAATTTTTTGTGCGAAATAAATCCGATGAGATGGTCCCTCTCTCGACACTCGTGACTATGGAAAAAACTTCCGGCCCGGAATTCACCATGCGGTTCAACGGTTATCGATCTGCACAGGTTTTTATTTCTGCGACACCGGGGTACACCACAGGTCAGGTGATGCAGGCTCTGGAAGAAGTCTTTGCCGAAACCATGCCGCGTGAGATGGGATTCGACTACATCGGAATGTCGTTTCAGGAAAAGGTGGCCGCTGAGGGAGTTCCGGCCAGCGTGATCTTCGGATTTTCCCTCCTCTTTGTCTTTCTCATTCTTGCGGCCCAGTATGAGAGTTGGGCCCTTCCGTTCAGTGTTCTCATCTGTACGCCAATCGCGGTCGTCGGAGCGTTTGGCGCCTTGTTGGCGCTCGGGATGGAAAACGATGTGTTCACCCAAATTGGTCTCGTCATGCTCATCGGACTGTCCGCAAAGAACGCAATCCTGATCGTGGAATTTGCCAAAATGGAGTATGAAAAGGGTCGTTCTCTTGTCGAGGCAGCCCTGACCGGGGCTCGTCTCCGGCTGCGGCCGATCCTGATGACTTCATTCGCCTTTATCTTGGGAGTGGTTCCTCTTGTGCTCTCATCGGGATCCGGGGCGCATGGGAGAATCCTTCTGGGCGTCACCGTCATCGGAGGAATGCTCGCGGCAAGCTTTATCGCGATTTTTCTCATTCCTGTGTCGTTTTATGTGGTGGAACGGTTGGCCCACCGCCATGAGGACCCACCTGACCAAGACCCCGACGACCCAGAATTTGAGGATACCGAATTGTTAGAAGACGAAGATTCGTTTGTTTCCCCACAAACAAAACATGCCCGGACGCAATTCAAACTCCAGGGAGGTCATTAATATGCATAATAGAAGATGCGTCCCTATCCTGTTGAGTCTTCTGATCGCCTGGGGTTGCACTATGGGGCCGGATTACAAACGCCCCGACGTTCCCACATCCGATTCCTGGCGCCTGGCGCCTGGGACCTCGGAATCTATCGCGAATATGCCCTGGTGGGAATTGTTCAAGGATGAAGAACTTCAGCAACTGATCCGCACCGCCTTACAGGAAAATCTTGACCTTCGGGTTGCCGCCGCAGCTGTCGAGGAGTTCAACAACCAACTTGTCATTGCCAAATTCGATCTTGCCCCATCCCTCGGGTATCAAGGAGAGGGGATGTACTATCACAATACGAGTAATGGACTGTCCACTGGAAACGGAGCCGTTATACCAGGGCAAGCTGGCGGACAAAGTGGACGAGGGCACCTTGACTATTCGAGACAAACTTTCACGGGTGGGATCAAATGGGAAATCGATCTCTGGGGGCGGATTCGCCGGAATGTCGAAGCCACACAGGCGGAATTACTGGCGCGGGTCGAAAACCAGCGTGGGGTGGTTATCGCCCTGGTCAGCGACGTGGCACAATCCTACTTCACGCTCCGGGCTCTCGATCTCCAGGTGCAGATTGCCGAACGCACACTCAAAATCTGGAATGAGGCTGTAAGATTAAGCCGGTCACAATATGAACACGGGTATGCCTCTAAGCTGGATCTGGATCGTTTCGAAGCCGAACAAGCCGGCACGAGAGCACAATTGGCTAATCTGGAGCAGCAGGTGGTGCAAGCGGAGAACCGGATCAGCGTCTTGTTGGGACACCGTCCGAATGCGATCCCCCGCGGGTTGATCCTCACGGAACAGCCTCTGCCGCCTGAAGTGCCGGTCGGGTTGCCTTCCAGTCTCCTGAGTCAACGCCCGGATATTCTGGAAGCGGAACAAAAACTTGCCGCGGCTACGGCCAACATCGGCGTGGCCCAGGCTCAACGTTTTCCACAATTCAGCATCAATGCCGGCGGAGGTGTAGCCGGCTTTCAGTTAAACTCGATGGGGACGGGGCCATTTGCCACTGTTGGAGCATCAGGCACCCTAACCGGCCCGCTTCTTAACGCCACGGCACTTGGCTATGGTGTCGGGGTCCAGACGGCTAAAGAGCAACAGGCTCTGGCCCAGTACGAGTTGTCCATCCTCAATGCCTTTAGGGAGGTTGAGGACTCCTTGATCACGATCGAAAAGACCCACGAGCAAACGGAAGCACAGGAATCTCAGGTGGCATCCCTCCAGTCCGCGTTGAATTTTGCGGACAAACGGTATCGTGGAGGGTTCGCGTCCTATCTGGATGTCTTAACCGCCCAACGGGATCTCTTTCAGGCCGAACTTAGTCTGGTCACAACCAGACAGCAACACCTGAGCTCCGTCGTCCGGCTGTATAAGGCCCTTGGAGGCGGTTGGTCGCCGCCCGAGAAAGAGATTCAGCCTGTTTCCGAACCAGGAGAACCCGGACCAACGCAACCTGAGCTGAAAAGCTGAACACACGGACGTCTGATGGTATCGGCAATCCTGAAATTGGAGTGGTGGTCATCTTCGCTTTTCCCAGGAGGTGGCTCCGTATAGTTTTTCATCGCATCCTCTTGCAACATTCCCTCATTCCATGCACAATACTCCTCTGCGTTTCTACCTCATGGGATAATAATCGCCGGTTGCACTTGCTAAAATCTTCTACTTGCCATGAGAGCCCTTTAGAACGGGAGAAACGGTTTTAAGAACCAGATCGGGATGACCTGCGGGTCTGGTTCGCAGACCTCTCCTTGTTTGTTGCCGATTCTGATGAGAAGGCAGAGAAATCACGGCAAGAATAGTATGGATAAGAAATAGGAATCTCATGCTTCAGTTCACAAGTTCATATTTAATATGCGGGAGGATCGGGGATGGCAAATCTTCAGGCCTTACGCCGTAAAATCGGCTCGGTCAAGAACACACAAAAGATCACGAAGGCCATGAAGATGGTGGCCGCATCCAAACTCCGCCGTGCGCAGCAGCGAATCCTGGCCTTTCGCCCCTATGGACAGGAATTACGCCGTGTGCTTGCCAACCTGAGCGGTCGGGTCAATCAAGCTGTCCACCCCCTATTCCAAAAACGCCCGGTCAAGATTATTCAAGTGACGGTGGTGACGAGCGACCGTGGATTGTGCGGAGCGTTCAACATGAATGTCATTCGCAAAGCTACCCAGTTGATCCAGGAATGCGAAGGAACAGGGGCGAAGGTCATCGTCGGTGTCGTCGGCCGGAAAGGGAACGATTACTTTCGCCGCCGTCATTGGCCCATTCGCAATCCGAATGTCAATGTATTTGAACGATTGACTTATGAGCACGCACTCGAAGTCGGATGGGGTGCTGTCGAGGCGTTTACCGAAGGTGTCTTTGATGAAGGATATATCGTGTATAACGAGTTTAAAAACGTCGTCCAACAGCAAGTGGTGGTAGAAAAGGTTTTTCCTATCGAGCCGCTGGAAGAATTCGGAGCGGCCGAAACCCCATCCGGAGGCGGCTATCTGTACGAACCCGATCAGGAGGACTTGCTGGAGAGCCTACTGCCTAAGTATGCACAGGGCCAGGTTTACCGCATTTTATTGGAATCATCCGCCGCCGAACAATCCGCAAGAATGGCTGCCATGGATGGCGCCACTCGCAACGCCGGAGAACTCATTAAGCATCTCAGCCTCAAATATAACAGGAGCCGTCAGGAAGCCATTACCAAGGAACTGATGGACATTGTGGGCGGAGCCGAAGCCCTCAAATAGCCCACTTGCAGCATGCAGATAAGAGGACAGACTGTATAATTGACCAATTCCTTTTCGTCATAGAACACCCTACCTTCCTTGGGCCTTTACTGCCCTTCTTGCTTCGGTAGCGGCAAGGCCGTCATTACTACCCTTTCTTCCTCAATCACTTCAATACGTTCCAGGCAAACCTCACGCCCGCAATGACAGTCTTTGGTCTAATAAGGCAGAAATGAAAACTTACCGAGCGCCTTCAGACAGGACACTCCCATTCACGGCTCATTCATTCTCTAGTACATAACCCCATCACCCGTTTTATTCCATCTCTGTATTTTTGGGAAAAGAAAAATGCTAGAATTTTACTCTTATTCCATCCTAGGAGGCTTGGTAATGAAGCACCTCACTCGAATCGTTTCATGTGTCTTGGTATTAGCGTTGGCCATCGGTTGCGCCTCAACCAAAATCACCAAGTCGGAATCTAAAATCGGCGCACAAAAGATTCCCAAGCCTGACCGTATGTATGTGTTCCCCTTTGCCGCCACGCATGCCGACCTTCCTTCCTGGTCTGCTTCCGCCAAAGCCTTTACCCCTCCCAGCAGCCCGCCCTCTCCTGAGAATCTCGAAGCCGGGCGCAAGTTGGGGGGCGCCGTCGCAAAGGAATTGGTGACGAAAATTCAGGAAATGGGGTTGGTGGCATTGGAGGGAGACAAACACACCGTCCCGCGAATCAATGACCTGATGTTTGTGGGTTATTTTACCTCGGTGGAGGAAGGCAGCACCTTGAAACGCATGACCCTAGGATTCGGTTCCGGAAACGCGGAAGTAAAGACCGCAATGGAAGCCTATCAAATGACAAAATCCGGACCGCGGGTATTGGGTTCCGGCGAACTCGAAGCCGGAGGAGGCAAAATGCCGGGTATGATTCTCCCAGTGGTGGTCTTTGCGGCCACGGCCAATCCGATCGGGTTGATCGTCGGGGGCGCGGCGAAAGTGACCGGAGAAGCGACGGGCCATGATACGATCGAAGGCGAAGGAAAAAGGACAGCCGAAGCTATTGCAGAGCGATTACAGATCAAATTTAGGGAACAAGGTTGGATCCGGTAAAAGAAGGGTGTCCCGGTGATTTACCGAAACATGTTCCGCCTCATTCGCCTCACTCTGTTCATCAATTGAATAAAGGAAATTCCATTCTTCTTACATCTCGCTTACCCCCCTGGATCGCCACCTCCTTCGTAACGACAGTGAGACCGATCAATTTACCCGGAATAGCTTGGAAGCAGCCACAAAGGCCCGCCTCATCGCCTTCTCTTCGTGTGAAACTTTCAATTCATTCACCCGTTCGCGGTTCCCATAATTAAGGGGGCCACTCCACCCACGCGTAATACCCATTGCGCGAGACACCCAACACGCGACACAGCGGCTGTACGGCATCCTGGGCTTGATGCTGTAAGATGAAAGTGCACCTCACCCCGGGGTTTTGGCGAAGTACGCGGCCGCTTTTTTGAGGATGTCTCGCTCGTCCTGGGATCGCCGGAGTTCCGCCTTCAACGTCAGATGCTCCGGTCGGACTTCTTTGAGTTCGGCCTCATAGCGATCAGTGGCGTTGGGACTGTACACTTTCACCAACATGTACAAGCGTTGCACCGAAATGCCCGGGCGTCTGGCTACCTCGCCGACCGCGTACCCTCGCTCGATGACCTGCTTGACCGCTTCCTCTTTGAACTCTTCCGCAAATCGCCCTTGGTCATACCCTGTCCTCCCATACTTTAAATTAAAGTCTAAAAGTGCCCACCGATTCGCAGAAATTTCACTTCTACACTTGATCGGCAAGACTCAGGTTTATTTCAGGTGAAACGGAAAGGTAGGCGAATTGAATCGAATGTTCTATTTTGCTTTTGCTAAAGTCAAAAACTATCCTTTGCCCATGCTTGATGGAAACTGATTAAACACCTCTAACAAACGTAAAGATTGACTCATTTGTCCTTATAGTGAATAATCAGCCAAATTATAGAGGGTTTGCAGCCCGAGAACTTTGGACATCAGTACCGTATCAAATGAAAGTCGGCTACCCTTCGTTCGGTTGGAGCGCCGCAGAGGCTTCTCCAACATGTGACAGAGTCTGCCGGAATTGTCAGCAGTTTTGAGAGGTGCCCTAATAAGCTTTTTAATAGTATTGGCTATAATAAGGATCTGGATACCATGTGGGCCGGCGTTGGGTAGTCTAGAAATCCTTCACTAGAGAAGGGGGAAAAGGATGAAGAACGCACTTCGAAAAGTAATGGGTATCCTGATGTTTATGGGACTCAGTGCCGTTGGTATGCCCGTTTTTGCCCAAGTCGCCGTGGTGCCTGTGGACCCCGAACCGGCTGTGAAACCCTTTGACCTGCGGTTCGGTTACGGGTACCAGGCCAATACCGATCTAAAGAAAAGTAGCGGAGACTTTCATCGTAATGACTGGATGGGATCGTTTAATGCTCAAGTTGGTTTCAGTGATGACTTTAAGCTCGACAATGTCCTCCGGTATGAATACCACAATTATAATTTCTCGAATTCTTCACGTTTTCAATGGGACAACGTCCATCGCTTTGTGTATGTCCCGGTTTTTCTCTGGCGCGCGAACGAACATTGGACAATTCTGGGTGCACCGGTTCTGCAATGGTATGCCGAAAGTGGAGCCAAACTCAGCGATGCATTTACTGGCGGCGGCTTGGTCGGATTTAATTATACAGCCGGCCCGGATTTATCCCTTGGCCTAGCCGTTGGGGCATTGAGTCAGATTGAGGATAGTGCCAAGGTGATTCCCATTCCTCTCGTCAAGTGGCAATTCGTGGAAGACTGGACTTTGCGGGTTGGCCTCAACCGGCTTGGCCCGACGAATGGATTAGGAGGAGAGATCGGGTGGAAGTTGGCAAAAACGGTGGAGTTGGCCGGAGGCATTCAGTATCAACGCCGTCGCTTCAGACTCGATAAAAATAACGCGGTCGGCCAGGAAACGATGGCTCCGGTCTTCGCAAAAGTGACATGGTGGATGGTTCCGGATGTGAGTGTGGAATTCTTCGGCAGCGTCGTCACCAATGGAAACCTTAGGTTGGAAAACAAAAACGGGCATAAGATTACCGACAAAGACTATGATAACACCGCCTATTTTGGAGGACAGCTCCACTTTATTTTCTAAATAAATATTCCCCGTGGCAAAACCACGGGGAATATCAAGTTCAACCATAGAAGGCTATGAGGGGGGATTGAATATGATTCGCCTCAAGGTTCCTTCTCCTAAGCGCCGATCAATACCTCTATAAAGGAAAAATCCCAAAAAGGTCAGCCAGATGCATAGAACCTTAGCGAAAATGAGAGAAAGTTCCTTATGTTCCCACACCTCCATGAAAGCCATGCCCAATAGACCACTTTCCCGAAAAGCATGAAACATTTTTTCAGCGTACAACACCAGGAAGGTGCATCCACTATAAACCATGGTCCTATACAGAGCAGCCGCACCAAGCGAATGACGAGCATCGAATCTGGTGCCCGCTCGGGTTTTACCTAACAAGACCACAACCTTTGCAACAATAAGTGCACCGACCAGTGCCGTAGAGAAGGCATAGAACTCAATATGATACCCTTCCAACATCAGCTTCTTGAGGGTAAGGATGATGCCGAAACAAAAGAAAAAATACAGGGTCACTAAACCGACTTCTTTAAGTTCATGCTTGACTGTCGAAAGCATCCCCATGAATGGTTCTCCTTGTAAGTCTGCCCATATTGAGCAAGTTCAATCTCAGTGCCCACCATCAAAGAGCTATCATCAAAAAGCATCCTGATGAAAAGTCCCGTTGCATTTTGTGTTCTTGGCGGTGCCTAACCACCACGGTCATTCTTAGGTAGGTCTCTACCCACAGCGCAGGACCAAGCCTGCCAACTGCAGATTAGGAAAGAGAGCCCGGATGGTTTTTTAGGAGAAGAGCCTTAATCGCCTCGGCAATCTCGCGACTGAGATTCTCAAGATTCCGACTCATGGCCTCAACCAACGATTCATAATTCTGACTGGTCGGATGCTGGATCACCTGCGATTTCCTGGTGATGAGTGCTGTTTGCCCATCGCTACCCAACAGACTCCACCGGGCGACCAGAACAGCCTCCCCGCCCATGGTGGCATCGAACTGCCAGAAATCCACAACAACCTGGTAATCCAAAGGGTTTGAACTCCTCCACGGATACTGCAGAACTCGATCCGTCGATAAAAGGGCTGAGAGATTTTCGGTCAGAACGTGAGACACATTCTCACTCAACGGTTCCGCCCATTTATGAAAATCTGCCAACTCGACCTCATGCGTACCGGATTGAGTCACAATTTGCGGGCGGTCCAAATATTTTGGCAGGGTAACCGGCCCTAATCCAACGGACAGATTTGAGGGCTTCACTTCCGATAGGTCAGAAGAGGAAGTCGGCGAGATCGCTCGCAACAGATAGAAATGTGATGGTTGACTCGTCCCACACCCGAGGATATTTAGTAGGATGACACCGGCAACACTGAGACGCACCCCATGTATAAAGCTATTCATGTCCACCTCATTCAATTTTTCCCTTTGACCAATGCCTCGGGATGTTGTTCAAGATAATCGGCCAAAACCCGGATAGAGCGGGCGGCAGCAGACAGCTCCTTCAGGGCATTATTCATGTTCACCGCGGCGGGGGAATCGGGATCAACTATCCGTAGCCCTTTCCGGACGGTCACCAGGGTTTTGTCCAAATTCGCCATTAGGCTATCAACTTGCTGGTCAAGCCCCCCAGTGAGCTTTTCCACATTTCCTAATGCCGCATTGAGGTTTTGGATAGCTTGTTGCGTCTCAGGAGAATTGACCAGACGGTTGCCTCCTTCAACAGTTTCCAGGATTTCCTTGCCAATTCTGTCAAGAGGCAAGCGTCGAATCTCTGCCATCACATCGGTGACAGTCCGTCGCAATTGGTCCATAGTTGCCGGTATGGCTGGAATCTCCGGATATTTTCCAGTCAGGATCAGCTCTTTCTGTGGAAGATCCTTGTAGAAGTCCAGTCCGACAAACAATTGTCCGGTCAGTAAGCTGCCGGTCTCCAGTCGGGCTCTCAAGCCACGTTTCACCATATGCTTCATGACAGCATATTGATCCTCTGAGATTTGTGATTGCATGACTTGTGTCGTGGTAATTCGTTCCGGCTGAATTTCGATCAGTATGGGAATTTTAATCTCAAGCGTGTTAGGGTCAAGATTGACGGCGATATCGGAAACAATCCCGATTTTAATGCCACGGAATTCCACAGGAGCCCCAACACTCAAGCCCCTCACCGATCCATCGAAATTGACCATGAATGGACGCGTCAGGACATATTTCTCATCCTGAATACTGGAAAAATTCCTGAAAAGTTTAAATGCCGTGCCCGGTTGGCTCGGTTCCCCCGAGCCTCCTGCCATTGCGGGGGTATCAAACGCAATCCCTCCCGAGAGGAGTGAGGAGAGCGACTCCATTTTCACATTCAGACCCTCTGCCCCAACCGAGATTTCAAACCCGCTTAACTGCCAGAATCGGCTGGTATCTTGTACACGAAGATGATACGGGTCTTGAATAAAAATATCGATAAACACACCCTCGCCTTCCTTGTCCAAGACATAATCAAGAACACGTCCAACCTGGATGTCGTGATAAAAGACCGGAGCACCGGGGGAACTCGATCCCAGGTTTTCCGCACGCAATTGGAATTGAGCCCCTTTGTCTTCTCGCGTCACTCCGGGTGGTTTCTCCAATCCGGTAAATGTCCGAGCCGAAGGTCCCGGCCTGGGATCCATGGCAATATAGGCTCCGGACACTAATGTCTCAAGCCCTGAAATGCCGCCGATACCCAGCCGGGGGCGGACTACCCAGAACCTGGAATTTTCCGTGAGGTGGGGCTCGGCTGCGTTGCGCATCTCAGCTTTCACAATCACCTTAGAGAGGTCCTGGCTGATTTCAACCCGCTTGACGGTACCAATTTCAAGGGATTTATATTTAATTTTCGTTTTACCGGCTTCTAATCCCGCCCCATCTTCAAAAGTTATGGTGACCGTGGGACCCTTTTCGGTAATGGTTTTGTAGATCAGCCACCCTCCGATCAGGGCCGCAACCAGAGGAATAATCCACACAATGGAAATCCCGCGCTTTTTTTGTACGGTGACTTCCGCCAACTCTTCAAAATCGCCGGGATCGGGTTCATTTTCCTTCATGATTTCTCCTCTATGGTATCCCAGATCAACCGGGGATCAAAGCTCATGGCGGCAAACATGGTCAGGATGACGACTGCGGCAAATGAGATCGCTCCCGGTCCGGGTTCAATGGTCGCTATGGCATCAAGCTTTACCAGGGCAATTAAAATCGAAATCATAAAAATATCAATCATGGACCACCGGCCGACCACCTCGGTTATCCGATATAACTTGGTCCGTTCTCTGGGACGCCATTGGGATTTGTATTGGACAGAAAGCAACAGATACGTCAGCGCCAAGAGCTTTAACACGGGCACGGTGATGCTGGCGAAGAACACCAGCAAGGCAATCGGCAACATGCCGGCATGAATGAGTTCCTTGACCCCGCTCAGAATCGTATCCGCCTCGCCTTTCCCAAACGAAATTACCGTCATCACGGGAAGCAGGTTGGCCGGGATATACAGAATGTAGGCCGCAATCAACAGTGCCCACGTGCGCGAAATACTATTGGGTTTTCGCAGATGCAGAGGAGCTTCGCAGCGAGGGCAGATCGCCACCCCTTCACCCGACAACGGAGGTATGGGACTGAGTTGATGGCAGGCATGACAGCTGATGAGCCCTGACCGTGCTGCGGTGGGATAAGGACCCCTCATGAAATCTTTTCCATTTTTTCCCAGACCGCATGGATGTCAAGTGCAGAGTCGGCCGCAGCCAGGGTCAGGATTAAGGCAACAAATGAATAAATTGCGACACCGGGCACCAGATTCGCCAAATCCGACAACTTCACCACAGCGACAATCACTCCGAGCAAATAGACGTCCATCATAGCCCAGGTCCGGCAGTGCTCTACCATCCGAAAAACCAGAGCGGCGTGCCACGGTCGCTTGTTGAATTCCAAAGGCCCAAGAACGTACAACATGCCAATAATTTTCAAGGCCGGGAAGAGAATACTCGCACACAACACCAAGATCCCTAACGCCCACATGTCCCGTTCGAAGAACTCCTTCACCCCTGTGGATAGCAGGCTCTCCTGGACACGGCCATTGAGCTCAAAAGTCATAAACGGAAAAGCATTCGCCAGGGTAAAAAAAATGAGACTGGCCAACGCCAATAAGATGGTGTGTTCAAAACTATCCCGTTTTTTCGCATACAACGATGCTCCACACCTTGAACACTTGGCCCGCTCACCATACTGCAGCGGATGCATACGATGAAGGAGATCGCACTCATGGCAGGCGATTAAGGTATGTAGGGCGGCCATATCATGCTTGTTCGATCTGGCGGGAAACACATCTTCTCCACGCAGTAGCCTCAATGGAATCATCTACCCTGTCGGTGCTTTTAACATATTTGAGAAAATTTTTCACCAAGACCTGTCATCCAAATTTTCGCGGAGGGCAATGGAGGTTTGAGACATATACCGGCAATCCGTTTGACATTAATACGAACGATGTTCATGGTAGGTTCAGGGGTCAGGAGCAATGCAAGGAGTACACCACAGAAAAATTCCTCGGGAACCCATTGGCCTATCAAATCAGGCATACATGAGTCCTTCCTGATTTTCCAATCCTGAGTTACAGTGGGCCTCTGACGACACTTTGAACCACAAACGTTTTGTCATCAAATGTGATTGTGAGCGATTCCCCTTTGTCATGTGAGGGGCTCTGGAGATCCAGATAAGAATAAGTCCAGATATGAATATGCCCTTCATTCGTCTTGGTTTTGAGGCGGGCGACCGGTTCTCCAAGTAGGGTCAACACCTCATCCTGAGTGGTGGTATGAGGGAGGATTTGATTTTCGATACCTGGAGGTATCGGCCTCTCGCCCATCTCATAGAGATAGGCAGAATTTTGCGCACATGCCGAGAGGAGAATCATGAGTACGAAAAACCATATTCGTTGTATCCCAGACCCATCCCGTTTTTTACAATCAGTTTTTTCACATAGCGTCATGAAAGATCTCCCACAAATCTAAAATTCCCATCAATCCCTTCCGGCTTGGGAAGTGCGCCTATATTACCGGCTTCTGCCGGAGAATCAACCCATGCACACATTTCAGCCTATCAGTAAAAAAATTTTCATCATGTCAGAGAGCCTCCTGAGAGGCCCACCGAAACGCGGACCTCTCAGGAGGCTCATTGGGATTTCTCAGCCTTTGTCCCCACAGAGTGCATTATGGACGATCCCCTTAAACTTTGCATCCTAAAAAGGGGGGACCCTGTCCATTTTTCTATGATAGACTCGGCGAATCGTCTGGCACCGAAGGAAGAGGGTTTGGATATGAGCCTCACGCTGAAACCTAGCACGGTCATTGTCGGGAGCAAGCCTTTTTCACAAAAGACTCTTGAAATCCCCATCAGGTCGCAATTCCGGCTTTTTGCCTTAGAACCAAACACGCATATCTTGCGGCCATGCTTACCATATGGATTGTTTGACCATCGGACGTAATAGATAAATCAATGAAGATGAAGTCTCCTCATTCTGCTATTTGGAGAAGGCACCAATGCCTATCAAACGAATGAACTTTGGGTATCTGTTAGGGGGTCTCTTGATTCTCCTGCTCTCCGTTGCTATTGCACAAGAAGAAGGGGTCATGGGTGAGACCCGGCGTCTGTTCCTAGAGCCGGTTCTCTGCCTCATGCTTCTAGCGGGAATATGGAGCCATGTCAGCAAAAACAAATGGTTGACTCTCGGTGGAGCAATTCTTGCCGGAAGCGGAGTCGCAACGGCCATGATCGACTTTTTTTTCGACATACCGAATCTTCGGTTGGTCAACATCGGCATTTTGCTTGTGTTTTCTCAGGCCAGCATCTGGATCGCTTACCGGCATTTGGTCCTTTCCGGCGCAATCGATTTGAATAAAATTATTGGCGCCATCTGCATCTATCTCCTCCTGGGACTCAACTGGTCGGTGTTTTACCTTTTCATCAACATGGCCAACCCGGAGTCATTTCATGGACTGACATCGACCGCGATAGACACGCAGTTTTCAGAATTTCTGTATTACAGCTTTGTCACCATCACCACATCAGGATACGGCGATATCACACCCGCCAAGCCAATCGCCCGCACCGTCGCCTATCTCGAAGCTATTGTGGGCCAATTTTATGTCGCCGTGTTGGTGGCATGGCTTGTCGGCATGTATCTTTCCGATAAAACACACACCCGCAAAAATCCATAGGGCCATTTTTCAATCTGGAGCCACTTCTTCGTCGTAACCTATCATGCGCATGCCAGGCCGGGGCTTCCACCGCAGATAGGAAATTGTGTCACGCCTCGTATCCACCCTCCCGCCCGAACACGCCCTTGCAGCCCACAATGTGGCTCACTTCGTGGTTCATTGAGACTTTTGATTCAGAGGTATCTTGTGTACTGGTGAAAGCGTTGGTATGAATGAGCGAACCATCGAGCACGGGCCGAGTGATCAGGGGCCGAATTACCTCACGCTTATTCATGAGACTTACTGGGAATCAGCCATACACCTACTCAAAGACCGACCGATACCAACGACAGAGGTAGCCCAAGGGGTAGAGGCTGAAGATCCGTCTCTCGTAGTCCGTGCCTTTCAGACTTTGAATTGATCGAGCGCGCAGGAATGTCGCGACCACTAGGACCGGGACGACAAGCTGTTCTCATTCAGCGGTTGTTTCAGCACGGACGATCAACTCACGGCTTCCCCCAACTCCATGAATGCTTCTTCAAAACTATTCCGTGCCCACCTGAAGCCAGGATGGCTCATACCCGACTCAACAAACCAGATCCAACAATTATTTATTCAAAATGGCCACAATGCATGACACATGAATGGAAAGTTGGTCAATATGGAAGACGCCCTTCCAATATTAGAAAAATTTGCCCTGCTGGAATCGTCATGAAATGCCGTTAGCAATTTTCGTTACGTCCTCGATATAGTGGGCTTAAACCGAACCAGCAAAAGAGATTGAACCGGCACAGGATCACATTTGAGGAGATACGATGAATACTCGACCATACGCACCAATTGTTTTTACCCTGCTGCTCACGCTCATCGTCGGCGGATGCGCTCTCCTGGTCGGGCTACAGCTCGATCAACAATTCGGGACTTCCTCCCCAAAAAACCGGCTGACCACCACATCCGGGGTCGAGGTCAAAACAGTCGACTATTTACAGGATGTTAAACCGATTCTTGAGACGCGGTGTATCGTGTGTCATGGCTGTTACGATGCTCCTTGTCAACTCGACCTCAGTGCACCTGAAGGGATCGAACGCGGTGCCAACAAGAATCTGGTGTATAATTCCGGAAGATTACTGGCGATGGAACCGACGCGGCTTTTTGTCGATGCCCATTCCCCGGCTGAATGGCGGGAAAAACAATTTTATCCGGTTTTAAACGAACGGAGGCAGACACAAGAAGCTAACCTCAATGGAAGCTTGATGGCTAAAATGTTGCAGCTGAAGCGACAGCACCCCCTTCCCACGGTCAGTCCGCTACCGGCGGATTTTGATTTTTCCCTGGAGCGTGCGCAATTTTGCCCGACACTGGAAGAGTTTGATGCATTCGCCAATACCCATCCCTTATGGGGAATGCCCTATGGCCTGCCGAGTTTGTCAGACCGGGAATACAGTACATTGAGAACCTGGCTGGAGGAAGGCGCGGGTTATGCGGCTCCACCTCCATTGGGAGCAGGCCCTCTGGCAAACATCTCGAAGTGGGAAACATTTTTGAATGGGAATAGTCTTAAAGAACAGTTAATGAGTCGCTACCTGTATGAGCATTTATTCCTGGCCCATCTCTATTTTGAAAATGACCCTCCAGGATTATTTTTTCGTCTGGTTCGATCCACCACTCCTCCAGGGAACACGATCGACCTCATTACCACACGTCGTCCCTACGACGACCCGAACGTTGGGCGCATTTATTATCGTTTTGAGCCGGTTCGAACAACCATTTTGGCCAAAACCCATATGCCCTATGCGCTGAACCCGCAGCGCATGGAACGTTATCACACCCTCTTTTTAGTTCCTGAATACGATGTTCACACGCTCCCTTCATATGATCCGGAAGCTTCTGCCAATCCCTTCGAAACGTTCGAACGCCTACCCGTGAAATCGCGGTATCAGTTTCTGCTTGATGAAGCCGAGTTTACCATTATGAATTTCATCAAGGGTCCCGTCTGTCGAGGACAAGTCGCGCTCAATGTGATAAACGAGCACTTCTGGATTGTATTTGGCAATCCCGACAATCCGGCTCTCGCCCAAAATTCCAGATTCCTTGAAAAAGAACAACGGAATCTTCGAATGCCGACAGAACAGCAGAGTAATGCCACAGCCCTGAAAAACTGGTTGGAGTATTCTAACTTGGAGAAGAATTATTTCGCAGGAAAAGTTGAGTATCTGCGGCAACATCTTTCCACACCGGAAGATATTTCTCTCGACCTCATTTGGGATGGCGACGGATGGAATGCCAATGCCGCACTCACGGTATTTCGACACTTAGATAATGCGACAGTCGTCAAGGGCTTTGTCGGCGATGAACCTAAAACACTGGTGCTCCTTGATTATGCGTTACTTGAGCGCATTCACTACCTGCTGGTCGCCGGATATGACATTTATGGCAATATCGGTCACCAGTTAAATTCCCGGCTCTATATGGACTTTTTACGGATGGAGGGCGAGCTGGGTTTCCTCACCTTTCTCCCCGAGCGCACACGCTCAGACGAATGGAAATTCTGGTATCGAGACGCCAGTTCTGAAATAGAAAATTTTGGTGAGGTGTACAACCAACGAGTGAATCGACAAACAGGCATTCACTTTACCACTGCGGACCACAAATCAGAACTGGTCGGGATGTTACGCCAACGCCTCAAACCGGTATTATCTCCCACATATGCCGTCGAGGACATCAACAATACGCACGTCCGTCAACAATTGGAAAGACTCTCCCGCATCCAAGGTTCTCCCGTTTCCCGGTTACCGCAAAACATGATCCTATCCATCGGGAGCAGTGGGTCATCTGATTCCAGTGGTTCGAGTGATCAGGTGGTGACCCTCATCCATAACAATGGTTTGAGCAATGTGTCTCATCTGTTCTTTGAACAAGAAAGACGGCTTCCCGCAGAAGATACCTTAACCGTGGTGCGAGGATTTTTGGGTGCCTATCCCAACGCCTTGTACCATGTCGAGGAATCAAAATTACAAGATTTTGTCAGCGCCGTGGGAAGCCTCCGCAGCAAGGAGGATTATCAAGCCTTGGTGAGTCATTTTGGTGTCAGACGAAACGATCCCGATTTCTGGAAACATAGTGATGCCTTACGGGTCGCCTATCAGAAGGCGTCTCCGATTGAGGCAGGATTATTGGATTATAATCGTCTGGAAAACAGATAAGAGGGACCGAGGAACAACAACTCTGGAAACGCTGAACATCATACTCGGACACTCGGGAAAGGAACCCCCGTATTTCTGAATACCCGACAGATTGACCGGGTTTCAAGGGAATTGGTGAGAAGGGCGCAGGACCCGGAGGATTGAGATTACCTGACCAAGGGTTGAACCTGAAGACCTTCCAGTGCCGGGACATAACAGGTCCAAAGGAGTGCCGATGACATTCGCTCAAAGACTTATCTCATGTGTCGTTCTCATGAGTGCCGCGCTGACACTCACACAATGTACCCATGCACAGGTCCCTGCGGATGAACACACACAGACCGAACTCCCGATTCTGTCACAATGGAGCGACAATTATCCGGTTACTCAGCTCGGCCGGCTCCCGGAGGGTCAGAGGACGGGTCAGGCAGGCTATCTGGGAAACCCTGCACAGTTTCTCCGGGTCTGGTCAGCCTTTAAGCCCGGCGAAGAAGTGCCAAGTGTCGACTTCGATGCCAAACCTGGTGATCTTTACCAGGAACATTGATTTCTACAACCGCATCAATATTCTGACGATTACCCTGAACGATGGCGTGGCAGGCATTATCGCGATGGAAACACGATCAGCACGACCAATTGAAGACCACGTCGCGATGACGATGGCAGCGATCCCACGCAAAGGAATCAAGTTTATCCTGGCCGGCCAAGAACCCATTCCCATATCAGATGACCATTAAACGATCTTTTGGTTTTGAAATAGGGAGCTTGAATATTGAAAAAATGCCTTCGCAGGCATGTTCACCATTTTCGCCCTCTTCAATGGTCCCGCTACTCCTACCTCCGCCCAAGAACCCGCTGCGGCAGGTACTTCTATGTCGCGGTTGCGCTCATCATCAATGGCACATTCCGGGGTACAAATGCCGTATGGCTTGGAGACCGGATTACCCCGTTTGATCTCCAGATCCGCAATGGGATTCTTGTTGCCAGATATGCCGAAGGTGGTCACGGAGAGCCCATGGTGACCACACCGACCATCCAAAGAGCAAAGTTCTTGATTCTTAAAGATGCCCAATTGGAAAGTATCGCACCCTTGAAGAAGGTGAGCAGGTTGTTGAAGGCTGGGTCACCACTGGCCATGAAGTCCGGTCGTTTAGGCCGTGCCTTCAGGGAGTGTTGAATAATACAGATTTTCAAGGGCAAATTTGCCCCGGATGAGATGACTCATCAAAGGTTCCGGGTCGGTTCAAAAAAGAAGGCCCTGAGTCTTCCCGAATGGTCCGTCCAGTCCTGCCCTGAGTCATGTCGAAGGGAAGGCCGCAGCCGTTTTTACGCGCGGAGCGTACGCTTAGTACGTGAGCACGGGAAAATGGCGAGAACGCCGCTAGCGGCTTTTTTCAACAGACCCTTTCAGGAAAAAGAGCATTGGCTTCAGGGGGATTCGCCTTCGTTGCGCCGGATTATGGTTGCCTATGACGAGACCATGCTCAATCCAAAGCGGTACTTGCCTTTGTTTATGATCCTTGCCGGAAAAACGGACATGCACCCGACAGAGGGATTCGGGGCGGACGAAGAAGTGGCATTTGTTGCCACCCGGTTGGTTCGAGTCATGCCGGGTGGAAACTGCAGCAGTAACGGCCCTTCGATAGATTTCTCAGAGATAAGGGAGGGCTTGGGGTTCCCCACGAGGGGCTGAGAGAAACTCACCTTCGATGTTACCATCCTGGATCCGAATAGGCTCTATGGAGAATCGGATGGCAAACGAGCCCCGGCTTAGAAATTGGTATTCCCGGTATGAAACGGGATAAATCCACCGTTAAGTAGATCGATTCAACATTACAGTGCATTTCCAATGTGCCTGGACGCATCGGTTGTGCCACCCATGAATTTTTTTTTATCGGTTCCATCCATCAACCGATTTTCAGGAAAGTGCTAAGCCAATTAGCCGAGCTTCCATACATCACTCGCATCGATCAAAGCTTTTTTAATAGATCGTCATTGAATATGAAAGCACTGCTGTCTTTGAAGCCCCTAGAAAAATACATATTAACCACGTTGCTCCCCTATCCTGCCCCCAGGAAGGAAAGGTAAACTAGGTTGTCATACCCCGTGTTAGATTGAACGAATCCCTGAATGACTTCACCGGCCAGTTTGAGGTCTCATGAATACCTTGCACGTCCTTTGGGAATGACGTCCCTTTAAAAACTAAAATACAGGAGAAGGATTGGACAGATATGGCGAATCATTCAACTCCCACACAAAATGAGGACTTCACGAAAAACGCGGTGGAAGCGGCTATCCGGATTGGCCTGGTCGTCCTGTGGGTCGGATGGTGTTTTCTCATTCTGCGCCCCTTCGTCATCCCCATTATCTGGGGATTAATCATCGCCGTGGCCATCTATCCCGTCTATGGGTCTCTCCGGACTCTGTTAAAAAATTCTCCCCGTGTCTCGGCAATATTGGTGACTGTCGGACTGCTGGTAATCCTGGTTTGGCCTGCAGTCCTCCTCGGAGGAATTCTTGTTGAAAATGCGCAAATGGTTGTCAATCATTTGCGGAATGAAACGTTCAAAGTTCCACCACCACCGCACGACCTTGAGACGTGGCCCTTGATTGGGGAACCATTAGCCAATATCTGGAACCTCGCTTCCGTGAATATTCAAGCCGCTCTAGCCCAACTCGAACCCCAGATCAGGATGTTGGCAAGCTGGCTCCTGTCTATGCTCACAGGGACAGGTCTGGCAATCTTGCAATTTTTTGTAGCAGTTGTGATAGCCGGAGTGCTTCTGGCGAACTCGACACCAGGCTATCAGCTCGCTCACAGCATCGGCAGGCGCATCGCTGGAGAACGGGGAGAGGAGCTTGCGACTCTTGCAGAAGCGACAGTGCGCAGTGTGGCACGGGGCGTGTTGGGTGTGGCCCTGATCCAGTCGTTATTTGCAGGGTTGGGATTCTTCATCGCGGGCATCCCTGCAGCAGGCTTCTGGGCATTTTTGTGTCTCATTCTAGGCATCGTGCAAATCGGTGTCGGGCCCATCATGCTACCGATGGTCATCTACGTTTTTTCAACCCATGATACCCTCACATCAGCCCTGTTTCTCATATGGTCAATTTTCGTCAGTCTGATCGATAATATACTCAAACCGATCTTTTTAGGGCGCGGCCTGGATGTCCCAATGGTCGTGATTTTCATGGGTGCTATCGGAGGAATGCTCCTGTCGGGCATCATTGGCTTATTTATCGGGGCCGTGGTGTTGACATTGGGGTATAAATTGTTCCTGGCATGGCTGGATGTAGACCAGTCAACAGACAAGGACAAAACGAACACATGAGAGAACTGTGAGGTTCCACACCGATATCAGGGCATGATCAACTGGGCGAGAAAGCGATACATGGGTACGGAATGTCTTCTATGTATGGAGATCCGGCGAGTCGTCAAACAGGCTGAGAAGGGAATCAAAACCATTTGTTCTCTGTGCGCTGTATGGCTTTTTCGAAGGAACGGGAGCGGGAAAACCGTAACCTGATAATTCATGGATCTGGAATTATCCCACGATCCACCGTCCCATGGTTTTAGAATCACAGGGAGAAACCCTGGCCACCGACATGTGATGGAATGTGTCTGCTTGCACACAGGGTGAGACAATCCTGGAACCCAAGTCCGGGGATGGTTTAGTTTTTTATTCTAGATGACCCTGTCACGCATCCTCCCATGCAGATCGGGATACTTGGAGAATAAAACCGAGTAACCATTGACCAGGCACGAGGAAGCATTCACGATGAAGGAATTAAGAAAAACTCATTGGGAGGCCGTGTACCGGAACACGGCTGCCGAGGAGTTGGGCTGGTATCAGGCCCATCCCACTATGTCGTTGCACCTGATCGAGTCAACAGGCGTTCAAAAGACCGCAAGCGTTATCGATGTGGGAGGGGGCGATTCGACACTGGTTGACCATCTCCTCGATCAAGGCTTCATGCACGTCACGGTACTCGATATTTCTGCCTCCGCGTTGGAACGGGCCAAGGCCAGGTTAGGCGATCGCGCAGATCTCGTGACTTGGATCGAAGCGGATATCACCGACTTTCGTTCATGCAAGACCTATGATGTATGGCATGACCGGGCGACCTTTCATTTTCTGACGGAGGCGGAGGATCGAGAAAAATACTGCGAGACCATGAACAGGGCTGTGAGTGCGCAAGGCCACGTGATCATTGCGACCTTTGCCTATGAGGCTCCACCAACCTGCAGCGGGTTACCTGTCGTTCGCTATTCCCCTGAATTTTTGACCTTAGCCATGGGAAATAACGTTGTCTTTATCGAGTCGTTGGAAGAGATTCACGTTACGCCAGAGGGCACCAAGCAACCGTTTATCTATTGCCGCTTTACCAAAGGTAAGACACTCCGGTGAGGAAGACCCATTGGAATTGTTAGGAAGGCCGTGTGTGAATGGAAGAATATCGATTCATTCATTCTCGGTCGGATTATGCCAACCACCAACCTCCGCCACGACGGCCTGAGCCTCATTAGGGCCCCACGTCCCTGCCGCATATTCAAAAACAGGAGTGGGCATATTCAAAATAGGGTCCACGATGCGCCAGGCCTCTTCGACTCCGTCCTGTCTGGCAAACAAAGAGGCGTCTCCTTCCATCGCATCA
This sequence comes from Nitrospira sp., assembly GCA_020430245.1. Lineage (GTDB taxonomy): Bacteria > Nitrospirota > Nitrospiria > Nitrospirales > UBA8639 > Nitrospira_E. The sequence continues at coordinate 29,452 of JAGQKG010000005.1, forward strand.
CCGATGAGACGCTCATAGGCTCCCTGTTCGTCGCCTTGTTGGCGACAGACATAGAGTTCGATGTCTTCGCCGGTCATCCGTTCACCCGGCCTCTTCGCCCGGGCGCCCATCGCAATTGCGACCCGGTCCGGACCCAACCGGAAACGGATATGGTTCGATGCATCTGATCGAGTATCGTCAAAGAGCTGATGAGGCGGATGTTTCAGTCTGACCAACACTTCCGTGGCCGTTATCGGGAGACATTTCCCTGTTCGAATAAAAAAGGGCACTCCCTCCCACCGCCACGAATCAATGTGAAGCTGCATCGAGGCAAATGTTTCTACCTGGGAATCCGACCTCACTCCGGCCTCATCACGATAGCCACGGAACTGTCCGCGCACCAAAGATTTCCCGGTGAGTGGCCGAATGCCCTTGAACGTTTTGACCCGTTCATCACGCAGAGCTTCCCCACCGGAGCTGACAGGTGGCTCCATAGCCAGGTTGGCAACCACTTGCAACAAGTGATTCTGCACGACGTCTCGGATTGCACCGGTTTCCTCATAAAACTTACCCCGCCCGTCTACCCCGAACTGCTCCGCCATCGTGATCTGTACACTTTCCACGTAATTTCGGTTCCAGATGGGCTCAAGAAACGAATTGGCAAAACGAAAAAACAGCAGGTTCTGAATGGACTCCTTTCCCAGGTAATGATCGATACGGAAAATTGCCGATTCATCAAAGACGCTCCGCAGGGTACCATTCAGAGCGCGGGCGGAAGTCAGATCGTGCCCGAAGGGTTTTTCCACGACGACTCGTGCGCCGGAGGCACAGCCTGACTTTCCTAAGCTTTCCACCACGGCTGGAAACAGATTCGGAGGGATGGCCAAATAGAAGAGAGGGCGTTGCGCAGTGCCTAGAGCCTGACGTAAACGGGCAAAGGTGTCTTCCTCCTGATATTCCCCATCAACATATCTGAGCAAATCTGAAAGCTGTGCAAAGGCCGTCTCATCGACCCCACCGCCGAATTTCTCCAGACTGTCCCGCGCTCGCTGTCGGAGGTGCTCCACGTCCTTGCCGCCTCTGGCGACACCCACCATCGGAACGTCGACCTTCCCCTGCTGAATCATGGCCTGAAGCGCCGGAAAAATTTTCTTCTGTGCGAGATCCCCTGTGGCCCCGAAAAGCACAAGCGCATCTGAACGAGCATCCCCCATCATTCCCTCCTCGACCAATCTACAAAGTAATTCAGCGCATCCCGGTTTTCCATGGATAACCCGCCAGTCTCCTGATCCTTTTTGGAATCCAATCTGCTTTCAATTCCTCTTCTTTGTAAGGAGAGGCAAGGTGAGGTAGAGTCCTGGTACCCTCGGGAAGCCACGATCGGATCAGCAATTCAGTGCTGTGAAGAGCTACCTCCCCTCCGTCTTTGTTCCTCTTCGGAACAAAGCATTACAAAGGAGGGGGACTCAAGGACGATAAACGTTACAATGTACTCATACGAATATCTGAAGGACCAGTGCATCCAATGGGCATGAACCAAAGAAGACAAGTTATGTAAAACGACCGTTCTCACTCATCCGGCCAAATAATTTTAATGGGGCAGAATACATCTTGGTGTTTAACATATAACCCTTTCGAGTGCTCTACCCTACCGTAAGGAGTTCAAGGATGTGTCCATTCTGATCGCAAAAGTACACCCCGCGTCCGCCACCCCGGTGGTTGATGGTCATATTCTCCCGCGCAGTCGGTTCACTTCCATACGGAATGCCTTCGGCCTGAATACGCCCAAAAATTCGGTCGAAATCCTCTTCACCAACTTTGAATGCATAGTGATGGATGTCGAAGGTGTCGACTTCATCATCATCGAAATCAAACGTGAGCGTCTCATTGATCCGCAGCGGCGCGAAATACCCGACCTTTCCTTCATCGAACATGAGTCCAAAAATTTTCGCATAAAATTTTGCCGAGGCCACTTTGTCGTGAGCCGGGACAATGGTGTGGTTGAGTTCAATCGACATAGCACTCCTCCTGAACGTCGCGAGGGTCATGAATCGCCTGCCCTGGCGGCAGCAGGACGGGCAGGCGAGAAGCCATACTGAAGGTTTTGTCTGTCCCCTCAGACGTTGACGCAGCCTTCATTTGGCCATGTTTCATGGCCACGGTCACTAATGAGAGAATCTAGCTCTTTCGGCGAAGACCAGGCAACCGAAGGTTTAATCCCTTTCGCAAATGGTCTCTACGGACTTGTGATGGTGAGCACAGGGTCCTACGCCCGCAAAACCAGGGAATTTCCTAGTTCCCTTAAAAGAGAATTGGATGTAAAAGCATGATCAACTCGGGAGAATTTCGGTCGAAATAAAGGAATCAATGATGAGGATGCGTGATGCTCAAGCATACACGGTAATTGCATCTGATCGCAGGGGGAAACAACCATAATCGGTATGCACAAGAAATGGGAAGTCGTCATTCTTGGTGGAGGATTTGCCGGTCTGGCCTGCGCCCGTCGACTCGAAAAACTTTGGGGGAAGGACACGGCCAAACGCGTGCTGCTGGTCAGCGCTGAAAACTATTTCGTCTACCAACCCTTTCTTTCGGAAGTGATTGGGGCAGGTATCGAGCCGCGCCATGTCATGAACCCCATTCGACTGGCGCTGCGCCGCTGCATGGTGCAACGTGCCGAAGTCACGACAATCGATCTGCAGCAACGACGAATCGAATTCAGCGCCGAGGAGGGGATAAGGCTGAAACCCGTCGAAGCGGAAGACCTGGTCATCGCGTTGGGAAGCAGCACCAATCTCCGTGCGATACCGGGCATGATGGAGCACGGGTTATTTTTGAAGACGCTGGCTGATGCACTGGGAATCCGGGAACATATCATTAAATGTCTTGAAGAGGCGGACCTTGAGCCGAACCCGGATATCCGGCGGTCACTCCTCCATTTCGTGGTCGTCGGTGGTGGATACAGCGGTGTCGAAACGGCCGGTGAAATTCTCGATTTGTTACAAGATGCCAGACGGTTTTATCCCGCGTTTGACCCGTCGGAATTGCAAGTTACTCTGGTGCATTCGGGCGCACATCTCCTCCCTGAACTGGGCAAAGACCTGGGGCGTTTTGCTCAACGGTTTCTTGAATCCCGGGGAATGACAGTCTTGCTGAACCGACGGGCATCCTCTGTTAGCGGGGGATATATCCGGCTACATGATGGCACGCGCCTTGAGTCGCAGAATCCAATTTGTACCATTGGGAATGCGCCCAATCCGGTACTCACAGAATTGGCAGCGGAGTATGCCAATGGATGGCTGATGACCGACAAGTTTCTACGCCTCAAGGGATTTACCCATGTCTGGGGCATTGGAGATGGAGCGGCCAATCCGGATGGCTATGGGAATCAAGCACCGCCGACGGCCCAATTCGCGATCAAACTCGGCCGGCATGCTGCAGACAATATCACCTTATCGTCCTCCGGCAAACCCCTTCGTGCCTTCCGGTACAAAGCGCTGGGCCAAATGGCAACAATCGGACATCATAAAGGCGTCTGCTCCATTTTTGGGTTTCGGTTTAGCGGTTTTATGGCCTGGTGGTTAACACGCACGGTTCATTTGATGAAATTACCCGGACTCGACCGCAAGTTACGGGTCATGGTCGATTGGACCTTTGAACTCTTTTTCCCGCCGGATCTGAATTACCTGGACCTGAAAAAAACACAAAAGATTGCGCGCATGCACGTGGAGCCGGGCGATGTGATTTTCCGACAGGGAGAAGAAGGTTCCGCCTTCTATGTGGTTGAAGAAGGGTCACTAGAAGCCGTCCGATACCATGAAAATGGCGAAGTGCTATGGCGTGACGAACTGATTCCGGGAGATCATTTTGGAGAAGGATCTTTTTTATATGGTGTGGTGCGGCGCGTCACGGTGACGGCCAAAACGGCGGCTACGATCATGGTGTTTAATTCTAAGGAATTCAAAGCATTCGTCGGGAGCTTCCAAAGTCTGAGCGGGATTCTCCGCTATACGGCGCAACGAGGACCTCAAGAAGACGTATTGGGCGAAACACGGTGGATGACGGAACTGCTCTCCTCTCCCGTCGAAGCCGTGATGAAACAATCCGCACCGTGTCTTCCGGAAGCCGCCACGATCAATGAGGCGATCCTGGCCTTTGGAAATAGTTCACAGACCTTGTTGCCCATCGTGGATGCGGAACGAAAAATGACCGGCATTCTGACAAAAACGGATGTCTATCGGGCCATGACCCATGGCCAGGATTTTGGTGAGTCCGTCGGCACGATCGCCAAACATGAGGTCGCCGCCCTTCATGAGGGGCAAACTGTACGGGAAGCCTTACGGGTGTTGTACATGAAAGATGTAAAACAGGCCCCGGCGTTGGATCATCAATCCCGACCGGTAGGCATTTTGAGTTACATGAATGTTGCTGAGGCGAGAATTCGCCTCGAACACCGGGCAGCAGATAGCCGGCATGCTTCCTCTGTTGACACACCTGAATAGTGAGGATTCGTCAATTAACAATTGACAAAATAAAGCCGATTCCTCTTTGATAGACATAGAATTCAGCTTACAAATTCATTGCGACGTTTTTCCCATTAAGAAAAGGAGACGAATCATGAATCAAGCATATACGGCTGTGATTAAAAAAGACGCAGGATGGTGGATCGGGTGGATCGAAGAAATTCCTGGCGTCAACTGCCAAGAGAGCACCCGTGAGGAATTACTTGCAACCCTCAAGATCACTCTAAAGGAAGCGCTAGAGATTAATCGACAAGAAGCCCTGGGAGCGGCTGGATCCAATTTCGAAGAAGAGCCTATCGGAGTATGAAACAGGAGGAACTGGTTCGCCACCTTCGAGCACACACATGTAAGCTGTTGAGGGAAGGTGGTCGGCATTCCTGGTGGCATAATCCTCAACTCAATAAACGGTCGGCTGTCCCAAGACATAAAGAAATAAGTGACCAACTCGCAAAGAAAATCTGCAAAGATCTTGGAGTGTCTTTCATAAAATAACCCCTTTCAACCCTACTCCAGGTTCCCATCGCCCGGCTAAGGTCCTTCATTCCGTGCCAAAACAAACCAGCAACGGACTGCAGGCATGACCGCTACCCTGCCTACCAATTAAATTGGTGCCTTAGGTCATCCATACCAGCTTCCCATTCGGGCAAAGTCGTTTTAACCCGTTTTTGGAATTCTGGCTGGACTCTTTTCTTCTTTTATCCTACTGTAACCGAATACGATATTCTGCTGTATAGCGTGAGTAAAGACGGCATTGGGGATTGTCCAACTATTTTGGGGAAGTCCAGTGATTCATTTAGTTGGCCGTCATCGTAGAGCTTTCAGTTAACCTCCCGCTTACGACTCGAAGGAGCCCTTACAAGAAGGCGTTGGAAAAGCCTTGTATCCGAATGCTGATTGCGGCTCCAGAAATTGCGCCATCTGACATAATCAGAGATGCACACGTTCTATATCAGGCGTTTAAAATGAAAATGCTCGAGCAGGGGAATAATAAATGAGCAACGCAGGAATACGCTCCAACCGTGGCGATATCTATCAGACTCTGATTGCCTTCGACTGGGCATTGACTGTTCTGTCGGATCCAGAATTTCAATGGCTTGAAATTGATTCGACGACCTATCTGGTGGACGATATCGTAATTGGCAAATCGGGCGGCTACTTGATTTGTTGCCAGTGCAAAAAGAACCAAGCAAACTTCAGTGCATGGTCTATGGCCGATCTTGCGGATGAGCTGGACAAGGCCTCTCAGGCGCTAGCTAGGAATCAACAAACCCAAGTCTACTTCTATTCGCGCAGCGAGTTTGGCGCACTTTCCAAACTACGTGAATACAGCCACCTCTATGGCAATGAGGCAGACTATCACGCGAATTTGACCAAAGAACATAAACAAACAGATAGGGATTTGGCTGCGCGCCTCGCCGTTCAGGCTCCTGGCCTCTCGACCTATGAATTCCTGTGCCGTACCTCCTTCGAGATCAGTCCCGATTTCGATCGCATGGAAACTTTGCTGCATGAACGCTTACGTCAATTGGCGAGCAACTCAAGTGCCGCCTTCCACGCCCTCTGGGTGCAGCTCAACAAACTTGGTGGACGTATGGAAGGTAGCAACCTGTCCGCCTCCACCCAACATCGCCTAACCAAGGACGACCTCAAAGGCATTCTCCATCGCGCGGGAGCAATGCTGGTTCCGGTCATGTCCATCCCGGAGGTGAAAACATCGTTTTCGCGCACCTCGGCCATCGGTAGAGCGTGGCATCGGGACATTGCCGGGCAGCGCATTTTGAGCCCGGTTGTGACCGAACTCCTTGCTGCCATCGATGCCAGGAAACGTGCAGTTTTGCTAACGGGGCCTCCGGGGTCCGGCAAAACCTGTGTAATGTTGAGTCTGCAAGAAGCACTAGAGCAGCGAACACAAACCCGTTCGGACCTAGTGCCACTTTTTATCCAGTCGCGCGAATTCGCTGACCTGGCGACAGCGCAGGAGCGTGGAGCACAAGGCCTACCAGAGCAATGGGTAGAGCAGGCCGCCCGCTTGGCCGAAGACGCGTATGTGATCGTGGTCATCGATTCACTGGATGTCTTGTCCATCGCCCGTGAGCACGGCGTATTGACGTACTTCTTGGCGCAAATTGACCAGCTGTTACTGATCCCCAATGTCACTGTTATCACAGCTTGCCGTGACTTTGACCGAAAATACGACCGACGCATTGCAGTAAGGCAATGGGACTGCACATTGCAGTGCCTGCCACTAGACTGGGAGACCGAAATTGCACCGATACTCGACAAGCTCGAAATCAATTCGACCACTATTGATGTAGTCACTCGTGAACTGATCCGAAATCCTCGCGAACTGGCCCTGTTTGTCGAACTGGCCAAGCGGGAAGGCTGCTTCAACGCGGTGACCAGTCAAACGCTGGCGCAACGCTATCTCGATATGATTGTGCAGGCCGACCCAGTGCTAGGGGACGGGGCAATGCAAGCGATTGAAGCCATTGCGGACGCAATGCTGAAGTCGCGCAGCCTGTCGATTCCTCAACAGCGCTTCAGCGCTTCACAGGACATCCTACGGCGGCTGAACAGCCTAAACGTACTCCAAAAAACCCACGAAGGAAACCTGGCCTTCGGGCATCAAACTCTTCTAGACGTATTGGTGATCAGTGGAGCATTGCGCAAGGGCCTTACCCTTAACGAGTTCATTCAAGGCTTGTCGCCCGTTCCCTTCGTACGCCCAAGCATCCGCAACTTTGTCGCCCAGTTGGCGACGAAGGACCGACCTAAATTCAGACAGCAACTGCGAACGGTATTGACGGGCAATGCCGCCTTCCACATCCGCCGCCTCGTCGCTGAATCGTTTGCTCAGCAAATTCCGCAGGATGACGACTGGCCCTTGATCCGTGACTTGCGAATTACGCATCACGAAGTGTTCCAAGTTATTTACACCCAAGCAACGGCGATTGACTGGCACCGCTTTTGGATCGTGCACCTTGTTCGTGTTTTGAAAGATGAGCGCGATGCCAAGGGGCTGACGGCCCATGTTCATCTTGTGGCACAGTGGAAAAATGAAGATGCCTCCGGAGTGTTGGCATTCTGGATGGAGATGCTGGCGCTGGATTGGCTGGATGGCAATAAAATCGCAGAGCAATTAGGGTTTTATCTATCCGAATTTAAAAGGGAAAATTTGCCACTGGTTGCGCCCTTGCTGGAGCAACTGATCAGCATGCCGAGATCAGAACACAGTTTATTGGGGCCTGCCGTCGCGCGTTGTGTAGCAGCTGGTGCTGTTGAGGACAATTTGCTATGGCGCTTTATCGCTGGCGACATCAGCGAAGACGACGTAAAGGGATTTCATTTTGGCAACAAACTGCATTGCCAACCCCATGAATTTAGAGACAAGGACGAAAGCTTCCTGAAACAACGGATGGTGCAATCCACAGCCCTACTTGATTTAGCGTTGAAAACAATCGAACAGTGGAGCCAAATCCAGGCAACTTGCAACAGCGAGACCGGGATAAGATATCGTAGTGGATACCTGGACAAAACCTCATACAGCGACGCCCACACACAGAACGATCATCGACACAGAGACAGTGAACGGATTCTGTTGGACGCGATTGAGGCTGCCATTCTCAACCACGCCCAAAAACACTCAGACTGGTGGCAGGAGAACAGAGAACGCCTGTGCTTTAATTATGAAGGTGCATTGTGTTACTTCGCCGTCCTCGCTTTCACAAAATCTCCACAACCCAATATTGACTTGATCGGTCGTCTGTTGTGCGACAGGAAATTACTGGAATTCGAACTCTCTTACGAATTAGGTACATTGATCCGGACCGCATTTATTTACCTAGATAGCCACACACAAGATGCAGTGATGGCAACAATGCAAACCGTCTGGGAGGAATCCGTTCCGGATGAGGGCACACGTTTCTGGATATTGAAGAAACGAACGGAATATATATCCGCCATTCCATGCCATCTGCGCTCGGCAGAAGCGCAAGCGATACTAGATGCTTACGAAAAAATATATGGGACATTTATTCAACAGCCGTCCATCGGCTCGCGAGGTGGCACGGTTGCCGCCCCATTTTCATTTGAAGTATTTCTGAATGTCAGCGATGACGGCGTAATTCGTTTGCTTGCGCACTACTCTGGATATAACCGAGACTTCGATGATTTTTTGGTCGGAGGAGAGCGAGAGGTTGGTTGGCAACTGCGCGAGGCATCTTCTCGCCACCCAACGCGATTCTTGCGATTGCTGACTGCGCATTGGACTGACCTTTCAGCAGGGTTCCGTGACAACGTTATGGATGGTATCGCCACCTATCTGGCGCATCGCTATGGTAACTTGCAAACCAACGGCGCTTGGGTCCCGATCGAAGAGCCCGATGCTCCCGCCTTAGCGAATCAAATCCTCGACGAGCTGGAAAGACATTCCGCGCATTGGCAGCTCAATCGCTCCGCAGCCAACGCTCTGGAAGCTTGTGCACCTGTCATCCAGGACACAGAAAATGCTACACGGCTAGTGTTCGTAGCAATAGGCTTTGGGAATCTTAGGGAGGAGCGCTCAATTCAAAGGGATTCGGTTAATTTTATTAACCATGGTATCAATATGGTGAGCGGAAAAGTTGCCGAAGCGTTGATGATTTTGGCTAATAACTTTCAAGAGCGCGGCATTGTATTACCCGAATTGTTGCCACCCACACTACGTCGATTTGCCAGCAACGAACACCCTGCTATCCGCGCTTTGATTCTGCGACGTTTGCCGTACCTCCAAAGCCAGAATCCCGAATTGGGTTGGGAATTATTTCACCTCGCCATACGGGATGCTGTGGGACTTTGGCAATCCGCCGAACATTGCCTGTATTGCGCCTATCACGGTCAATTCGAGAAGGTTGCGCCCTTGCTTGAGCGCATCCGTCGCGAGGGCAGCAAGGAAGACATGGAAACGTGGGGGCGCATTTCATCCTTGTCTGCCCTGACCGGGCATATCGACTTTGCCAATTTGCTTGATGAATTGAGCACTCTGGATAGCACCGAAGCGTGGCAGGGGGCAGAAAGTGTTTGGACTCACACTGGAAATATCGGGCAGCATCGTGAGCAATGCCTTGCTGGTATCGAGGCAGGACTAAAAGCAGGCAACTCTCATGCAACAGCTGTTGCTCGATATGTAGCAGACAACATCTTCCGAGAGAATTCGCCGCCAATCGCCATCCCAGCAGAATTGATTCAGATTTGCTTTAGCGTGTTCGAAAACGCTAACGAAGATAAACATCACGGCCTGTTTGGATTTGTTGAATGGCTCAACACCACTTCACAGCGCGACCCAGAGATAGCCCTGGCCGCAACCGAATTTTACTTGGCCTATGTGAGTCGTGTCAGGCCATTCTTTTACGACCATGAAAACCAACTTGTCCAGCTATTGACCCGGCTTTTTGCGGAAGCCGAGGAACGGGAAGAAGCAGACCACGGTGCGATGCTTGAACGTGTGGTATCAGTCCAGGATTTGCTGTTGTCATTGGGGATAAATTCCATCAATGATTGGCTAAAGGCGGCTGAGAGGCAATAAATACTCAGTCTTTAAACAGCGGTCCGGCCTTCGCAGTCATATCCATGGCTGAAAGTAGACATTAAAACGCGACCCGTTATGAAACTGCCTGTAAGATCATCAGATGGCGACTTTTTCAGTTAATCTCTTCCAACTACCAATCCGAAACAAAAAAGTAGTTGGGGAAGGGTTAAGGTTATTCGATGAAAATTTCATCCATCGTCTTCTGGATTGAGAGCATCAGAAATGGCGCTTAGGATCATTCGCCACCATGGATCCATTGTAGGTCAGTCGGCCTACCCAACGGCTGCTTGGTAGAAACGCTATTTACTGAGAAGATGTTTAAGGGTTTGGATAGCTTTCATGAGATCCTTCCCGAAATGGTTAGCCCTCTTCCTGATTGGTCTGTTCCTCGCGTTCAGGTTTAACGCCTATGCCTGCGTGGTGCCGGTCTTTGCCAACATGCCGGTGGCTCAAGTGAGTGATTGCACCATGCTGGGAGAAGAGCCTGTCACCCAATTTTGTGACGGGTTTAAAACTCTCACGGTTCAATCGAGCCTCGATACTCCTTCAAGTAGCCAGGCTCATGCCCCCTTTGACGAAATGGCCCTGCTTCTTCCTGGCCTTGTCCCCTCCTCCAAAAAAATGCTCTTTCCGCCCGGGACCAGCCAGGTTGCCGTGCCAAAAGACCTTCTCCTCCTTATCTCGGTTTTCCGTATTTGATCCCCTCCCCGTTTCTCCGTTCATCACCTAATCCCTGAATTCACGACATAACTGATTACGGTCTGACATCTTCAGGCCTGAACGACAGGCCCTATTCTCCTTCCTGCTTCTTTGGATACGAGGCAGAATCCGGTGAGAAGTCCATGGTCGTTACATACAAGCGGAGTCAACCATGCACCAGATAATTTCCAGATACGTGGTGATAGTGGCATTCGGAATGGGATGGCCTGGGCCGCCAGGTCCACTCGCGGCTCAACCAACCGGCACGACTGAACCGATCTTGGAGCTCGTGCCCCTGATCCAGGAAGCGATTCAACATAATCCTGAATCGCGGCCACTCCAGAGCAGAACCTGGCCGGTCCAAAAATCATGACCGCCTTTGGCATCATCCTGGGTTTGCTCCCCATCATGTGGTCTCAAGGAACGGGTGCCGATGTGATGAAACGCAT
>JAGQKG010000060.1 GCA_020430245.1 Nitrospira sp.
TGGAATCCCAACTTGGACCGGCCTCCGGCCGGCTGAACGTTTCCTCCCCGCTCAAAGAGCGGGGCTTCCACGTTCGTTTTAGTGAATGTGAGTTCCATCTAAATTCCGATTCGTTATTTTTTCAGATGGTCATGATCATATCCGTCTTCCTGCCGATACCAGAAAAATATCGACATGAACTTTCAGGTTCTACCTTTTCGATTTTTTACTGCTTTATGTGAAGTGGCTTCATTGGCCCCTTCTCCCTCCTGGTAAGAAAGCAAGTTCTAGGGCTCACACTTCAGAAAAATATCGAAGCCCTGGGAAGTCATCTTCAATCATGTGTCTCGAAGGTTCCTTTCCTGCTGGGTTGAATGAGGTTGGACAACGTTTGAGGACACCAAGTTCAGTCTTCTTTCTCCTCCTTAAATTACTGCCTACCAACCAGCAAATTGCGACAGCTTTAGCAGTATGCTTTGCAAGTTTGCCATTTCATGAAATAGGAACCACACATTCAGGTCGATCATTTCTAGGATTATTCACAAGCTGACTGACGGGATAGGCTTCCATTTCTTCGGATGGAAACGGCCTGAGTAACGTGTTGACTTGCTCAACAGTTTGCAAAGACGGGGCGAGCCAATCGGCATAGTCCTTGGAGGCTAAAATGACGGGCATACGATGATAGATCGGTTCCATCACCGCATTCGGAACAGTCGTAATGACTGTGCAGGTTTCGAGTGGGTCCGCCTCGTGTTTCTCCCACCGTTCCCACAACCCTGCAAAGGCAAAGAGCCGGTGATCTTTGAATCGAATGTAATAGGGTTGTTTGATTGTGCCTTCTCGTTTCCATTCATAATAGCCATCGGCTAAAACCAGGCAACGTTGATGTTTAAATGCTTTACGGAAAGCTGGTTTTTCCGCAACCGTCTCCCCCCGGGCATTAATCAATTTATTGCCAATACTGGGATCCTTGGCCCAGGAAGGTACCAATCCCCATTTCAATTCCGTGCATTCTCGTTGTCGGGATTCAAGATTGGTGCGCACACAGGCCACCAATTGCGAGGGAGCGATGTTGTAGCGAGGACTCAATGACGGTAGGACCTTTAGCCCCAATTGTTTGGCTAAATGCTGAAAGCCCTCTTTGCGTGTGAACCGACCGCACATAATTAGATCCTATGGAGTTGCGGATGAGACCTAACCCTACAAAATCCTCTGAATAAAGGGAAGACAATTCATGGTGGCCGCCATAAACGAAAAATGGTCGAGAGCATGCTCCAGCGTTATTCAACACAATCAAGTGTATGTGAGACGACTGAGACATGTTTTTTCTCTCGCCAATCATAAATCATAGATGTTAATTTTCTACGTTCCTGATATTATTCTTTCAATCGTGGGAGCTCCGATTTTTTTGAGGTTAATTTTCCAGGTCATAAACGAACATTTAATCAATGATGTGGAAACCAAAAATACAGAACCATGATTTCCTTTCCTAAGAATTCATAGGAAGCACCTTCCTTGCGGGAGATCAAATGGGCCACCAACAATGACCGACCAGGAACACATTCGCATTTTTGATTCCCAGGGCGAGGCCTACAAGCAGGCCTTTCAAATCTTCCTGAATCATACCGACCAGAAACAGAACGCGAAGCGTTGGCTACAACAGATCGTGGACGATTTGCCGGTGCGACAGGTATTCATCGATGCCGGAGCCGGTAACGGGGAAGTCACCCGCGCCTTTGCCCCCGCCTTCGACCGCACCATCGCCATCGAACCAAACACCTATCTGCTGAGTCAACTACGACAGGCTCTTCCAACCGCAGAAGCCATAGGGGAACCAATACTGTCCGCCAAGCCCTCCACCCTTGGGGATTTAGTGCTCTCCTCCCATACCTTCTATTACATCCCTACCGAGGAGTGGCTCGCGCACCTTGAACGCCTCGTTTCCTGGATGTCGCCGACCGGCATTACCATCATCGTCCTCCAGCATCGCGAGAGCGGCTGTATGAACATGTTTCATCATTTCTTCTCCCACAGGTTTGAACTGCGCCGGACGGCTGACCAATTCCTCGCCAAACACCGCAACCGGTACGAGGTCATCACCACTCTCAACCCGGCGCATGTCGACACCCCCGACTTGTCCACCACCTACGCCGTCGCCGAATTCATGCTCAATCTGCTCAGCATCGAGCATGCTCCCAGACGAAAAGACGTCGAAACCTATATTCAGACGCATTTTGCCATCCCCGGTGGTGGCTATCGAATTCCCGTTCATCAAGACTTCCTTCTGATCCGCGCCAAAGGACATGCCTTCGGCAAGGGTGAATCGCTCACAGAAGCAGACACCGTCGGTTGATGGGAGATGACAAGATCGGATCTTTTCCGGGTTACATAGGCCTAAAAAAACCTCAAACCCCTTTCAACCCGATCCAAACTCCTTCTCGGGATTCAAAATTGGTTCACACACAGGTGACCAACTGTGAGAAAGTCCAGTTGTAAGGAGGGTTCAAGAGAAGAAGAATCTTCAGACCCACTTGTTCCGCCAAATACAGACCCAACCCTACAAAATTCTGGATTAACGGGAGAAAATTTATCGTACCAAACACAAAATACGGATAAAACCTCAGCCTTCTTCAAAAGGATTGTGTATATGCACGGTTTCTTAGACCCAGCCCCTGGAGTGCTTATGGACAATAGAACTGCTACGCCACAAAACAAGCCTAAGAACCTGCAAATTTTGCGCTAATCAGGAAGGTTTAAAAGAGTTACAATCGAACATGGATAGCTTCTAATATCTGACGAGAGCGGATTTCATCTCCCATAAGACCAACTCGAATCACGATTTTTGACCGAGAGGAAGTGAGCGAAGTGATTGAGATCCATACTTTCTTTTGATCAGCCGTTTCCGACTCCAACTCCGCCGCCAATTTATCACCCCGTTGCTTGTCGACGGGAAGTGCCAACGATTTCAATGCCGCCACGGAAGCCTGCTGGACTTTTGGGACAGAAGCATTGACTTCATCTTCCAACTTGCCCATCACATAAGTGGCGCCTGCAACACCGGCCCCTGCACCAAGCAGCACCACAGCGCAGCCGGACATGATCGACATGGTCCACACCACACAAAGAAGCATAACGCCATGTTTTTTCGTCAAACCAGTAATCCGATTAGGGTTCATTGAACACTCCGTCCTGTCGACTAATGAATTATTTCAAACGAAATCGTAACCATTTTAATATCTCGTATAGGGTGTTATCGGATACAGGTAAATAGAGTTAAATGAAATAACCTCAAATGAACCAAAGCAAAACAGGAGTCGACCGTGGCAAGCTCGTATCATTTTTACAGACTATCTCAAAATTAAAACCAAATGCAGGAAATATTCACACATGCTTTCATAAACGCCACTGTAAGGGAAAAGCCATGAGGAACCGCTTCACTGGCGACCCAAGCTGTCTTGGGGACTCTACCTCGATTTACCTCTGGAAATGCTGGGGGCTTTCTAAATTACTCCTCCAGCGAAACAGGATGAGTTGTGTGACTCTACGAGCAATGGAATGAGTGTTTTTATCCGTAGATCCGGACAAATTCACTCGGTTGTTCCGGCGCCGGCTTCATCATAGTATTGTTCGGTGCGAATGGGGCAGAGGCCTTTTTTTCGGACAATTTCCGTCGTGTCTCGAATCATGGCGCCATTTCCACAAAGATAAAAAATAACATTTCTTACCGATGAAATATTGTCCTCCACTAACCTGGTCACTCGTCCGATTGGACCTTTCCATCCATTTTCGGGACGGGAGAGGGTGGTAATAAAACTGAAATTAGGATGCCGTCGTGTAAGGGCTTCCAATTCATTCTGGTAGTAAAGGTCCCGCTGACTCCGCAAACCCCAATACAACGCCAAGGTTCCAGCTTCCTTCTGATCCAAGAATGGAGAGATCATGGAACAGAATGGAGCAATACCGGTGCCCGTTGCCACAAAGACGAGGTCTCGAGAAGATTTCATCTCGAGATAAAACGACCCATTGGGCGCTTGAAATTTTACGGGATCACCTTCATGAAGACTAAACAAATAGCTGGAGCCTGGGCCTTCAGTAACCCTGTTGAAGAGAATTTTTATCTGGTGGCACTGACTCGGAGGCGAAGCAATCGAATATTGCCGTGGCACGTGCTGTTTCAATCCCGGATGCCACACGTCCAGGGAAATCCACTGTCCGGCCTTGAAGTCGATTGAATCCGGAGTTGTAAGGCTGAGTTCCAACTCCCGGACGTCGTGGGTCAGGTCAATGACTCGACTGACATGGGCATTAAACTCTTGCATTATTTCGGGTTCCTGCCGTTTGCGGTCACTCTCTTGAGAGCTACTTTACACATTACCAAGTTGAAATACCCCCTGCAAAATTACAGGATAATTGCCGCGCCTAGCAAAAATGATGGCCACTACCCATCAGTGCCCTATTTCGGAAAGCACAAAACGCATATGAATGAGAGAGTCAGAAAGAAAATGGAAGATGGACAGAGAATTATCCCTTCTAGCGGAAAGATCCCTGAATTTTAAATTCCGGATGAAATCGTCTAGAATCACTTTTCTGTAGTATAACCGGATTGCATGAACCTTATCCGGCAGAGGATAAGGATATTTTTTATTCCACTGGTTCATTTGGATTGATTTTTTGGAGCCTGAAATGGACTTTCCCAGGTTTATCGAGCAGATCAAAAAGACCTATGGCATCACGAACGATTACGCCTTGGCCAAAAAACTCAAAGTGAGCCAACCCGAGGCCAACTGGTTTCGCCGTGGCAAAAAAGTACCGAATGCCACGGTTTGCATCCGGATAGCCAACCTTCTCAAAAAAAATCCGGTGGAATTGTTGATTGTCGCACAGAAGGACCGGGCCACCCCCGAAGAAAAGAGCCATTGGGCCATGGCCCTGTCCGCCGTCGACGTCATGATGAATGTGCCGCAACGCCCCAGATATATTCCCCAAAAAGTTGAGGCCATTGGCCAGGAGCTCCGCCAGCTTGAATCCCAAATGCTTTCCTATGAGGGCACCATTGCTCAGAATGAAGCCATTCAACTGCTGAATACCGTGGAGTCTACCATCGATTCGATAATGGAACGCTGGCAGATATGGAAACGGGATGGCCCACTCTTTCCCAGTTATTTATTGGCCAATCAGGCAGCCGTTCAACGAGGGGTGAAAGTGCGTCGGGTCTTTATTTTCAACAGAAAGCAGATGACCGATGCCTCTCAAATCGAAGATTGCCTTCA
The DNA here is from genome assembly GCA_020430245.1 of Nitrospira sp. GTDB lineage: Bacteria > Nitrospirota > Nitrospiria > Nitrospirales > UBA8639 > Nitrospira_E. The sequence continues at coordinate 5,250 of JAGQKG010000060.1, forward strand.
GGTGTTAAACGATCAACGACGCGCAGGCATTACAGCCTTTTTCGGATTTCGCGAGCAACTGGCCTCGACCCTCATCTATCAACGACTGGTTGCAGAATTCAGAGCTTTTGGCGTCAAAGAAGAGATTAATGCTGCATTATTCGATAACGAAATTCTCATCTTTTCCCGATCCTATGCCATCAGGAATTTGGGTATGAACAATGGGTCAATTCCGATTACGGTCATCGACCAGTTGAATATCTCCTGGAAACCGGACCATCTTCGTAATTTGAATCCTTGTCCTCTTTTCGAAACCCGTTTTGTCTTTGAATATCAGGGAGAACGCCCGTTTAAAACTCAACTCGGTCGATTTCTTGGGTCACACGATACGGGTAAAGACTAAAATAGTCGAAAATTCTACGCCACCTTCACCCCTTTTTTACAAAGGAGAGATTTAGGCAAGAGCCAACGCTTGGAGGATAGATTTCCTGGTTACCCGGGATAGCGGAAGGGGACTTGCAAGGATATATATTGATCTTATCGGTCACCAATATAGAGAAATTCCCGTGCAGGGTGACCAATGTAGGAAGCTCGTGGCCGGATCAACCGGTTGTGATCCTGTTGTTCGATGATATGCGCACACCATCCACTCATCCGGCTTGTCACAAAAATGGGCGTAAAGGCTTGTTTGGGAATTCCGATTAACTGGTAAACCACCGCCGTATAAAAATCCAGATTTGGGAGCAGTCCCTTTTCTTCCTTCATGGTCCGTTCGATGATTTCGGCAATCTCGTACCACCGAGTCTCGTCCGCCTGTTGACTCAACGCTTTTGCCCGTCGTTTGATGATGGCCGAACGCGGATCCTCGTGCTTTAAGACTCGATGCCCAAACCCCATGACCCGTTCTTTCCCCCTCAATTTGGCATGGATCCACCCCTGAGCCTCTTCCGGCTCCCGAATGGCATAGAACATCTCCGCCACGCCCTCATTCGCCCCGCCATGCAGGGGGCCCTTGAGCGTCGCAATGGCTGCCGTAACCGCCCCATAGAGATCCGCCAGAGTTGAAGCCGTCACTCGAGCCGCAAAGGTCGAGGCGTTCAATTCGTGCTCGGCATAGAGATTCAGAGAAACTTCCAGTTCTTTCGCATGGGATTCCCGGAGATCCCCGGTCAACAAATACAGGAGGCTTTGGGCAAACGACTTGGTCGCGGGAACCTTCAAGACAGGGTGATCGTATCGGGTCCGAACCGCCCAGGATAGAAGAAGAGGCATTTGGGCAAGTAGACGTGTGGCTTTTCTGAGATTAGCCTCATGCGAGACATCCTGAGCTTCCGTGTCGATCATTCCCAGAAACGACACCCCGGTTCGCAGCACATCCATGAGAGGCGCGGAAGAGGGAACCGTTTGGAGAAATTGCCCCACGACCGTGGGTAAGGACCCGGCATAAGTTAACTCGGCCTGCCACTCCTGAAGGTCGCAAGAGGACGGCAGATCTCCATGCAGTAACAAAAAGGACACTTCTTCAAACGTCGCCTGCTCGGCCAGATCCTCAATGGCATATCCTCGATATCGTAAACTTCCTCTTGTTTCATCTATCTGACAGATAGCTGATTCCCCGACCACCACCCCATCAAGCCCGGGATTATGAACGACGGTCTCCATGCCCTACCTGCCTTTCATTCAAGATTGGCCGATTGAAAATTCGGCTCTGAGCCCGGTCGAAGAAGCCGTTAGCTCCTTCTCAGTGTTCGGAAGGTTTAAGGTTCAACATTTCTCTTTCCTAATCTTTGTCGACACCTTCATACTTTTGATAATTCAGCACTTCGTACAGCTCTTGTCTGGTTTGCATGCGGCCGAGGAAAGCTTGTTGGGTGCCCTCTTTTTGTAAATCCAGGAGAGCTGCGAGGGCTTCCTGCGCCATCACACGAAAAACGGTCATGGGGAAGAGCACGACATGATATCCCATCTCGGAGAATTCTTTGACGGTGATATAGGGGGTTTGTCCCCATTCGGTCATATTGGCAACAAGGATGCTTCCGGAATGGTTCAGGGCTTTGGCTACCGTTTCAAATTCTTTGGCCGACAGTAAGGCCTCGGGAAAAATGGCGTCAGCACCGGCGGCCCTATATGCTCGAGCCCTCTCAATGGCCCCCTCCAGACCTTCCACCTCCCGAGCATCCGTCCTCGCAATAATGACAAGATCATTGTCCTGTTTTGCCTCAACCGCCGACTGAATCTTTTGACACATGGCCTCACACGCAATCAGAGTTTTTCCAGGCAAATGGCCGCAACGTTTTGCCACCACCTGATCTTCCAGTTGGATACCCACCGCTCCGGCCGATTCTAATTCCTGGACGGTGCGATACACCTGGTGCCTCTCCCCAAATCCTGTATCGGCATCGACAATGACCGGAATCTGAACCCTTTGGGTTACATAACGGGTTTCCGTGACCACTTCCGTCATCGTTAACAGCCCGATATCCGGTAAACCCCGGGAAGCCGCAAGGCCAGCTCCTGACACATACGCTGCCGAAAAGCCGGCATTCTCGACTAAGCGAGCCGTAAACGCATTAAACACGCCCGGCACAGCGATCGCACCTTCTTGAAGCGCGGTTCGGAAGCGTCGCGCTCGACTCTGTGAGATGGCCTGAGTCCCACTCATCATTTATCCATAACCGGTAGCGCCGATACCAAGGCGTTGATGTCTTTCAGGTTATCCAATTCCCACACGGTTTGGATGACATTCGACATGTCTTTCCGTCCGATTTTCCTCGAGGTCAACTTCTGGAACTTCAATTCCAGTTCACGATCGGAAAGCGGACGTCGTGGATGACCCCTGGGATGATCAATCTGAGCTGTAAACGTCTTGCCTTCCGTCATGGTGACGTCAATTTTGGTGCTCATGGCATCCGGGTATCCCTCGGAAAAGGCTGTGACCTCTTCAACGCGAACTTTCTGCATAAGGTCCAACAGAACAGTATCGTTCAGACGAGGCCCGGCAAATGACTGAGGTGAAATGGTTCCATCTGTCAGTGCGATAGCCACACAAAAGGGCAGACTATGGTCAGCGGTCTCACGGGTTCTGGGATGCCACTTTTCCTGATCCCGTCCAATGATTTCGATCGCGACCTCGCCACACCCTATGAGGATTGAAGTAATTCGATGGACTGGGCATTCTCCGTACGTTGCGATCAGTTGCTCCCGAATGGCAAATGCGGCCTCCACCGCAGATTGAGCATGATATTCCACCGGATGGGGTTTAATGTAAGTATCAAGAATTTTATGGAAAGAGCCGTGACTCCCCCCCATTTCCGGCAGAGCGAATGGACCGGAAATCACGTTCATAAACCCCTTTTCACCTTCAAACATGGCCCCGGGTCCGGTCATACCCTCGCGGGCCGCATACCCTGCGAAGATTCCATTTCTGCTGGCATTGGCAAACGCACAGGCTTTCCATAGGGAGACTTCCCCCACTCTGGTCTGACGAAGTGCTCCAGCGGTAATCCCTGCCAGATTGAGTGCATGCACGATCTGTTTGTGGGGAAGCTTGAGCAATCTGGCTGTGGCAATCGCGGTTGAAAAGGCTCCGTAGGTGACGTGGTCCCATCCTCGGGGGCGAAGCGCAGCAGCATCACAGAGTCGGCACTGGACTTCATAAGCCAGGACAATGGCTTCAATGAATTGCCGTCCGTGAACGTGAAGACTTTCGGCTACCGCCAGACAGGCGGGAATATTGTCGGATGGATGGGCAGGCTCCTTGGACAGGTAAGTATCGTTGCAGTCGAGATACCGCACTGCCGTACCATTGGCAAAGGCAGCCAGATCCGGAGTTGTTCGATGGCGGATTCCCCATACCGTTGCGCCTCCTTTGACCACCACCCCATTCGCCAGGCGTCTGGCAATCCGGCATGGGGGTGCGGTAATAGCACCATACGCACAGGCCAAACTATCCAAGACCCGTCGTTTGACCTCATGGATAACCTCTTGAGAAAGGCTTTGAAATGTAAGAGACCCCGCATACTCCGCTAGCCGGTCAGCAAGCATCATTTCCTCATGTCTGGAGATTAGACGGCATCTCCGTCCAGGAAAAGAATTCCTCTCCGCGCAGACAATTCGGGCAGTCCTGAATTTCCCATTGCGGCATTGTCACGTTCGTGCCGTAATAAAACGGATATCGAGTCATTAAGTCGTCCATCAAGGGGAACTGCCCGCTATCCCGACGCGCAAACACCATCATCCCCACCACATGCCCACCATGATCGCTCACAATGGTTCCGAGTTTATTCACGCAACTCCCTCGCGCCGTCACATCGTTGATCACCACAAAATTATCGCCCTTTTGAATCGCCTCTTCAGAAATTTCCGTTCCAATTTTTCCTGTTTCTGTATTAAATGGAGCATACACCACCCGAACAGGCATGCGAGGATTGATGCTGGTTGCCATACCCTCTGCCAGCAAACGTGCATCCGAGGCCGGAACGAGGAGTCCGTCGATTCGATGGTGTTGGCTCAGGCCCAGAACCCATTGCCCCATATCCTGACTGATCAAAGAAAGCAGGTCCTCATCGCGTGCGATGGCTTCAAAGCCTAAATAGGTTGCGGTATGGTGGCCGGACACCATTGAGACATGCGTATCGAACAGGATCGCTCTTGAGTCGCGAAAAATGCGAATGATCTCATGTTTCGATAAGGAGGAATACGGAGACGCTCTCACAATCGCATGAAGCCTTTCTTCGACGGCTGAATTCGCATAGAGACTGCGCTGATAATCGACTAACTCCGATATTCGTTTGTGTTTCTCAAGCACCAGATTCATCCTCAATTCTCCTTAAGAATTTTCGTTTTCAATTTTCCAATAGGCTGAATTTCCAACTCCACGACATCATCCGGTTGTAAAAACCGATCCATTTCCAGCCCGCATCCCCCACCCACGGTTCCTGAGCCGAAGATTTCACCGGGATACACGGTCTCTCCCCTGGACACATGCTCAATCATTTGGGCGAATGACCAATAAATAGTCCCAAATGATCCCTTTGACCAGATTTCGCCATTAACGCGAGCCACCATGCTGATCTGTTTCAGGTCGGGAATTTCATCCGGCGTCACCAGGCAGGGTCCCAACGCCGTCGCAAAATCCTTTCCTTTTGCGGGACCGAGCCGACACGCCATTTCCTGGAATTGACTATCCCGCGCACTAAAATCATTCATGATGGTATAGCCGGCAATGTAGTCCCAGGCTTTATCCGCCGGAATATCTCTTCCCTTTCGACCGATGACACAGGCCAACTCAAGCTCATAATCGAGTTTTTTAGTCTGTAACGGCCACTGAAGAACATCTTCAGGTCCGATGATGGTCAGTGGATTTCCTTTGTAATAAACCGGTGCGTTGTACCACTCCGGCGGTATCGGTTGACCTCGTTTTTTTGAGGTTGCGGCGATGTGCGCCTCAAAAGCAATAAAATCACGAAGAAGAGGTGGATGAGGAACAGGCGCCTGCAATGAGACCGCTTCCCTGTCATACACAATCGTTTCACCATCCGGTCCGTAGACGGAAGGCCCTTTTCCACCGATATAGTGAAGGGCCTCACGGGCTCTATTCATGGCCGACACCTCTCCTTGAAGCAACTCCAGCATCGACGAAGGAACTTCAGCTGTGGCCAACCTGGAGGGTTGAGCCTCTCCTCGATCTGCCAACATCCGCTGGTAGGCCATATTCAGATCAATGATCGTCTCATTGTGAAGTGCTCCAACTCGTGCGAATTTTCCAACCGGTGTGTAAACCTGAAAGGTGACAAGTTTCATGTTGTGCTCCAACTCATAGAATAATTTTTTAATTCAACGGCCTCCGCCTCAAGCATGACATGAAATGGACACCGTGACTCCACCATCACCGCAATTTCATTCGTCTGAGTTTGTGTTTGACTGGCCTCAACCGCACCTGGGTGTGGCCCATGATGGATGCCTTGTGGATGCAAGGTCAGTGTTCCCGGATGAATGCCGGATCGACTAAAGAAATTCCCCTCGTGATAAAACAGGACTTCATCGAAATCCGTATTTCGATGATAAAAGGGGATTTTCAAGGCTCCGGGCTCACTTTCAAGAGGTCTGGGGGCAAACGTCGATATCCACACTTCCCCCGCCTGGAAGGTGGCATGCACACTAGGAGGCAGATGATACCGGGGACTGGTTACCGGCCGAAAATCTCGAACGTTGAGTTTTGTCGGCCAGATCTCTCCTTTCCACCCGACCACATCCAAAGGAGAAAAAGGATAAAACACCTTGGTATAGGTTCCATCCCGTTTGATGCGAAGCTCCCATTCATGTTGACCCTGAGCGGTGACAGGGGCTGGTAACTCCGGTACCACGAGGACCTCGGGGTCGAATAACGCATGCTGTCCTAACAAGCCCCGTTCGGGCAGCATGACCGGTCCGGGAGTTTCAATCAGCAACACGACATTAGGTCCTTCCTTCACGACCGTCCGGTAAGTCGTCCCTTTGGGAATGACCAGATAGTCTCCGGGTTCATAAGACAGCACGCCGTAATCGGTTTCCAGTAGACCACGCCCTTTGTGCACAAAATGAACTTCATCGCCATCCGCATTACGAAAATAATACGGCATCGTCTCTTTCCTATGGGAAATATGCACCCGAACATCCGGACTTCGTAATATTTCAACCGGCCGGTCTACTTTTGAGAAGAAATCAGGAGGAGTCAGGTCGTTACACTGAAAGGCCCGAGGTCTGCAAGGGCCATCGATTCGAAGCCAGTTGGTGGGAGGATGCGTTCGATACAAATGGGAAGCCGGACCCACAAATCCCTTGCGCCCATGTTCCTCTTCATACAGCCCTGTTGGGATATTCACGTGCGCTTGCCGGGGTGATTGACCTTTCCGTGTTAAATACATGTGGTCCTTTCTTTCATCATGAACCCGCCACAGTCATCACTCTTTAGGGAATATGCCCAAAGTCAATAATAGTCTGTTCCACTCCCTGCGTTTGATTACGTTCAATATCTTGATACAAAGATTCGACCGTGCTCTTCACAAAAGTCCTGGCCTGCTCCTGCCCCTGCCTACGCTGAGTGAGCTCAAAGAAAATTCCACTGCCAGGAAACAGTGGATAGGTAAACCGCTGCCGGAGTGGACCGAATCCATCCCGACCTTCCTTTACGGGCCCGCTGAACTTCACACCATGAGCCTCCCACTCCTGGCACACGGTTTCGATATCGTCAACTTCCAGAGCGACATGTTGAATGCCGGGCCCAAACCGCTCCACAAACTCCGTAATTTGTGACTTGCCGGTTTTATCCCGCCCTTGCATAAGGGCGACTCGGATGTTGTTTCGTTGAACCACGATGGTATCCATACTGGATCTCTTGGAACCCACATCATTGGCAGACCAGATCGTTTGGAAACCGAGAATGTTGTTAAACAGGTATTCGGCAGCATGAAGATCATTCACACAAAGCGTAATGTGATCGATTCCAACCGTGTCACCCATTGGAGACTCCTTCCACATCAGAAAATCGTAACGACTTCTGAAGGCTTACCATTGACCTTAGGATCCCCGGCCCTCCATGAGCCTCGCTAAACTATTTTAATTATAATTTAACATTAAAAAATAAATTTTTGCAATCTTTAAATTTCCAAACTTTAAATGACATTTAAAAATAAATACAACACCACAGTCATTGCTTGTTATCCGCAAAAGCTTTATTATGATAATAATATTTTATTATTTAACTGAAAATTTTCAAATGCCCCCCTTTCCTTGCTTAACCCTTGGATTTTTAGACTCCGAATAAGGAGACCATCATGTCAAAATTTTTCCGGGAAATGCGAGAATTGGTTCTTCACCATGGCGCCATCAATAACTCCTACCTGAACTGGTTTCGGCAAGGGTTGGCTTCCGACGACGAACTCTCTGATTTTGCGGTGGAGTTTTATAACTTTGCCCGATTCTTTCCCAAAATTCTTGTCGCGCAACTGGTCAATACGGAGGATGAGTCCGTCGCTCATGAATTAACGAGAGTCTTGTATTCCGAATTAGGGGATGGCCAACCCGAAAACAGACATGAGTTGCTTTATCGCCATTTCCTGCGTTCCCTCGACATCGACATCCACCAAGCCCTTACCACTCCTATGATGCCCTCCACCCAAGCTTACATCGGGGGGCTGGAGTCGCTGTACAGCAGTGGAAACCACGAGCAGGCTTTAGGCGCCTCCTTTGGTCTGGAAAATATGGCCATCACCATGTGGGACCACCTGATTCCCGGTTTGCAGTCCATTCGCCGAGAACGAAACCCTGGCCTGGATCTGAGATATTTTACGTTTCATCGTGAATTGGAGTCTGCGCACGAAGAAGCTATGGTGCACGCGGTCGCCGCGCTGGAAGAACATTCCTCAGATCATGGGAATCTCTCATCTCACGAACGACAAGAATTTCACGGTGGCGTCCAACAAGTCCTCGACTTTCTTGAAGGATTTTGGATGGGTCTTGAGCATCAACGGTCGATCATGCCCTCTACCCGCTTCAATACCAATCCACGCCAAGAACGGATGACACTTGGAGGTATTCGATGAGTCAACCACCCAGGGCCTTTAAGTAATGTAAATGGATACTCCGTGCCTTTTCCGTTAGGCGAGAGATGAGGCTGGTAATGTTGGACACCATACACGGTAATCTTCACATCAAACAGGCACACCAGATCAGACGCCCGCAACTTCAGCTTCCCTTTTCTTCTTTTGCTGAATTTTTCCACCAACGGGTAACTGATCGGGAACTCCTTCACGACAAATACTTGACGTATCTGGACGATACCCGAATGGTTCGAACCTATACCTATGGGGAGTTCGGCGATGTCGTCGGTCGTATAGTCACCTTCATGCGTGAGCACCTCGGGATCCACCGGGGGGATCGCATCGCCATCTTGCTGTTCAATCATGACTACACCGTAGCGATCTACTTTGCCGCATGGGTTCTGGGTGCGGTGGTGGTGCCCATTGATATCAATGAATCCGACAATCGACGTCTTTACATTTTGGAACATTCCGAGTCCTGCGTGGCCTTCTGCTGGGAAACAGAATACGATGCGATTCAGGATATCCGGAATCAACTTCCGAATCTTCGACATCTCGTCTCACTCGGTAATGGCACTGTTCCTTTATTGGAAATGATGGGTCACCCCAGACCTGCGAGGCCGAAAAGCCTGAAACCGGCCGAGCAAGGCGGCCTCTCTGATGAAGCGCTGATCGTATATACCTCCGGAACGACCGGTCCGCCAAAAGGCGTGGTATTAACGGTCGAAAATCTTCTCGTCGACGCCCACGGCATTGCCAGATGGCACAGCTTGGAAAAAGGTCATTGCCTCATGTGCGTGTTACCGATCCATCATGTGAACGGTATTGTCGTCACGCTTCTGACTCCCATGTATGGAAAGGGCACTTCTGTTCTCAATCGAAGGTTTCGTCAGTCACAATTTTGGAGCCGTGTCCAGGATGAAGGAGTCAACTGTGTGAGCGTGGTCCCCACCATTCTGGAGTTCCTGTTGGAAGGGGCCACGGATATCAGCAAATATTGCTTGGACCATTTTCGGGGAGTCATTTGTGGCGCAGGTCCCCTCTTGAAAGATACGGCCTCACGTTTTGAACAGCAATTTCAATTTCCTATTCGCCATGGTTACGGCCTGTCCGAAACCACCTGCTATTCGAGCTTTTTGCCCATCGATCTATCCAAACAGGAGCACAGTCATTGGCTCGAGGATTTTGACTACCCATCGATTGGGGTCCCGATTCCGTATAACGATATGGACATCCTGAATCCCCAGGGACAGCCGGTGGCAGAAGGAGAGAAGGGAGAAATATGTATAAGCGGACAAACCGTCTGCTCCGGATATCTCAAACGGCCTGATGCGAATCAGGAGAGTTTTCAATGGGGATGGTTCCGATCCGGAGATGAGGGGTTCTTCATGAGGGATGAAACAGGTCGTCCGTTTTATTTCATATCCGGGCGAATGAAAGAACTGATCATTCGGGGCGGCGTGAATATTTCGCCTTTGGAAATTGATGAGGTGATCAGAAGCCATCCTTCCGTCAAATTCGGCATGGCGGTGTCATTTGACAACCGTTTCTACGGAGAAGAAATTGCCGGATATCTTGTTCTTAAAGAGGACCAGCCGAAACCTTCCGAAAATGAGATGGTCACATGGTGCAGAAAAGCGTTGCCCTTTACGAAATGTCCGAAAGTCATCGTCTTTGGGGAGGAAGTACCTTTTACGACCACAGGGAAACCTAAACGCTTGGAGTTAAAGTCCCGATTGAGCCCGGTATTCGCACCGTATCGTGATATTCAATTTAAATCGTTTCCAGATGGCTCGCCACAACCTCAGAGAGTTGGAACATAGCATTTCTGATTAGGAGAACAGATGCATGACCTCACACAATCACAGGGAGAAATCATTATCAATGTTTAGACGGAAGGAGCGTGCCCATGGAGATTTCACAGAATGAATTTCTCCACCTCTATTATTATCTCCGGCTGACCCGGGCCCTGGAAGAACGGGTGGCCACCCTCTATCGTCAGGGCCGTATCGTCGGTGGTGTCTATACCAGCCATGGAATGGAGGCCATTTCTGTGGGGTATGCCTCTGCCCTGCAAACAGAGGATATCATCGCCCCCTTTCACCGGGACATGGGCGCTTTCCTGGTTCGAGGCATTACGCCCGGAGAAGTCCTGGCGCAATATCTGGGCAAACGCACCGGACCCACCAAGGGAAAGGACGGCAATGTGCATATGGGCGATCTGAAACGCGGAATTTTCGCCTTTGTCAGTCATTTGGCCGACAATCTCCCCGTTGCCACCGGAGCCGCCCTGGCATTCAAGATCCGCGGTGAATCCCGCATCGTGGCGACGAATACGGGAGATGGAGGCACCAGTCGCGGAGATTTCCATGAGGCTCTGAACTTCGCTTCAGTGCTCAGGCTCCCAGTCGTCTTCTTCTGCAATAACAACCAATACGCCTACTCTACGCCTCTTCACCATCAGATGGCCATCAAAGATGTCGTCGAACGCGCAAAAGCCTATGCCATACCCGGTGAAATTGTGGACGGCAACGATGTCGCATCCGTGTATCTGACGGCGAAACGGGCCTTTCAACGTGCCAGGGCCGGAGAGGGACCTACCTTTATCGAATGTAAAACCATGCGCATGCATGGACATTCAGAGCATGACTCCGCCAAGTATGTGCCTCGGGAACTGCTGGAAGAGTGGAAGAAAAAAGATCCCATTCTGAAGGCGGAGCGCATGCTGAAGGAATCGGGATATGCCGATGAATCCGACTTCCATGAGACCAAGATGAAAGTTGACAAGGAAATTGAGGCTGGCCTGGAATTCGCCGAACACAGCCCGCTCCCCGAAGGTCCCGAGGCTCTTGAAGGCGTCTTTGCCGCCAATCACATAGAGGTGCTGATATGACCACATCCACCATCGCACATGACGTGACTTATCTTGAGGCGATTTCGCAAGCTCTGGATGAAGAAATGAGCCAGGATGAGAGAGTCTTCCTCATGGGAGAAGATATCGGCCCTTACGGGGGAGCCTTCCGTGTCACCGAGGGATTTCAGCAGAGGTATGGTCAATGGAAAGTCCTTGATACACCCCTGTCGGAGTCCGGCATTGTCGGAGCCGCGATCGGAGCCGCAATGATGGGCATGAGACCGGTTGTCGAAATGCAGTTTGCCGATTTTATTTCCTGTGCGTTCGATCAAATTACCGAAATGGCCGCCAAAAATCATTACCGCTGGGGGGCAGAGGTACCTCTGGTTATTCGCGCTCCTTACGGGGGAGGAACACATGGAGGTCCGTTTCACTCCATTTGTCCTGAAGCCTGGTTCTTTCATACCCCCGGACTGAAACTTGTGGCGCCCTCAACTGCGTATGATGCCAAGGGCCTCTTGAAAGCCGCCATCCGGGATCCTAACCCTGTCATTTATTTCGAGCATAAGTTTTTGTATCGCCGGATCAAGGACATTCTTCCCATCGAAGATTTCATCGTCCCCATTGGTGAAGCCGAGATCAAGCGGACAGGGCGCGATCTTTCGATCATCACCTATGGAGCCATGGTCCATGTGGCATTGGAAGCCGCTGAAACCTTAGATCAGGAAGGCATCGACATGGAAGTGGTGGACCTTCGAACGCTAAGTCCCCTGGATACCGGCACCCTCAAGGACTCGGTTCGCAAAACAGGGAAAGTGATCATTCTTCACGAAGACACGAAAACCGGGGGAATCGGCGGGGAAATTGCGGCGATTCTTGCTGAAGAATGCTTCAACGCTCTTGATGCGCCGATTATGCGAATCGCCGCCCCCGACATTCCTGTCCCGTATAGTCCGCCATTGGAGGAATTCTTTCTTCCCAAGACGAATGACGTGATCATCGCCGCCAGACAATTGGCAGCGTATTAACAACGCGTGGAGACATTCATGACCACCGACATTGTCATGCCGCAGTTAGGTGAAAGTATTGCGGAAGGCACCATCGTAAAATGGCTGATTCCGCTGGGGGGACACGTGCAAAAGGATGAATCCCTCTTAGAAGTGGAAACCGATAAAGTGGCCCTGGATATTCCTTCGCCGGCGACAGGTTCCTTATCGGAAATTCTTATCCAGGAAGGAGAAACTGTCCCTGTAGGCACCCTTCTCGCACGACTCGATTATCATTCGGAATCGGGAAATGGTGCTCACGAAGGACAATCACCCCGCTATCAAAAGTCTGTTGATCCCGTTCAGTCGTCGGTTTCCGGAACGCCTGATCTCCTTTCACCTGCGGTTCGTGATCTGGCCACAAAATATCAGGTAGATCTCAGCCGCATCACGGGAACCGGCATGAATGGGCGGATTACTAAAAAGGACATTCTGGAATTTCTAGACAAGCAGGCTCTCCTTAAAGAAAAGACCAAAGATTCTCCAGCGGTGCAGGCCGCATCGCCAGAATCAGCTTTAGGAGAAGACCTGGTTCCCTTGAGTCCTATGCGACGAACAATTGCCGAACGAATGGTGAGAAGCCGGCAGACCGCAGCCCATGTAGTGACATTTTTTGAGGCCGACTTCACTTCAGTAGAACAAGCCAGAAAGGACTTGAATCTCACCTACCTCCCCTTTGTGATCAAAGCCGTCACAGAGGGAATTGCGGCATATCCCATTCTCAATTCCTCCTGGTCTAAAAAGGGCCTTGTGGTTAAGCATGCCATGCATATCGGTGTGGCTGTTGCCGTAGATGAAGGATTATTGGTACCGGTCCTGCTTAATGCCGATCAAAAGGACCTTTTGCAAATTGGGAAAGAGGTCGCCGACCTTTCCCAACGCGCCCGAAGCAAACAGCTCCGGCCGGAAGAGGTCCAGGGTGGGACCTTCACGATTACCAACCATGGGGGCACCGGGAGCCTCTTTAGCACCCCGATCATCAACCAACCGCAAATCGCGATTCTCGGAGTCGGAGCTGTTCAGCGACGAGCAGTGGTCATCAACGAAACCATTGGCATTCGTCACATGGCTTACCTGAGCCTTTCCTTCGACCATCGGGCAATCGATGGGGCCACGGCCGATCAGTTTATGCTCAAGGTCAAATCGGTGCTGGAACAACCGGCATGGGAGATACCCCGATGAGTGAAGCCAAGCAGGCGGTCATTGTGAGTGCGGTCCGCACTCCCATGGGAAGTTTTCAGGGAGTCTTCAGCCCGGTTTCTGCCACCAAACTCGGAAGCCTGGCGATTGCGGAAAGCTTACGCCGCATTCACCTGTCAGGGGCATTGGTGGATGAGGTCTACATGGGATGTGTACTGGCTGCCGGACTCGGACAGGCACCCGCCCGCCAGGCCGCTCTCGGAGCCGGTCTGCCCGACTCGGTTGGCGCAACCACCATCAACAAGGTATGCGGGTCAAGTCTCATGGCCATCATCATGGCGACTCAAGCCATCAAGTTGGGCGAAGCCCATATTCTGGTTGCCGGAGGCATGGAAAGCATGAGCGGCGCCCCCTATCTCTTGACCAGGGCCAGGCAGGGCTACCGGCTTGGCCATGGGGAGCTCATCGATAGCCTGATCAAAGATGGCCTTTGGGACGTTTATAACGATTTCCACATGGGTCAGGGTGGGGAACTCTGCGCATCCAAGTATCACCTCAGCCGGCAAGCCCTGGACGATTTCACCATCGAAAGCTATCGCCGGGCCCGAATGGCGATCGCAACGGGCGCATTTAAACGGGAAATTGTTCCCGTCGAAGTGCCTCAAAAAAAAGGTGGCCCCCTTCTCATCACCGACGATGAAGAACCGAATCGCGTGGATCTTGAAAAACTCGCCAGCCTGAAACCGGTGTTTAAAGAAGATGGCGTCTTGACGGTCGGCAATTCCCCATCATGCAATGACGGGGCAGCAACGCTCGTCCTCATGGAAGAGCAGGAGGCTACACGTCACCGCATCAAGCCACTCGCCAGAATTGTCGGGTATGCCGGCGCCGCGTTAGCGCCGGAGTGGTTCACCATTGCCCCGGTTCAGGCCATCCAAACCGTTTTGAAGAAGACAGCTCTCTCGATCGATCAAATCGACCTGTTTGAAATCAATGAGGCCTTTAGCTCGGTGTCGCTCGCGATTAATCGGGAACTCAACCTGGACCCGGCAAAAGTGAATGTGAACGGAGGTGCCGTAGCTCTTGGCCATCCTATCGGAGCCACGGGCGCACGGATGCTGACCACCCTACTCTACGCCCTGGAAGCCAGGGGCGGCCGCTTGGG
>JAGQKG010000061.1 GCA_020430245.1 Nitrospira sp.
ATAGGGAGCGGTGTTTGACCCACTTTTCATGTCTTCTTCAGGCCTTATCTATTCCGGCAATTTTGGTTTGAGAGCACCTGTGCGATACGAAAATTCCAACGCTTCTTCCAGCTAGGCGATGCGCTGAGCCGGTGTGGATGCCAAGCGTTTCAATTGCAGTGATTTTATTTTTCTATACCTTCGAATTCCTACTGTTGGAGAAAGAATTTGCTTGGTTTCCTTATCAATTTTTCCCTTTGTGCTGGAAATTTTCTTGGGAAACAGTTTGACCTTCTAAAATCTTATCAAGAGCCGCAGGAGAATACGTTGAGGGTTTGACCCATTTACCGTCTTCCCGTTTGTGGCCGCCGACTTTGCTCATGTTCGAACGATGGACTTCTTGGAAGACCGGCTCCATGTCAATGCCAAGGGAAACGGCGGTGCCATAGACGACATACAGCAAATCCGCAAGTTCCTTGGCAATAGACGGTAAGTCTTTTTCCTGCATCGCTTCCTGGAGTTCGTCGAATTCTTCCTGGATGAGACGTTTCCGAAGGATTCGGGTGGGTTCATCAGGGATTGAGGGAGTAGGAGACACGTGAATATCGAATTGCGTGTGAAATTCTTGGACCATGCGTTGTGCGTCGTTCAATGCTCTCGACCTCCTTTCACGCTCTTTTTTCAAAAGAGCCGAAACGATTGTTTTCAAATTAAGTCGCGATTATCAAATAAATGTCGTTCACGTTCGTGCCGGTCTGGCCGGTCACGATGTGGCCACCAATCTGTTGGAAGAACGTATAGCTGTCATGTTCATGAAGCGCCTGTTCAATTGAAAGGCCTTGCTTCTTGGCCCGCAGAATGGTTTTCCCATCGACGACGGCACCGGCCGCATCGGTTGGTCCATCGGTTCCGTCAGTGCCAAACCCTGCCACAAACACATTCGTGAGTCCAGCCAGTTCCTGGGCTGCGGCCAGGACGCATTCCTGTGCCCGCCCACCTCGGCCTTTTCCATGGACGGTGACCGTCGGTTCTCCCCCGGCGATGAGGCAGACTGGTGGATGAACCGGGTTACCGAATTCGACGAGGTCCCTGGCTAAACCTCCCAGAATGCTGCCGATCTCCTTTGCTTCTCCCTGTAAGGGGTAGGGGAGAATGAGGGGTTTGAGTCCTAACAGCTTGGCAGTTTTGGCTACGCCTTCGAGGGCCTGGCGGTTGTTGGCAAGAACAATATGCCGGTTTCGTAAGGCCTGTTGTCTGGTTGCCTTCAATCGTGCCGGAATTGGCTTGGAAAGCGCTTGTTGCAAGTGGCGTTGTACGGGTTCAGACACTTTGCGCCAAATCGAATACTGTTGAAGAATATCTATGGCATCCTGGAAAGTGGAGGGATCTGTGACCGTCGGGCCGGATCCAATGGTGGCTAGGTCATCTCCTAAAACATCGGACATTATTAAGGTCAGGATAGTCGCCGAAGTGGCTTGGGCTAATTGTCCGCCTTTGATGGCCGACAGATGTTTTCGGACAACATTTATCTCATGAATGGTGGCTCCGGATCGTAGAAGCAACTGTGTGGTCCGTCGTTTGTCAGCTAAGGTGAGGCCGATTGATGGCGCACAGAGCAGGCTTGAAGCTCCACCTGAAAGTAGAACAATCAACAAGTCACGTTGAGAAAGGGATTGAGTCAGGGCCAGGAGTTGTTTCGTGGCTTTGACTCCTCGTCCGTCCGGTGCTGGATGTGCGGCTTCAAACATGCGAACCTTGTCGCAGGGAACACCATGTCCGTCCGGGACAATGAGCATTCCACCTTCAAGTCGATTTCCGAGCATCTGTTCCAGTGCTCTGGCCATCCGTGCAGAGGCTTTTCCAGCTCCGACGCAGACGATGCGACCATAGCGAGTCAGATCGTAGTGGAGATCATGAACCTGAAGTCGGTTCTTCGTGAGATGAAGGGTGTTTGCGATGGCTCGAGCGGGATCGCAGGCATTCAGCCCCGCACTAAGGAGGGATTTCAGAATTCGTTTCGTATCTCGATTGGCATGTTGAATGATGGCGCGTGTTGTATTGAGGGGTGGCAATGACATGGAGGTGGTTGATCAAGCCATAATTGTGAAGGGAGTAAATATTTTTTGGAGAAAAATCCTCTGTAATGTACCATATTGGCGATAGAAAAGAGTCTGAGTTATGCGAGGTCCACTTCTGCACTCTTAGGCAAAACAAGGGCTGGGCTTTCTGAAGAGGTGGAGGGAGTTGGGTTTTTCGCCGAGAGTATTGAAGGAAGAGACCCAGCACAACTAGTTAGGGGAAGGGAAAAAAGCGGACATTTGCCCTGGTGGGTCGGAAGGGGTTTGTCCGGTTCCGAGGGGAGACTGACGCCAGAGTCTTTGGTGAACCATGTTGCTCAGTTCGATCAGCGAATAGGGCTTGGTAATCACCCCGACGAATCCATGGGAAGCATAATTGGCCATGATCGGATCATTTGAATATCCACTGGAGACGAGGGCCTTGACCTGTGGGTCAAGTTGTTGCAACCGTGCCAAGGTGCCCATGCCGCCAAGTTTTCCCGGAACCGTTAAGTCTAAGATCACTAAGAGAAAAGGCGTGTGCGTCTCCATGGCTTGTTGATAGAGGTCCAGTGCTTCCTCTCCATCCTTTGCTATCATCACTTCGTATCCACAATGCGACAACATTTCTCGTGCCATGACTCGAATAGACTCTTCATCATCCATGACTAAAATTTTTCCTTGTCCCCGACGTATGCCCAGGTTTAAGGATTTGGGTGATGAGGTGTTCTTGGGAGAAGCAGGAAAGTAGAGTGTGAAGGTGGTGCCTCTACCGATCTGGGAGTCCACGGCCACATGGCCGGCATGTTTTTTTATAATGGCATAGGTGGAAGCCAAGCCCAACCCATGTCCCGCGGACTTTGTCGTAAAATATGGTTCAAATATTTTTGGCAAATGATCTTCGGTGATACCGATCCCTTCGTCGGTAACGGTAACTTTCACATACGGGCCGTCAGGAAGAGGGAGAGGACTGCTGCTGTCCGGATCAGAAAGTTGGATGTTTTCGGCGCGAATAGTGATGGAACCTCCATGAGGCATCGCATGGATGGCATTCATGAGGAGATTTTGCATTACCTGATTGATTTGCCCTGGGTCGGCTTCAACGACCCATAGGTTTGGATCAGCCCACGTTTGACAAATAAGCGATGACCCGGAAAGAGCCAGTTCGGAAGATTCCTTGATCAACTCGGATAAGACCACCGGTTGTTTAATGGGATCGCCGCCCTTCGAGAATGTAAGCAATTGGTGCGTGAGGTGTTTGGCGTGGAGAGCCGCACGTTCAGCTCGTTCTAAGTAGGACTGGTGTTCCTTGGAAAAAGGCAGGATTTGTTTGGTCAGAGTAATATTCCCCAGGATCGTCGTCAGAAAATTATTGAAATCATGGGCGATGCCTCCAGCGAGATTCCCCACCGATTCCAATTTTTGAGAACGAAGCAATTGGGCTTCCAGTCGCTGCTTTTCCTCTTCAATCTTTTTGCGTTCGGTCACATCTCTTGTGACTCCCGTAATGCCTATGGGGAGATTGCTTTTGTCGAGCAGGAGGCTTCCTCGCACTTCCGCCCAGACTGGAGAGCCATTGTGATGTTGATGTTCCAAGACTAACAAGAACGACTGATTTGGCTCATAGGTGTGGAATTGGTGATTGGCGCGTGCCTGGTTGATGGCTTCCCTTAGAGTGACTATGGAATCGGGCGTGAGAATAGTTTCTGGCGAAAGCGTGTCAAGGTCCTGACCAGAATACCCCAACAACCGTTCCAAAGAGGGACTGATGTAGGTAAATTTCGTTCCCTCCAGGTCCATGACCCAAATGACATCGGAAATTCTTTCCACCACCATTCGATACCGGGCTTCGGATTGTTGCAAATCGGCAGTCCGAATTCCCATAAGAGATTCAAGGTGTTCTTTGTGATGAAGAAGTTCCTTTTCGATTTCTATGCGGGTTGTGATTTCTTTGCTTAATGAATGATTGAGCGTTTTAGCTTGGGAGTGGGCTTGTTTTAATTGGTTGATTAATTGAAAATTCTCTTTTTCTAGGGTGAGAGTGTTTTTTACCATGAAAAAATTTCGGTAGGCGGTGACTGTAAGCACCGCGAGAAAGGTGAACCCCATGATGCCCACGGCTTGATGGGGAGGGTCACCCTGGGCGAAAAATTGATAGGTGAGTGGTAATGTTGTGGGAAAACTGTAGGCCAAAAAAGCAGGAAAATAGGCGGCATGGACAGCCGTTGAGCCTGCCGCCATTCCTCCCAGCACCAAGGCTAAAAACATTTGGTGGCTTGGTGAAGAAGGGGGGTACAGTGCAATGCCAGCCATGCCCCAGATCAGTCCGGAGGCACAATTGCCGGCAACAAACCAGGCCATCCATGTTCTTGGGTGTAACAGGGGTTTCGATGCGCGGCGATAGGCCAGGACCAAGCCTGACCAGAGAACGTTAATCCCCACAATCCCGATGATCCATTCCGACACGATCTTGGGCGGAATGACATCCATGAGAATAAATGCAACCAGCCCACAATTAATGATGGAGGCCAGAATGGCCATCGGGACCAGGGAAAACAGTTGATGCACCTGTTGACGACGAAGTTCGATTAAGGAGTGAGAAGAGGAAGGTGTTCCTGAGGATCTCATGGGGGTCGGATCCGGCCGAGTGAGCATCAATGCTATTCCAATATCGAAGGAGTTCAGGCATAAACAGTAACCCGGTATGTACCGTTCATACCGTCAACCTGATGAAGAAGGGATACTCGGAACGGAATGACCCCTCCTTCTACCCTTATAGCCTGCCTTTCATGAATGACAATGTCAAGACGACTGAATTGTCGGGATAAAGAAAGGAACATTTGGAAATCGGATGGGGGAATGTGCGAATTGGTCCAGATTTCCCGAGGTTGGACTGATTCGTGCCTGTCTATGATACGATTACTGTAGAATGAAATCGTTCACGCTTCTTCAGAACACCATTACGGACTGTACGACCTGTCAACGTTTGACCACCTATCGTCAAGCCATTGCTAAGGAAAAGGTCAAACGTTTTCGGGATTGGGAATATTGGGGACGGCCTATTTCAGGTTTCGGCGATTCCAAAGCTCAGGTCTTCGTGGTAGGCTTGGCACCTGCGGCCCATGGAGGAAACCGCACGGGACGCGTGTTTACCGGTGATCGGAGCGGAGACTGGCTGTATGAAGCACTGCATGCGTTCGGATTTGCCAACCAGCCGGATTCGACCCATCGGGGGGATGGGCTCACGCTGAACGATTGTTATGTCGCGGCGGTGGTACGCTGTGCCCCTCCGGCCAATAAACCCACAAAAGCAGAATTTGCGGCCTGCCGTCCCTATTTGCAGGAAGAATTACGCTTATTGCGGCGGGTCAAGGTCGTCGTGGCGCTTGGGAAGATCGCTTTTGATGAATATTTGCGAACCTGCCAGACCATGGGTAGACCGGTACCTTCTCCCCGACCGAAATTCAGCCATGGAGCCCAATATGCCTTAACCTGGGGAGTGACCTTGGTCGGTTCTTACCATCCCAGTCAGCAAAATACCTTTACGGGTACACTTACGCGCCCGATGTTTCACGGGATATTCAGAACCGTTCGCGAACTCATCGCATTGACGTGAAGTTCTCAAGTTGCTTGAGCCATGATGGATCGATTAGCCTTTTTGGGAGGTTCGGGCTTCCCAATCCGAGAGAAATTTTTGTAAACCATTATCTGTCAACGGATGTTTGACGAGTTGTTGAAATACGCCGTAGGGCATTGTGCAAATATGGCCGCCGGTGAGAGCCGCTTCAACGACATGTTGGGGGTGCCGAACGCTAGCGACGAGAACCTGTGTGGTAAAATTATAGTTTTCATAGATAGTCAGAATTTGCCGAATGAGCTCCATGCCATTTGAACTGATATCGTCCAGTCGGCCAATGAATGGCGAGACGCACCATGCCCCCGCCTTGGCGGCCAACAAGGCTTGAGTTGGAGAGAAACACAAGGTGACGTTGACCCGGATTCCTTCGCTGGACAATTGCTTTGTGGCTTTAAGCCCTTCCGGAATGAGCGGACATTTCACCACGATATTTTTGTGAATCTTGGCTAATTCTTTTCCTTCCTTCACCATGGCTGCGGCTTCAACGCTGACCACTTCCGCACTGATTGGTCCGTCGACAATTCCGCAAATTTCCAGGAGTAGCTCCTTGAAATCACGTCCTTCTTTTGAGACAAGCGAAGGGTTTGTGGTGATGCCATCTACCAGGCCATAACTGGCCGCTTCACGAATCTCTTTGACACTTCCGGTATCGAGATAGAGCTTCATATTAGATCCCCTTTTTTTGTATGAGCTGGTGTGGTCTGAGTTGTCACGTGTCCTATTGTAATCCACACCTTGGTCTTGTACAAATTTTCTTACCCAAGGAAAATGTCACTGAGAGCCTGTCAGACGTGTATCCTCTGGGAGGGAGTGCTAGTACCCTTGGCATGCGGGAACCTCATGCGGTCCTACCATTCGGGGATGAAAAAGACGGAGGCATGCATTATGTTAATGGATAACGTCGTTTGACTGGTAGGGGATCGAAGGCTAGAATTTTCATAGAGTAGATAGCGGTTTGCATTTTCATCCATTGTTGGGGAAGGAGACGGGTGTGGGCCACAAATATTTATTGATAGGTCTGTTCGGGTTGCTGTGTGCTGGTTGTGGAGGGAATCCGTACTTGGATGCCTCCCTTGACCCCGCCAAATTTGAAGGAAAAGACAAGGCCTGGTTTGAGGAAAACTGGGGAAAGCCGAGTGGGAAATCCGCTCGTTTTTTTGGAGGAGAAAGCTGGGTGTATTCACGTATTTCCGGAGGTGAGTCGCGATTTCCGTACTTTAATTTTTCCCCGAATCAATGTCATATTAATTTAGATTTTGATAAAGAAGGCAAGCTGGAAGATTATGATTATACGGATTGCTAAGGGCTCTCAAGCTGTTCCATTGGTCTAGGCTGAGGAGACCCTCGTCGTGACTATTTGTTTCCAAACGGGTTTTTCTTCTTTAGGTTGTTTGCTCGCCCTTTGTGCGTAGGAGGCTGAATTGTCTCGGACGATTATCATTACACCAACCATCGAGGAGTTGTTTGTGGCGGCTGCCAAGGAAGTGATGCAGGTGATGTTGGACTGTCGGGACGCCGGTCGTGAATGTCGTGTGGCTTTGGCGGGCGGGTCTACCCCTCGGGGCTTGTACCGGCTTTTGACCGGTGACCCTTACCGGACTCAGATACCCTGGGCCCATCTTCGTGTTTTTTGGGGAGATGAACGTACAGTCCCCCCGGATCATCAAGAGAGTAATTTCCGCATGGCTAAAGAGTCGTTATTATCTCATGTACCTATCCCCTCTAATCAGGTGTTTCGGATTGAAGGAGAAGTCCTAGCCGGTGAAGCGGCCGCACGATATGAAACCGTCTTGCGGGAACAATTCAACCTATCATCGAGAGAGATTCCACAGTTCGACCTGATCTTATTGGGTATGGGGCCGGATGGGCATACGGCCTCATTGTTTCCTGGGACCTCAGCTGTGACAGAGTCCCAAAAACTGGTATCGGCTCCATGGGTTGAGAAATTACAGACTCATCGGGTGACGTTGACCCCACCGGTACTTAATGCGGCGAAGCACGTGGTCTTTTTGGTCAGTGGAGTGGATAAAGCGACCGCGCTGCAGGTTGTGTTGGAAGGGCCAGCTGATCCTGCTCGCTATCCCGCCCAAGTCGTGAATCCTCCGGGAGGTCACATGGTCTGGTTGATCAATCAGGATGCTGCTGGTCTCTTGAAGAGAGAATCGATGACGTCACGTGTGTGAAGAAGGAGAGATAACATGAAAATGGTCAAGGCGCCCGAAGCATTTATTCACGCCCTCCATAAACAACCCATGACGTGTCCTACCCCGAATTGTTCTGGCTCTGTGGCTGTGGAAGAGCGTTCACAGTCCACTGATCGGGTGAAATCGTTTGGATTGTGCTGTGAACAATGCGGTTGGCAAGACACGATAACCGGTGAGGAACAAGTAGATCCGCCGTGGGACGAAGGGTCTTTGATGGAAATTACAGAGGAGCACCTTCTGCATTTGGAACCGGTTTGCCCCTATGACCAGGCACCGGTGGATTTTCATTCGTTGCCCAATCCACGTCGTCGGGCCCGCTATCGCATCACATGTTTTTTCTGCGGGCGACAGGAGGAATTGGACTGGCCGCCTGAAGAAGCCAAGCGGTAATCGTTGGGGTAGGCTAGTCCCTGAGATTGTTTCTCAGCGCTTACTCGTGTTGTTCATCATTCCTTACGTGCTTGTCAGACTTCTCGTTTGTCGAACCCATGAAAAAAATTAAAAAAAAGAAACCGGGTTCTCAAGCCCTGCCGGCGTTCCTTGTTGGATGGACTCACGGAGAACCGCCTCCGCCAGGGTATATCGCTGCCTGGTTCGATGAAGCGTATGGCGGTCCACTGCGCATACGGTTTCTCACCTCGACCGGATACCATTATTTTGAGGCGGCACACACCCAGTGGACGGTCGAAGTCAATATAGAGCCTTCAACGGCGATATTGGAACAGTGGCAAGGTCGCTTACAGTGGGAACAAACTCAATTGGCGCTCCTATTCTCTCCGACCAATCCGGCGATCGATCGCCGGGATGCCCAGTTGCATGTGGCCAGAATGGCGAGGGGAGTGACCTTACTCACCGACGGAACGACCTATGATGTTGCGACGGGAGTGTATCTCAACCCTTCGGATTGGCGTGATCGGGATTTGGAGGTCTTTCGCATTTCCGATCACATTCAGGTTGAACATCGTGATGATGTGGCGCGGGCGCGCATGTGGTTCCATACCAGGGGCCTGACGAAATTTGGCTTGGATGAAATCGAAACCTTTCAACCCATGGGCTTATCGGGTCGAGAGGTGAAAGACACTGTGCTCAAGGTTGCGGGCCATCTGATCCAGCAGGGGAAGAACCCAAAAGTTGGGGAACAGATCGTTCTTGATGGAGGCGATACTCAGTGGACCTTCGTGCGCCATCGGACCGATTCCGCATATGGGGTTCCTCTGGCATTCCGAGAGTTTATCTTGGAGTAACGGGAAACCAAGCGCACAGGAATCTGCAATCCAGCGCGGTTACCGTGGTGGAGAAACCACGGTAATGCGAGTCCGTGCGCCTTGTCCAATCGCCTGATCGCAGGGGCTCAGTTGCGTATCGATGGCAATATTGGGAATGGACCCCGGCTTGCTCATGAGTTGCCGGGTGAGTGCCTCGCCCGACGCCACAGGGTGTGGCAGGCGATAGAGATAGAATATGCCGATATCTTCTGCGTGAAACCAGTTTTCGCCTAAATTACTCTTGTAAAATTCCAGAATTTTTTCAGGGGGATCAGGGGTGAGGAGTACCGCTGAAGGAATTGTCTGGTAAGCCTGTCCATGAATTTGTGCATTTCCGCTGGGCATGGCACTGGCTAAGACGGCATTCGGATATGAGGGGACCATGAAAAATTGTGCTGGGGGCGTCCAGTTATTGAGAAATGATTCCTGCATGGAAGTGAGTCGGCATTGAGGGTTCTTGCTCACTGCGGAAAAATCGGCCAGGGGGGCATAGGAGCTTGCATAGGTGAGCGTCGGAAATACAATCAGAGACACGAGATTTAGCATATAAGGCGTCTTCATGCCCTGACTCCTTAGCATCGTTGGTGGTTGAAAAAATGACAGGTTCAGCATACAAGCGAGCCATCATGGCGTAAGCCTGATGGGTAGTCAACTGGGAGGGGCCCATGAATGTGGAGTCATACGCGGAGAAACAGGATGAAATTTCCCTGAGCCTGTCAGGGAAGCTATTCAGACTCACAATAACGAATGGCCCCATCGGATGAGGCCGACTCGGTGATTCGTTATGAAAGCTTTGGGGCAGCTGTTGATTTTTGATTAATGACATTCATGGCCAGTGCAATCATCGAGCCCACATCGGATACGGAGGCCGGGAGCACGAGGGTGTTACTGGCTTTCGCCAATTCACCAAACTCTCCGATATATTGTTCCGCCACCCGAAGTTGAACGGCCTCATATCCGCCGGGGAGTTGAATCGCTTCGGCGACCTTTCGAATACCCTCAGCCGTGGCCGTCGCAATCGCGAGAATGGCCGAAGCTTCTCCTTCGGCTTCATTGATTTGTTGCTGTCGCTTCGCTTCTGAGGCTTTGATGACTTGCTGCTTGTCCCCCTCGGCTTCGTTAATGGCCGCATCCCGTTGTCCTTCGGACGCCAGGACCACCGCGCGCTTTTCCCGTTCCGCCCGCATTTGTTTTTCCATGGCGCTGAGCACGTCTTTGGGCGGGTTGATATTACGAATTTCGTACCGAAGAACTTTGGCGCCCCAAGGGGAAGAAGCTTTGTCTAGTTCGTTCACGACGGAGATGTTGATCGTGGTCCGTTCTTCAAAGGTTTTATCCAGGTCAATTTTCCCGATCTCACTTCGAAGAGTGGTTTGGGCCAGTTGAGAAATGGCGAACCGGTAATCGGTAATACCATAGGATGCTCGTTCGGCATCTAAGACTTTGATATACAGGACCCCGTCGACTCCCACCTGCACGTTATCCCTGGTAATACAAATTTGTTCGGGCACGTCCAGGGCCATTTCTTTCAAGGTATGTTTGTATCGAATGACATCTAAAAATGGGATAAGGAGGTGGAGCCCGGCGTTTAAGGTTGACGAATACTTTCCTAACCGTTCAACGACATAGGCGCTCTGTTGTGGGACCACGACAGCCGTTTTTGCCAGAATAATAAACGCGAGCCCGGCTAAAACCAATGTAACCAGCAATTCACCCGACATGAGATTCCTCCTGTGCGATCGGGTCCGCTTGAATCCAGAGCGTCAACCCTTCAACCCGAATCACTTTGGCCTGCATTCCTTTGCCTATGGTGGATGTTCCGGCATTACGGGCGGTCCAGCTTGATCCGTGGAGTTCCACCTTTCCTATGCGTTGAGCGTCCAGATTTTCCAGAACAGTGGCAAACTCACCGACCATTGAATCCACGGGAACTTCATCCTTTTCCCTTGTGAAGCCTGTTCCTTGAAGCGGTTTCCTCATGGCAAGGAGAGACAGGATGCCGAAAAACACGAAACACAACCATTGCATCCAGGCGGCTTCCGTCAAGCTGACCCAGGTGAGGGCACCCACCATCAAAGCCGCCACCCCGAAAAACAGAAAATAAAAATTGCCGAGGCCTCCCAGAGTGAGGATTTCCAGCCCTATGAATACCAAGCCCATTATCGACCAATGCCACCAGAGCATCGCAGAAGGACTCCTTTGCGTTGTAGAAACGAGGCCAGAAATGGACAGGGAAATCCGTTCTATGCCGTGTTGTCTTATATCGGTCGCGGTATAGTTAAAACTAAGACCGAATGATTTTTTAGTTGAGATGGGAGCACTGCAGTACCGTCTTAGGTAAAGATTAGCACAATTTTCCGGAAAGGTCTTCCTCTCAGGGAGGCAAAGGTGCATGTGAAATGGGAGGTTGTCGATGTATCCCTGAGCGCCCAGCTTTGTCCTGCAAACTCTGCCTTTTGGCTTGAGAAATGTCTCGATCGGATTCAATAATTTGAAATAAAATCGGGCACGATGCCGGGGAGTTCTTAAATCCCCCCGCAGGGTTCGTCCGCTGTTGCAGAAAACGCAAGATGTGAAATGAAAGTTTCGACGTTTGCAAAGCGGGAACGAGAGATTTGAATTGTATGCTTGGTTGTCCAGCACCAGCTCAAGCTGCTCTGGAATTCAAAAAATACAACGTATGCCTCAATCCAGGAGGAAAATGTCATGTGTGAAGACAACCAACATGTCTCTTTGCCGGCTACACAGGGTTGTGTTGATTCGTCGTGCAATGTCATGGGCCCTGTTTCTACCCGGTGGGAAGGTTTGGGTGTTGAATAAATATAGAAAGTGGAAATCTTGCGCCGGTTTCAGAATGGCGCAAGGTTCGTTTCAGGACAAAGTCAAACAACAAAGGATTGTAGTCATAGATTTCATTGAGGGCATCCCGTTCTTCAGGGTTGATATGAACTGAGGACACGAGTGAGCGAGTCCGAATCACGATATTGATTGCAGGCAGGGGATAATCGCTCCCCCAATGCGCTTAAAGCTGTATGCACACTGGAACAATCACTGGGGGCACGTCACTGTACGCGGAAACGATTGTGCCAGGGAGCCTAAGCCTTTTTGACATAGGCTTTATACACTTTTTTATCGGCGGCACCTTCTTCTTCCATCCCAACCATGGCGTGCCCGGTTGTTTCGCACCAGGCGGGCATATCTTTTTTAATTCCTTCGTCATCCGAAATGACCTCCAGGACTTGCCCTGGGACGAGTTCTTTGATTTTCTTTGAGGTCAGAATGATGGGCATCGGACAGAAATAGCCCAAGGTATCGAGTTTGACATCGGCTTGCATAATCGAGCGTCCTTTTCCTCGGAATCTTTAGATAAATAAATTCACAGACCCATGGCGGGCTTCATTCAAATAAGTCGACACCCCGGCGAGTTGGTCAATTCCATCGATGAGCGTATCCTTTGAAATGCCCATGAGTCCCAGGGTCGTGGTGCAGGCAATCATCTTCACATCCAGGTCTTTGGCGGTTTCCATGAGTTCGGGTATGCCGGGCATGCGATTGTCTTTCATGACCTTTTTCATCATGGTGGTTCCGAGACCTCCAAAATGAAATCGTGAGAGAGGCAGGCGGCTGGCTCCCCCTTTATTCAGCCATCCAAAGGCTCGACGGAGCCAATCCTTTGGAGAGCTACTCACATTTTCCTTCCGGATGGCATTCAACCCCCAAAAGGTAAAAAACATGGTTACCTGCATGCCCATGGCTGCAGCACCCGTGGCGATAATCAGGGCTGCCATGACGCGGTCCATGTCTCCACTCAGCACCACAAGTGTCACTTTATCGGGTTTGGTTTCCTTGAGCTCGGCTAAGGCAGTTGCTGGTTCAATGTGGGTGGCGTTCATGATGTCACCTTCTTTCTTTCTCAGAAAAATGATGGATCGCCTCTTATCAGAGTCCTCGATATAGGCGGATTGTTGCGGAGTATAGCAGTTCTTGGCCTTTGATGGGGTTGATTCTGCCTGCTTGTTATGATCCAAGGCTGAGGCTTACCGCTCATTCGACTATAATATGGTAATTTTTTCGGTGTCAACAAAAGTCTGTTCTGGCTTGAGCCTCCATGAGGCATGAACCGCAGGCTTCTTAGCCGTGTGGGCAAATGTAAGGAAACGGCCATGGATCGGTTGGTAGAATGTGTGCCGAATGTGAGTGAGGGCCAGGACAAGGCCGTACTCGCGTTATTGACAGAGCGAATTCAGTCAGTACCCAATGTCGCCTTACTCGATCTTCATGTGGATCCCGATCATCATCGGTCGGTTTTTACCCTTGCAGGAGGACCGGAGGCGATGGCCACTGCGCTTTTTCAGGTCATTCGAGAGGCACAGCAGGACATCGATCTCCGCACGCATCACGGGCAGCATCCACGCATCGGGGCCGTTGATGTGGTGCCCTGGATTCCTTTACGAGGGGTGACAATGGAGGAGTGTGCGGGCTATGCCAAAGATTTGGGCAGGCGAGTCGGGCGAGAACTGGGGATTCCCGTTTTTCTCTATGAGCAGGCGGCTATCGTGCCTTCGCGGGCCAGGTTGGACGTTATTCGGCGGGGAGGTCTTTCTGGTTTACAGGAACGGATGGATCAGGAGCCAGAGTGGAAACCTGATTTTGGCCCAAACGTTTTGCATCCTACGGCAGGAGCGGTCGCAATCGGAGCCCGTTTCTTCTTGATTGCCTTTAACGTGATACTCAAAAGTCAGGATGTTCAGGTGGCCCGTCGTATTGCCCGCACGATCCGGTCTTCAGGGGGAGGCTTGCCTGCGCTCAAGGCCATGGGGGTGACCTTATCGTCAAAAGGGCTGGTGCAGGTGTCCATGAATCTAATGGATTTCCGGCAAACGTCCTTGCGAGGGGCATTTTATGCCGTGGAGCGGGAGTCTCATCGGTTGGGTGTGGAAATTCAGGAAAGTGAAATTGTGGGCCTGGTACCGCAGGAGTCATGGGATGCGGCTTTGGTGGCCGATCTTCAGTTGAAGTCCTGGAACCCTGAAGGAGTGTTGGAAGTGGCGTGTAGGAAATACCACCTTTTCCCTTTGTAAGTCATCAGGTACAATAACGGGGAAATGTGAAGATGAATACAAGGTCCTACTGAATTGTGAGCCGGGTGCCGGCACGATTGGAAAGAGCAAGGCAGTGGGGCATGACCTTCTACTCAAAAAGGAAAAAACCATATGAGCGATGATGTTGCAGCTTTGCGAGCCAGTAAATTTGGCCAGTTAACCGTGGGCAGTGTCATGGAGAAAGAAGTGCAATCGGGCATGAAAGATTCGGAAGCCAAGTTACTGGCCTCTTATATGATGGAAGGGTTTGGTTCGGTGCCCATCATCGACGAAACCTCGAAATTGGTGGGAATTGTTTCCGAGTTTGATTTACTGAAGGCCTTGCGCAAAGGAAAAAACCTGGAGGAGGTGGTGGCAGGTGACATTATGACTCCCAATCCGGTATCGGTCACGCAAGATACCAATGTGCTGACGCTTATTGATGTCCTACAAAATAATCATCTGATTCGGGTGCCTGTCGTAGATTCGAAGGGAAAATTGATCGGAATCGTGGCGCGGAGAGATTTACTGCGTGGCTATTTGCAAGCCTCGGGGAGTTGAGGTTCCCCGAGGAGTTGCGCTACTCCTTTCCTTTACAGTGTTCATTCCTCCCATTTTCCAACACGAATGAATCGGTGCTCGTTCTCTTCCTGCTTCCAGGTTGAAAATGCGCCATGAGTCTGTGAGTTGACGACGATGAAAGATCGAGCGAATCAGATTGTCCGCGCCCACTGGTTTGAATACGGGATCATTGCCTTTATTCTCATTAACGGGGTCATTTTGGGCCTGGAAACCTCACCTGAATTGGTGGAACACTATGGCGCCTTGATGCATTGGGGGAATCACGTCATTCTTGGAATATTTATTCTGGAAGCCCTTATCAAAATGATTGCCGTGGCCCCTCAGATTGATCGATATTTTAGAGATGGATGGAACATCTTTGATTTTTCCGTCATCGTGTTTTCTTTGATTCCCGCTACCGGTGAATTTGCCATGATTGCCCGGTTAGCCCGCTTGTTGCGAGTGGTTCGTCTCATTTCGACTATTCCTGAGCTCCGCCTTATCGTTTCAACCCTCGTCAGATCCATTCCCAGTATGATTCACGTCATGACTCTCATGGGCGTGATCTTTTATGTCTATGCCATCATGGGCTATCAGTTGTTCCATGAGCACGATCCAGACCATTGGCGATCATTGGGGATCTCCCTATTGACCCTCTTTCGCGTCGTGACTCTGGAAGATTGGACAGATGTGATGTATACAGCTATGGATTTTCACCCCTTGTCTTGGATCTATTTTGTCAGTTTTGTGGTCTTAGGAACGTTTGTAGTGATTAATCTGTTTATTGCCGTGGTGATTAATAACCTCGATGAAGCCAAAGCCGAACGGCTGGCTGAACTCCAGGGCCCGGTCACGCAGAAGGAAATACTCAAAGATTTAAGAGAAACACAAAAAGCCCTCAAGCGTCTAGAGGAGCGTTTGGAGAAAGCGTCGTATCCCTACCGAAAGTGTTGAAAGGCTGATGAACAAAGTCGGTGGTGGAAGATATCCCACCTGATCTGGAAGATCTGACACATTGCCTTTCTTTGTCCGCCCTCGAGGATATCGGCCACGGTGCGCTGTCGTAAATCGAGACTATATGCCTTGCTCATCTCCTCAGGGTCTACCAAAATCATGTTTTCGTTAAATGCTAAAATACTAAAATTACTCGGTGTTCAGTCTCCTCCTGATTCCAGAGTGAGCATGTGCTATGAGCCTGTGAATTGACGACGATGAATGATCGAGCGAATCAAATTATCCCAGCCCTAGTGTTTGAATACGGGGTCTTTGCCGTCAGTGTTCGCCTTGTAACGAATCGTGGGGTTCAGCCCGCAATCGCCATACTGGCGATTAAGAATGTCAATGCGACGATGGTGGGACATTCCAGTGCGGATCGACTTTCCATGAAGCCCGTGTATCTTCAGATGGAAATGTGGTTTGAGCGCGTGGCGACCACGTTCGCTTATAAAACTGAATTAATGTGTGACTCTTGCCCTTATATGTCTTTAGGCTCTCAGCATTCCGAGGTGATCCTGAAGAGACTTCTGCCGATTGTCTGATAGGTTTCACCATCCGGCCATGAGTTCTATTCTGGCCCATTGGAACAGTCACCTCAATCTCATCCGCAGAGAACTACTTCTGGCATTGTATCTCTTATGAAGTGCCAAAGTTGTACAACAGTTTTCGGTGTGGCTCCCTTCTCGCATTAGTTTCCATTCAAAGCTCTTCCAATAATTAGTGATGCGTGCCCGTTTCCTGGGGAGGGATCATTTCGTTTTCGCCGTATCCTTTTGTCGATAAGGGAAGAGGGCGCGCGTATCTGAACCGATACATATCGTATCTAATCTGGTTTCCTTTTCCCGGTAAAGAGGAGTTGATCGAACAACTCCTGGATTGAAATATATTCAAATTGCCAATGAATACGGTGATTTTTTCTCATAGAAGATTCTGGCATTGAGGTTGCTTTAGCAGGCTGCAGAAATATTTTTTCTCATTAACTCACCAAGGAGGGTGCATGCTCAGAAAGCAGGCGCACAAGACTCAGATGCAACGCAGGAAAATGACACACAATGTTTTCAGTGATCCGTAAATGAAGACTGCTTCGTCACGGTTCCGGTAATTTTGTATTCACGCAAATGAAACAGAAAGGGCATTCTATGAAACTCAATGTAGTGTTCAACGTAGCGGTCATTCTTGGCATGGTGGCCATCAATTCATCAGCATGGGGACATAGTCCCAATGATGCCGGCGAAGGGGGTCTTCAATCTAAAGTTCGTGAAGCGAGTCTGATTTTGTACGGCCAGGTGGTTGATCTCCAATATCGAAATTCAGAGCCGACGAAAGAGCAGCCACAGGGCCTTCCCCATACGTTCGTGACTTATCAGGTTCTGGAGGTATTGCGGGGTGAAGTGCCGGACAAAAAAGTCATCCTCCGAATTCCCGGTGGGGCCGATGGACAAGGTGGTGTCTATATGGTTTCGACAGCTCCTGTGTTTGCCCTTGGACAAACCGATGTTGTGTTCGTCAAAGGAGGCGAGATCGACGACTGCCAGCTTGTGGAATGTGTCGAGGGAAGATTTCGTATACATGAAAATCAGGTATTGAATGGTTGGGGAGTGCCGGTGGTGGAAGCCCACAAAACCTTACGCGTTGGTGGGAAACCCCGGTTCGATCTCAATGTTATGGAACTACCACGCCCTTCGTTTAAAGCCTTGCTGGAACGCCCTGAAATAAAGGCCTATATCGATCAGGTGAGCAGGGAGAGCAGACAAACCTTGAAGGATCTGCAGGCACGCTATGATCGGGAGGCTCCGAAGGTCACAACGGTCAAGCTGGGCAATCAGGTTCTTCCAATCCAAAAAGATGTTACCGAAGAACCAGAGGCTGATCCCATGGAAGTCTATGAAGACCCTCTGACTCCCGAAGCTTTCTTTGATGCCATACGTGAGTGGAGTAAACAGGTGGGCGATCCTCGATCGCCAATCGTGATGGCTAATGTGAAAGAACGGTTTGAAGTGCCTGACCAAGAGGTCTTGGTTCTTGAGACCAAGGATGCAGTATCACTGAAGATAAGCGATGAAGAACGCTATGACATTCATGCGAAGGAGGGACTCCGATAATGAATATGACAAAGATTTTCGTACCCATGATTCTCGCAACGTTGTGTAGTGCTCCCGCATTCTCAGCATCCTGGCTGGAATGTAATGGGGATAGTGGAAAGAAATTGCGTTGGGGAGGGAACTCCACAACTGCACGCATCAATACCGGCAGTTTCCCGGCCGGGAGTGTCCTGCAGGCGGCTCAGCGAGGTGTGAATATTACGAACACGAACCCCTCGCCGTTTACGATCAACCATACGACCGAAACTGGTGGGGTGGGGAGTGGAAATGGACAAAATGAAATCTGGGCCGCAAGTATTTCCCCACCAGGAGAGGCCCGCATGCGCTATCACTGCTACTGGTTATTCGGATGGCATTATGGACTGGACGAGGTGGATATTGTGTTGGATTCCACCGGGCGGTCCTGGACGACCTCCCAAAACAAAAACGCCAATTTTACCTATACCGGTTCAAGCCGTCCCATCGATGCGGTCATCGTGCACGAGGCAGGGCACTATCTTGGCCTGATGCATGTCAATTGGGAATACAATGTCATGGGTGATTCCTGGCGCCATCATCACACCAATGGGGGAAGCGCTATCACGTATTTCGGGGAAGATGCTTCGCATGGAGCGCGGGTGCTTTATGGATCGCAAAGCTCTTCCTTTAACGATGTGTCTGCCTCGCACTGGCGAAGAACCGGAGCTAGCGGCGAGTATTCAAGCCATGGCCGGGTACGAGTCCGTAATAGTGCCAACACAGGGACGCTGGCAGGGATTACGATTGCCGGGGAGCCGGGGTATCGGGTGAATCGTGGAAGTGTGGTGCGGCCTGAATTTACCATCGAAAACAATGGGAAACAAACTCATTCCAACGTCAGCTTTGGAATCTATGTCTCAACGAATGATTTTATTAGTTACAGCGATACCCGTATCGGTGGGGGGACTTTTGGCTCGATTCATCCTGCCGACGTGTTAACTACCACGATTCCAGTGATCATTCCCAATTATCTGAATGCGGGACAAAATTATTGGCTGGGAATCATCGTTGATGAAGACAACGATATCAATGAGGTAAACGGTTCGAACAATCGGGCTTATATTCCCATCCGTGTTCAATGAAAAATGAATGTGGGAAGTGATGGGTCCCTGGACCACCAGGCCCGAGGTTTCTAACTCACTATGGGAGAATGAGCCTTGGTTGGATTTTCAGTCCTGCTCCATGGGATGTTGTTAGTAGCCGATGCCGTCAGGATTCGCCGGATGAATCTTGCACGGCATCGACTTTTTTGACACTCAAAGAAGCCGAAGACAAAGACAAAGAAAAAAGGAGGTTTGCCCCCTTCCCGCGAAAGTCGGTTTTCTTATTTGTACAATGGTTGCTCATGCTGTTGAGGTGACAGCAGCATCGGGTGAACCCGTTTACGGTCGCTCGGATGGGGTCTCTCGTGTTTGCGAACAAGCTGCTCCTTGTATCCAATGGCTCCGGTTTGCAGGAAGCCGTTCCCCTCGATTACTCGAATTTGAGCTTTTACCTTCCGAAAAAGCTGGGGAGGTAATCCTTTCCCCGGCATTCGGGTTTTGTACTGAAAGGCAAGACGGGTAATCCCTTTGAGCCACATGGCACGTTTTGTTCCTTGATTCCGACAGACAAAAATACCCTGTTGATTTCTTTTGCGTTCGACTACGTTGGCATTCTGGGTATGATGGGCCTTTTTATGAACTCGTGATATGTTCAGGTAGCAATGTACTATTTTTTGAGGGAACTCACGGAAAAATGTGAGAAACCTGGTGGCGGTTCTCCATAAATGTTCACGGCAGCATATTTGAAAAATTAATTGGAAGATTGTGAACCGAAAACCGAGCAGTCACAGGCAGAGGGATAGGAGCATCGTAAGAATTTGAAGTCAGGAATTAAAATCCGGTCGGTCAGTCAGTTAGGAAAATCCTTGAATGGATATTCTTGA
>JAGQKG010000062.1 GCA_020430245.1 Nitrospira sp.
GGTATAGCATTTCTTTTTCATGGCAACACCTTAGCCGATCAAGGCTGGTAGTGTTGCACTTGGAGTTAGAACCTAAGGGGTTTTAGAAAGCCCCGCCCTTTGGGCGGGGATTTTTACTTTGATAGGGCATTACTTCCTGGGAACCTTTCGTTTTTCCATCCTTCCAGCACATCCTTCTTAATTCACCTTTTCCTTGAAAAGCCTCGGCAACAGACAAGCCTTGCATCGACAGGAGCGTCTTTTTACACTAAAGATTATGATGGTTACTCCCATGGTTCAACACACACAACAAGTCTTGGAATGGCCTGTTTTAATCGATTATCTTGCCAATGAAGCCGCCTCCACGATGGGGGCAGCTTGCTGTCGTGCGCTCGTCTTTGCATCTGACCTTCAGACTGCACGTATTCAACAACAAGAAACCACAGAAATGGTTGATATGCTTGAAGGCACTCATTCTCTGCCTTCCTTGGTGTTTCCCGATATCAGGAATGCGCTGGCACGGGCTGAAAAAGAAGGAATCCTGGATGGTCAGGACCTGCGGGATATTGCTTTGGTTGTAGGCTTGGGTCATACCATCAGACACCATTTGGAGATTCATGGCTCATCTTACCCGATGATCAGAACTCGTTGCTTGAACCTTCAAGATCTACTATGGATCAAGCAAGTGATAGATTCATGCATCGATCCCAACGGTCATCTGCGAGACTCCGCGAGTCCTGAACTCTATCAATTGAGACGAAAAAGTCAGGATCTTCGTCAGACAATGCGCCGGCAGTTAGAGGGGATGTTGGCTTCTCAAGAATATGAGGATCTTCTTCAGGGACAGTATTTTGCTGAACGTGAGAATCGGTACGTGATTCCCATAAAAGTCGAACGACAACACGCGCTTGATGGGATAGTCCATGACATTTCCGGTAGTGGGGCCACGGTGTTTATGGAGCCTCGCCATCTGATCGAATTAAATAATTCTATTAAATTCGCCGACCTTCAGGTAGCTCAGGAGGAACGGTATATACTGCAAGATTTATCCAGCCGTGTGTCAGAGCATGTTTGTTCCATCAGTGAAAATTTATCATGCTTGGCCGATATCGATTGCCTTATGGCCAAAGCCCGTTTAAGCATTAAAACGCATGGGTCTCCTATTCACCTTAACCAAGGACATTGTATTGATCTGCAGCAAGCCAGGCATCCACTCTTGGCATTGACTAAGGAACAGGTCATGCCTAACTCCATTCGGATTGAGGGTAATACCACGGTTCTCATTATTTCTGGACCAAATGCGGGTGGAAAGACGGTGTCATTGAAACTAGTGGGATTGTTCGCGATGATGGCGAAAGTCGGGCTTCACCCGACTTGTGGCCCCAATTCTAAGATGGCACTTTTTGGACAAGTATTTGCCGATATTGGAGATTCTCAAGATCTCCGTAAAGATGTCTCCAGCTATTCCGGCCATATTCTTAACATGATCACATTATTAAAGAATATCGAATTGCCAGTGGAACCAGTGAATCAGGATGTTCTCGTACTCTTGGATGAAGTGGGCAGCTCGACGGATCCTATTGAGGGCGCTGCATTAGCTGAAGCGCTCTTAATTCGTCTTTGCGAATTAGGATGTACGGTTGTCGCGACCACACATTACCCCGGCTTGAAAACCCTTGCCTTTCGGAATCCTCATGTTCGAAATGCTAGTCAGGAATTCGATCTGGTTACCCTCGCTCCAACATATCGGCTCATAGACGGAATTCCGGGAGGGTCGTCGGCCTTGCATATTGCCGGACAATTAGGGTTGGATTCTTCAATTATTCAGTCCGCTCAATTGTTGATCAAACGACAGGACCTCGATTTTGATACCATCTTCCGCGCTCTTCAGAGCACGCGCACTCGTTTGGAACGTGAATGTGAACAGGCCAAACATCTTCGTCAAGAAGCTCAACGCTTATGTGATGAGGCGAAAGGGACCCGCGATCAATTGAAAGTCCAAGAGCAAGAAGATCGTCAACGTTATCGAAAACAATGGCAACAAGAACTTTCCAAAGCACAACGGTATTTGAATCAAATCGTGAATGACCTAAAAAGAAATAAAACTCTATCCAAGGTAAAGTCTATCCAACAGACCATAAGCACGCTTAATCAGGAAATGCTTTCTCACCTCCCTGATACCTGCTTAGTGTCATCCGAGTCACTGCATGAAGGGGACCTTGTGGAAATTGATGCGTTGGGGACTATAGGGATTTTGCAGGAAAGTCTTGAGGGGAAAAAACTGGTTTCCATTCGTGTGGGTAACCAGACGATTAAAACAACCCCTTCTGCCTTACGTCGAGCAACACCTACCTCCAGTAATAAATCTTTGTACGGCCAACAACGATTGAGTGGGAAACGGTCTCCCTCCGCAATATGCACTGAGGCGAGTTCCCCAGCCTCTAATCAGGCAGGTGGGCATTATCAACATGAATTGGTTATTCGGGGATTCCGTCTGGACGATGCGATGGAAATGACCCTTGCGGCCCTAGACCATGCCCTGGTCACCCAGGCTAAATATCTTAAAGTTATTCATGGCCAAGGTTCCGGTGCACTCAGAAGGGGAATTCGAACTCTTTGTCAATCCTCTCCCTATATCCAAAGCTTTCGAGCGGGTGATCTAGCCGAGGGGGGAGATGGGGTGACCGTGATCGAATTACGATAACGGAGGCCGTGGGGTGTGATTCTTGAGTCCAATTTGGATATTTCTGAGAAATCCCTCATGCTTAGGACGTCGTAAGGGGCTTTCCTTCGTTAGGTATCGAAATTCATCTTTTGTCAGGTTAGCCAATTCGGGTAATTGGGGATGTAGTGTCCAGGGAAATGGTTGAAATCCTGGCTCCGCAGTGGGCTTTGCATTCACGTTAAAAGGGCAGATATCCAAGCAATCGTCACAGCCAAAAATTTTATTGCCTGTTTTTTTTCTCAACTCGTCTGGCAGATCTTCCACCCCACCACGGTATTCAATCGTCAAATACGAGATACATCGTTCCGCATCAAGGAGATAGGGGTCTACGATGGCTCCAGTGGGACAAGCCTGGATACAAAGTGAGCAGGTTCCACATAAATCCATGGCGGGTTCGTCACAATCCAACGGCAAGGTCGTTAGAATTTCTCCAAGCAAGAGCCAAGCTCCAAAATCGGTGGAGACTAGATTGGTGTGTTTACCGATCCAGCCTATGCCGGCCTCCTGTGCCCACGCTTTTTCCATGATGGGCCCCGTATCTACATAACTCCTTGTCTGAATATCCGGTACGTGTGAGTGTAGAAAATCTTCTAGTTGCTTCAGCCGGTCCTTCATGAACCCGTGATAGTCCTTCCCCC
Source organism: Nitrospira sp. (assembly GCA_020430245.1). GTDB lineage: Bacteria > Nitrospirota > Nitrospiria > Nitrospirales > UBA8639 > Nitrospira_E. The sequence goes on from JAGQKG010000062.1 coordinate 3,343, forward strand.
AGGCATATCGGGCAATTCGTCCAGCAGCCATTGACTCATCTGGAGTATGATCGGTGAAATAATTCATTCCCACGACAACCAGGGATTGGCAACCTGGAAGGACTTCTTGTGGGTTTGAGCGGCGTTTCGGATTATTGGCCATCCATTCCATGGTTCCATGAAAGCGCAAATCCAGCCATTTTTTTAGACGTTCCCATAACCGCGAAGTTACTGATTCGTTTGTATGAGGAATCGTACTTTGATCCGTATGGAAGGGTAGGGTGGGAAGAGGCGTAGGTAGACGAGCAATTCCAACCGCATCAAAGCCTAAGCGGTGTGCCTCTTCTTTAATTTGAATGGCCAGAATCGATTGAGGAGACATGGTGCTATTTCTCCTCAGGATGAAAAAGAGAATTACTTCGGCCCAGGGGATCTCTGACTAGCGGGAGGAACATTGTTCACACAATTAAACATCACGATAAACCTTCCTGTGCATTGTTCAGTAGTGCAAGTTTGACAGGATCCGACAATTGAAGTTTCCCAGTCAGTTTGTTTCTCATTAAACTGGCAAGAAGTTCCTCCTCCTTTGGAAATATCAACCCAGGGTTCTGGATACCCAGGAAACTGAGCAACGGTACAGCCACTGGGAATGGGAACACGGCATTCAGCCTGTGCATCCCCTTTCACCATGCCAATAGTACAATTTGCTTCTGTTCGCGATTGGGAATCGGCTGCTTCGCCATTATTGATAATTCCAAACGACCCATTTTCGGTTACGAAAAAAACCAAAATGGTCCCCATCAATAGCCGACTGGTTTTTGTTTGACCAATTTTAACTTTGATTGTCCTTGAATATGACATCATAGTTACCTAAATCTGTGCGAAAGGACGAGGAACGCTGCACGAATTGGGATAGAAAATTCCATAAAGATAGATTTCCTTATACCACATCACCCAAACAATCTGTCAAAAACCTACCTCCTTATGCAGACTACTATCACATCTCGATACTGGGGATGGCCTGATTTTATGAAATTTGCAATGTGAACGGGGAAGGAATAAATATACAGAAGTAAAAAAACCCCTTGGAGGATTGAACCCTCCAAGGGGTTTCACTAGATTCGTAAGTCGGATTTTAGAATCCGCCCATGCCGCCCATACCATGGTCATGGCCGCCAGGCATCCCAGGACCTTCTGACTTCGCTTCTGGGATTTCTGTAACCATGACTTCTGTGGTGAGCATGAGTCCTGAAACACTGGCAGCGTTCTGCAACGCGCAGCGTGCGACCTTGGTCGGATCAATCACACCGGCCTCAACCATATCCACAAACTCTCCAGTGCCTGCATTGTATCCTCGATTTGTGGTTTCACTTCGAACTTTTTCCACAATAATGGAACCCTCGGCTCCTGCATTGATGGAAATTTGGCGAATAGGTTCTTCCAGTGAGCGCTTGACGATATTCACGCCGACTTGTTGATCGTGGTCTAATTTCATTTTCTCCAAAGCTGGGACGCAACGAAGAAGAGCCACGCCTCCACCAGGAACAATACCTTCCTCTACTGCTGCTTTTGTGGCATGGAGGGCGTCTTCTACACGAGCTTTCTTTTCCTTCATTTCTGTTTCAGTCGCTGCTCCTACGTTAATCACCGCAACGCCACCAACCATTTTCGCCAACCGCTCCTGTAACTTTTCCCGATCATAATCGGATGTGGTTTCTTCAACCTGTGTTTTAATTTGCTTGACTCGACCTTCAATCCGTTTGGGGTCCCCAGCGCCTTCCACAATCGTGGTATTATCCTTATCAATGTTCACCCGCTTGGCGCGTCCGAGGTCTGTCAGCTTCACACTTTCGAGTTTGAGGCCTACTTCTTCAGAAATTACTTGTCCACCCGTCAAGGTAGCAATATCCTCCAACATGGCTTTTCGTCTATCACCAAAACCTGGTGCCTTAACGGCTGCCACATTCAGCGTGCCACGAAGTTTATTGACTACCAGGGTCGCCAGTGCTTCGCCTTCGATATCTTCAGCGATAATGACCAACGGTTTGCCCATTTTTGCAACTTGCTCCAGAATAGGGAGCAAGTCTTTCATGGCGCTAATTTTCTTTTCCACAATCAATAGGAACGCGTCTTCCAATGAAGCTTCCATGCGATCGGCATTGGTCACGAAATAAGGAGAGATGTACCCGCGGTCAAATTGCATTCCTTCGACGACATCTAAGGATGTTGACATGGATTTGGCTTCTTCTACGGTGATGACGCCATCTTTTCCCACTTTGTCCATAGCCTCGGCGATCAGGTCACCAATGGTGTGATCATTGTTTGCGGAGATTGAACCAATTTGAGAAATTTCTTTTTTGGATTGGCACGGCTTGCTGAATTTTTTCAATTCTTCAATCGCGACTTCAACGGCTTTATCTATTCCCCGTTTAATTTCCATTGGATTGGCGCCTGCCGTAATATTTTTGACGCCTTCCCGGTAAATGGCTTGGGCCAATACGGTTGCTGTCGTGGTCCCGTCACCCGCGGTATCACTCGTTTTACTTGCCACTTCCCTAACAAGTTGTGCGCCCATATTTTCATAGGGATTTTTTAACTCGATCTCCTTAGCCACCGTCACACCGTCTTTGGTGATGGTTGGAGCACCAAACTTCTTGTCGAGAATTGCATTCCTGCCTTTTGGTCCTAATGTCGCTTTCACGGCATCGGCCAATTGATTCACTCCGCTTAATATGGACGCACGTGCCTTTTCACTATATTGCAACTGCTTAGCCATACATTTCCTCCTTAGAAATCATTATTGTAATGGTGGAATACTAAACAAGTAGATTAGATGGGAATGCGACAACGATGTTAATTGTCAAAGACGCCCAAGATATCTTCTTCTTTTAAAATTAAACAGTCATCGTTTTCAACCTTGATTTTGGTTCCGGAATACTTGTCAAACAAAACTTGGTCGCCAATTTTTACATTTTCAACATCAGGGCCTGCGGCTTCGATTGTACCCCTTTGTGGTTTTTCACGAGCGGAATCTGGCACGTAAATTCCCCCTGCCGTCCGTTCCAATTCTTCCGTATAGGTCACAAAGACCCGATCTCCTAATGGGCGGAAACCCTTCGCGCTACTTCCCTCTTTTGCTTCCTTCTTTTCCTTCTCTTTTGTCGCTGCCATGTCTGCCTCCTTCTTTGGTTATTGCTAATTGATTAAAAAATGGTGAGTACTAACTTTTAGGATGACGCACACTTGTTTAGATTTTCAAAAATGTGTCAACTTGGATCGAAAGATAAGTCTGGTTGAATTGAAGTCAAGAGGGAAAAGTAAGATTTTAAAATATTATGAAGAGAGAGGGGGATGTCTCTTTCAAGGAATGTCGCCACTCATATATCTAAATCTTGAGAAACGGATTTTTATACGTATATAAACTTACAGCACTATTTCCTGAGATGTTCAAAATCCTGAATGTCTTTTTTCATAAGCTCTCGCAACTTCTTAATTATTTTGGCCTCCAGTTGACGAGTCCGCTCTTTGGTAATCATATATTTTCTTCCTAAGTCTTCTAAGGTCACAGGAGATTCCGATAGGAGTCGATTGCGAAGTATGTCTTCCTCTCGCTCCGACAGTGTTTGTGCAAATTCTGCTAATTTTTTTCGGAAGAGGAGACGAAGTTGTGTGTCAGCCAACTGGTCATCAATAGGAACTTGAGTAGAGGGAAGGAGGTCATGAAATGTGCCTTCCCCGTCCGGGGTCATTGGCTGATCCAGGGAAAGTTCCCAATTTCCCAAACGTTGATCCATTTCCACAACATCCCGTTCACGTACATTAAGGCGGTCTGCTAGTAACTTAGGATCTGGGACATAGCCCTGTCGTTCCAATTTGGCTTTTTCGCGACGAAGATTATAGAAAAGGCGTCGCTGTTCCTGAGTTGTGCCTATTTTGACAAGACGAAAATTATTGAGGAGATATCGTAGTACAAAGGCTCGAACCCACCAGGCTGCATAGGCATAAAAACGAACATTTTTTGTTGGATCGAATTTCTTCATGGCCTGCAGGAGCCCGACATTTCCCTCCTGGATAAGGTCCATTTGATCAATCCCGGTAAGTCCATATTCTGAAGCAATGGAGACACACACCCGCAGATTAGCTAAAATCAATTTCACCGCAGACTCTCGTGTCCCTAATGTCTGATATTCATGGAAGAGTTGAAGTTCTTCTTCTTTTGAAAGGAATGGATACCGGCGGACTTCGGCTAGGTAACGACTGAGTGTTGTGGTGGGAATAAGTGCGGTGGAGACCGAATCCCAGGTTGCCTGGTCCTCGGATGCCTCTTCACTTTCAAGTTGAATATTCTGTTCCTTGGCTTCATCAAGGATGGTATCTTCATGGACCTCTTCATTTGGCAGCTCAGGAACAGAGCTTTTCGCCACGACGTCGATCACATCGGAAATCCGATTTTTTGATGGTTTCTGTGTCATGTTTTGCTTAATGATCTAGAGGGAAAGACATGCTGCATTCTTAAGATGATATTGTAATGAATTTTTCTTGAATCACCAAACACATTGACAAATTTATCCAATTTCGAGGTTATAAAGCGGTTTCAGGAAATTTCACGTCAGAGAAATGTTGTCTATTTCAGATAAATCTTTTTATAGTTGATCTTGTGTCTACAGGATTTGAGAAAGGAAACAGAAAGGCTTCCCATTCCATTGAAAGCTTCATGTTGAAAGAGGTATTCCAGTCTCTTCGTGCCGGGCATTGGCCAACTCTTCTTGGTGCCTGGCTCCACTTTGAAATAAGTTTTATGGTGTGGCTGCTTATTGGCGCCATGAGTATTGCTATTTCCGAAGACTTTTCTCTCTCAGCCTCCCAAAAGGGGTTATTAGTCGGCTTCCCATTGCTAGGCGGCGCCTTGCTTCGGATTATTGTTGGGCCTCTAGGAGACCGGTTAGGGGCCAAAGTTGTGGGATTGGCCATCCTGGGTTTGGAGGGTATCGGGTTACTGTTGGGATGGCTGGGAGGAACTAGCTTCGAGTCTATGCTGGGAATTGGACTTGTTTTAGGATTTGCTGGGGCCAGTTTTGCGATTTCTCTGCCTCTGGCCAGCCAAGCCTATCCCCCAACTCATCAGGGGTTGGCCATGGGAGTTGCGGGGATTGGAAACAGTGGTGTCCTATTGGCTGCGTTTATCGCCCCACGCCTTGCGGAAGGGATTGGCTGGCATCAGGTTTTTGGCATCATGCTGGTACCTGTTATGGGAACAGCATTCCTTTTTTTCTGGTTGGTTCGATCGGGTTCAATGAGGGACGAAACTGTTTCCCCAAAAAAGGACAACATTGGACTCATTTTGCGAAAAGGGCTTCAGGACCCAGTTATGTACTGGTTATGTTTTTTATATGGGGTGACGTTCGGAGGATTTGTTGGGCTTTCGAGTTATCTTCCGATTTTTTTTCATGATCAATTTGATGTCGGCATGGTAACAGCTGGAACCTTGACCGCCCTTTGTGCTCTAGCGGGAGGCGGGGCTCGTCCTCTGGGAGGGTTTCTTGCGGATCGATACGGGGGACTAACTTTATTGCAAGGGCTTTTTCTTATTATAACCACCCTATGTCTGACTTCAGGAAATCTTGATCATTTTATCTTAACCTATACCATTATTCTCCTAATCATGCTTTGTTTAGGATTTGGAAATGGAGCCATTTTTCAAGTGGTGTTCTATCGATTCAAATCCATAATGGGTACGGCTTCCGGCTTTATTGGTGCGGCAGGAGGGCTTGGTGGCTTTCTCTTGCCATCCGGGTTTGGTTGGTTAAATGAAAAAACCGGAACCTTCTCTTCTGGCTTTTTCGTCCTGGGCCTAGTTTCAGGATTAGCAGGTATTAGTGTTATGATATTCCAGCGTTCGATCCGAGTGACCAAACACAAATCCATTCCAGAAATGTAAGGCGCTGTGCCTGAAACGTTTGATTGACTAGTGAGTCACCCATAAAAAAGAACCACTTTCGATGCACAAACCCCAATTTCACACCATCGGCGAAACCTTACAGGATATTCAAGCTGGCAAATGCATCATTCTTGTTGATGATGAGGATCGGGAAAATGAGGGTGATCTAGTCATGGCCGCTGAAAAGGTTACGCCTGAACACATTAACTTCATGGCGAAATACGGCCGAGGATTAATTTGTCTGGCCCTTACCCCGGATCGCGTTGAAGAATTGAAACTTCCCCCCCAGGCAAACGAAAATACCGCACCTTTTGGCACCGCCTTTACTGTGTCGATTGATGCCGCCAAACATATTTCCACTGGGATCTCGGCTGCTGATCGAGCCACCACGATTCAGTTGGCGGTGAATCCGAAAGCCAAGCCAACCGATTTTGCCAGGCCTGGTCACATTTTTCCTTTAAAAGCCAATAAAGGCGGAGTATTGCGCCGTGCCGGACAAACCGAAGGGTCTGTCGATCTTGCCCGGCTGGCTGGACTGTATCCCGCAGCGGTAATCTGTGAAATTATGAATGATGACGGTACGATGGCCCGGGTTCCTCACTTAATGAAATTCGCAAAGCACCATGGCCTGAAAATCATCACCATTAAAGATTTGATCCAATATCGATTGCATCGGGAAACGTTTGTGAAGCAAGTGGCCACCGCGAATCTTCCCACACATTTTGGGCATTTTCAGTCAGTGGTTTTTGAAAACGAACTTGATGCTGGGACACACATTGCCCTGGTAAAAGGGGAGATCGATAACCTTCCAACGCTGGTGCGAGTCCATTCGGGCTGTCTGACAGCTGATGTTTTTGGGTCTTTGCGCTGTGATTGCCGAGAACAACTGCATCGAGCAATGGAAATAATTGAACGGGAAGGCAAAGGAGTTCTGCTGTACTTAAACCAGGAGGGACGGGGAATCGGTCTCACCAATAAGATTCGGGCCTACCACCTTCAGGACCAGGGCAGTGATACAGTCGAAGCCAATTTGCAATTGGGGTTTAAGGCTGATTTGCGGGATTACGGAATCGGGGCCCAAATTTTAGTTAATTTAGGTCTTAAAAAAATCAGACTCATCACCAACAATCCAAGGAAAATTGTGGGAATCGAGGGTTATGGATTGGAAGTGGTCGAACGAGTATCCATTGAGATTACTCCCCAGGAGTCAAATGTGCACTACTTGCGCACGAAAAAAGCCAAACTCGGCCACCTCTTGAATAATGTGTAATGGGGGCTTGCGGTTCCCCCTAGCAAGTGGTACACACTGATTCCGATATCGTGCCCTTTCACTTTTTGCAATGAGAATGTGAGTCTCCAGGGAATTACCTAACCAGCATGGCGAATCAAGAGTGTGATAGGGACGAGGCAGATTGTCAGTTTGCGATCGTGGTCAGTACCTTTAATGATATCGTAACCAGCCGGTTGTTGGCTGCAGCTGAGTCCACCTTAACCCAATTAGGAATCCAACCAGACCACAGACAGATCATTCGGGTCCCTGGAGCATTTGAGATTCCATTAATTGCAAAGACCCTGGCCCAATCACATCGATTTGATGCCGTTATTTGTTTAGGTGCAGTGATCCGTGGAGAAACTCCACATTTCCAATATATTTGTGCAGAGACAAGTCGCGGAATTGGCCAAGCATCTCTGGAAACTGGAATTCCCATTATCTTCGGAGTGCTGACTACGGATACTGTTGAACAAGCCATGGAACGTTCTGGGCCTCCTGAACGGAATAAAGGAGCTGATGCAGCCAGGACGGCGCTTGAAATGGCCGTCTTAATGAAACGTTTGAGTAAGGCCAATATTCGTCAGTCTGGTTTTTTAAGGGAAAGCACGACATCATGACCATGACTGTTCCCTCCGATACACCGCCTGCCAATCAAGCCCATGGACGGTCATCGAGGCGTCTGGCCCGGCAGCTTGCGTTGCAAATGCTTTTCCAACATGAATTTCAGGATCAAAACCCCTCATGGCAAGAAAAATTTTGGGCGGGTCAATCGGCCTCGCCGGAGGTTAAAATATTTACCTCCAGCCTCTTTCTTGGTGTCATCACGAATCAGGCCGAAATTGACCGGATCATTCGTGACTTTGCCATCGACTGGTCTTTGCAACGGATGCCGGTGGTGGATAGGAATATCCTGAGGTGTTCCATTTACGAATTGATGTGGGAGCCTGATATTCCGGCTATGGTCACTATCAATGAAGCGGTTGAATTAGCTAAGCTTTTTGCGGATGATGAGGCCAAACGATTTGTCAACGGCCTTTTAGACCATGTACTCCGTGCTGAACCAAAGCTTGCCGGTAAGCGAAGCCAGATTCAACAAAAACCCCATGCGCCGGAGTTTTCTGATCCGTCTCCTACCTCCTAATGACTCTTTCCCATGATTGATCGCTACACGTTACCCCGAATGGGGACCATATGGACCCAGACCCACAAATATGAGTTGTGGTTACAGGTCGAACTTGCGGTGTGCGAAGCCATGGAACAGATGGGACAGGTCCCTCAAGGTGTGGCAGCCCGTATTCAAAAAAAAGTCACAATTAATTCTTCCCGAATCGCGGCAATTGAGGAAGTTACGAAACATGATGTCATTGCCTTCCTGGAATCGGTAGCCGAACAAGCAGGGAAAGATGGCCGATTTCTCCATGCTGGGCTTACCTCGTCAGACATCGTCGATACGTCTCTTGCGTTGCAATTAGTGGAAGCGGCCCAATTAATTCGTGAGGATGTCAGAGGCTTGCTGAAAGCTTTGCAGGATTTAGCCTTTGCGCATCAGGATACATTAATGGTGGGACGTTCGCATGGCATCCATGGAGAACCGATTTCCTTCGCCTGGAAGGTAGCTATTTGGTACCAGGAGTTTCAACGGCAGCAGTTCCGCCTGGAGGCGGCGATTGCGGACATTGCCGTCGGCAAGCTTTCCGGAGCCATGGGAACATTTGCCCATCTGTCTCCGGCAATAGAAAAGGCGGTATGTCAACGGTTAGGGTTGAAACCGGCGCCCATTTCCAATCAGATAATTCAGCGGGACCGGCATGCGGCCTTTCTCTCCACTTTGGCTTTAATAGCAGCCAGCATTGAAAAAGTGGCCACTGAAATTCGTCATTTGCAACGAACCGAGGTTCTGGAAGCCGAAGAGTTTTTCGAACCGGGCCAAAAAGGCTCCTCTGCGATGCCTCATAAACGAAACCCGATCAGCTCGGAAAATTTATGTGGTCTTGCCAGGGTAGTGCGCAGTAACAGCCTGGCTGCGATGGAAAACGTCGCCTTATGGCATGAACGAGATATTAGCCATTCATCTGCGGAGCGGATCATCCTTCCTGATAGCACAATTTTGATCGATTACATGCTGGTCCGTTTAACGAAAATGGTGTCCAAACTGGTTGTCTACCCCCAACGGATGATGGCCACTCTCAATCAAACCGGTGGCTTGATCTATTCACAACGACTGCTACTGGCGCTGGTGGATAAAGGTGCGATCAGAAAAGACGCCTATGAGCATGTGCAGCAACATGCCATGGCTGCCTGGAAGGGGAAGGGAAGTTTCCAAGACCTTATTGTGCAGGATCCCTTTATTGCCAAACATCTCAGTATGAAAGAAATTGCCACCTGTTTTAATCCCAAAGCTTACTTGCGTTATCAACAGCAGATCTTCGCGCGCGTGTTTGGGAAACACGTTCTGCGAAAGAGCTCCACACGAACCCGATCCACCGCTTCAAAGAAAACTTCAACAAAAAGGAATAGCTCATGACGAAAGGGGATATGCTGTACGAAGGAAAAGCCAAGAAGATTTTTCTGACTGAGAAGGACGACGAGGTTATTCAGTATTTTAAAGACGATGCCACTGCCTTTAACGCTGAAAAACGTGGGACGATTCTGGAAAAGGGTGTTGTCAATAATGCCATCTCGGCCAAACTGTTCCAACACCTTGCCGACGCCGGAATTCCTAGTCATTTCATTCAGAAAATCAATGACCGGGACATGTTAACCCGTCGGGTAAAAATCATTCCGGTTGAGGTTGTGGTGCGTAATCGAGCCACGGGCAGCATTGTCAAGCGCTTAGGGTTAGAAGAAGGCTTGATCATTGATCCTCCCTTAGTCGAGTTCTTCTATAAGGATGATTCGTTGGGCGATCCTCTGATCTCCGAAGACCATATTCGTTTGCTGAAATTAGCCACACCCGGTCAAATCGAGGAGCTCCGACAGCAGGCTCTCAAAATTAATGGAGTGCTAAAACCTTTTTTCCAAAAAAGAGATATGATGCTGGTGGATTTTAAGTTAGAATTTGGATTATGGAAAGGTCAGATTATTTTGGCAGACGAAATTTCCCCGGACACGTGCCGTTTTTGGGATATCCAAACCGGAGAACGCATGGATAAGGATCGTTTCCGAAAAGATTTGGGACGGATTGAGGAAACCTATCAGGAAGTGCTCAAACGGGTTTGCGGATAATTCACGATTTATCGAGCAGTGGGTTCGTTCTTTCCCAAAAATGTGATAGACCTGACTATTTTGTAACGCGTTTATTCACCGTGTGCAAGTCAATCCTTCCGGAAAACCATGAAAGCCAAAATATACATTACGCTTAAAAATGGAATCCTGGACCCTCAAGGTCGAGCCATTCAGCAATCGCTTCAAACTCTTGGATTTGGGACAGTCGGGGATGTCCGCTTAGGGAAGTTCATCGAGGTTGACCTTAGTGAAACAGACACGACGTCCGCAGGAAATTGCATAAAAGCCATGTGCGAAAAACTCCTTGCCAATACGGTCATTGAAGAATATCAATATGAGATCCTTGAGGCATAGCTCATGGTCTCCGGATTATTCCTCCTGATTGAATTTGAATTATTCTATCCTGATTTTTCTTATCTCTAAATGAAAAACGTCAAGAAGGGAACGATATGAACTTCGGTATCATTGTCTTTCCCGGGTCAAATTGTGATCGTGATTGTGCCCATGTCCTCTCGGAGGTTATGGGACAAACCGCTCAGTTCATCTGGCATCAGGAGAGATCCGTTAAAGGCATGGATGCCATCATTCTGCCAGGGGGATTTTCTTATGGGGATTATCTGCGCACAGGTGCCATTGCCCGATTCTCCCCCATCATGGATGCCGTCGTTGAATTTGCCGGGCGAGGAGGAATGGTCTTGGGCATATGCAATGGATTTCAAATGCTTTTAGAGCTTGGAATATTACCCGGTGCCATGTTGCGCAATCGGGATCTTTCTTTCATTTGTGAAGACCACTATATACGGGTGGAAAACGCCAATACTCCCTTTACCAATTCCTGTGAACCAGGACAGATTCTGAAGCTTCCCATTGCCCATGCTGAAGGAAATTATTATACGAACTCGGTAACGTTGTCCGCATTGCAGGCCAATGCGCAAATCGTCTTTCGATATTGTGACGGCGAAGGCAAAGTGACTTCTCCAGCCAATCCCAATGGATCGCTAGATAACATTGCGGGAATTCGTAACGCGGCGGGCAACGTCCTTGGTCTAATGCCTCATCCAGAACGAGGCGCGGAATACCTTCTCAATAATGAGGATGGGATTTATATTTTTCGATCCATGATTGCAGCGTTGGAAGCACATCAAACACCTCAACCGGTATAGGCTAGATTGCCGCCATTCGCTCCTCTCTTTTTCATCAAGGCTAACATGGAAGTTTTTCCTGGAATTTCGATGACTCCAGGCATCTGCCACGGGAAACCATGTGTGGCAGGCACTGCTGTTGATGTGGCCACTGTGGTCGGAACCCTTGGCATCGGAAAATCATTTCATGACGTTCAGGAAGCCTTGAATCTGACATATGAACAAGTGCTCACCGCGTTGCGATATGCATCCTATGTCACCGATCATTTGCCCCTTCGTTTACCTTCAGGTCATTAAGCCACAGGACAGTATGATGGTGATTATGCTAAATACCTTATCATTGAAATAACGGTTCTTCTGGCTTTCCCATGTGCATTTCTGTGAGCATTTAACGAATGAACCGTGTGGGTTGGCTGCCAAATTATTAATGTTCTATTTGGATTTTCACCTCTCTCGCTCCTTTTTTGCTAATTGGGGAGAGCTTTCCTTACAACATGAGATGTTTGCTATGACCCAGGAATCAAAAGTCTTGCCGCACGTTCCCCTTACGTCAAAAATTATTGAACAGCATGGTCTGTCTGAGGATGAGTATCAGCAAATCCTCAAGCATCTTGGTCGTCACCCCAATCTCACTGAATTGGGTATTTTTTCTGTGATGTGGAGTGAACACTGCAGTTATAAGAGTTCGCGCGTACATTTGAAACGATTTCCAACCGAGGGTGAGCGTGTAGTGCAAGGACCTGGAGAAAATGCCGGTGCCGTGGATATTGGAGAGGGACTTGCGGCAGTGTTCAAGATGGAATCACATAATCACCCCTCATATATTGAACCGTTTCAAGGGGCGGCAACAGGTGTCGGCGGGATTCTACGCGATATTTTTACCATGGGAGCACGCCCGATCGCATTATTGAATTCCTTGCGATTCGGGGAATTGGACCTTCCCAAGAATCAACATATTCTCAAAGGAGTCGTCTCTGGAATTTCTTCCTATGGGAACTGTATGGGAGTGCCAACAGTCGGTGGGGAAATTACGTTTAACGATATTTATTCAAAAAATCCACTGGTGAATGTCTTTTGCTTGGGAATCGTGAAAAAAGATCGTCTCCTGCGTGGCTTAGCCAATGGTGTCGGAAACCAAGTGCTGTACATTGGTGCCAAAACAGGACGAGACGGGATTCATGGCGCCACCATGGCCTCTGACGCTTTTGACGATGCATCTGACAAAAAGCGTCCGAATGTTCAAGTTGGTGATCCCTTTTTAGAAAAACTCTTACTTGAAGCGTGCCTTGAATTTTTGGAACAGGACCTTTTGGTCGGCATTCAAGATATGGGGGCCGCTGGGCTCACCAGCTCGTCCTGCGAAATGGCCTCCCGCGCCGGAACCGGTATTGACATGGATCTCGCCAAAGTCCCTCGCCGTGAACCGCACATGACTCCCTATGAAATTTTGCTATCGGAATCTCAAGAAAGAATGCTCCTGGTAGCTCAACCTGGAAAGGAAGAATCCGTACTTGCAATCTGCCGGAAATGGGGAATTGATGCCGCCGTGGTGGGGCAGGTGACGGAGGATGGGTTCTTACGAATCAGAGAGGGCAACCAAATAGTTGCGGAAATACCCGCGCATGCTCTCGCTGAGGAAGGACCGCGTTATGAACGCCCTGCTGCGCCACCTCAGTATCAAGAACTTTTGCAATCCTTAAATATTGATACTCTTCCGGATGTCAAAAATCCTACCGAGGTGTTATTGAAGCTATTAGCTTCACCCACTATTGCGAGCAAACGTTGGGTATTTCGACAATATGACCATATGGTGGGAACCAATACCGTGGTCTGCCCCGGTTCCGACTCGGCCGTGGTTCGCATTAAAGGGACCACGAAAGCCTTGGCAATGACGACGGATGGCAATAGTCGATACTGCCTGCTGAATCCCTATTTGGGAGGAGGATTGGCCGTGGCTGAAGCCGCGAGAAATTTGGTCTGTGCGGGTGCCCACCCGATTGGAGTGACCGACTGCCTAAATTTCGGCAATCCGGAGCGTCCCGACATCATGTGGCAATTTGTCATGGCGGTTGAAGGGATCGCCGACGCATGTCGAACATTTCAAATTCCGGTAGTCAGCGGAAACGTCAGCTTTTATAATGAGACGAATGGCCTGTCCATTTATCCAACACCGATTTTGGGAATGGTCGGACTTATTGAGCGTCCGGAAAACATTACCACTCAATGGTTCAAGCAATCAGGTGATCATATTTTCTTATTGGGGGAAACGAAAGAAGACTTAGGGGGGACAGAGTATCTCAAGGTCATACATTCTCGTGAACAAGGCAATCCCCCCTGGCTGGATCTGGATCGAGAACAGGCTCTCCATTCCTGCCTATTGGCTCTAATCCAAAACGGGCTTGTGCAATCAGCGCATGATTGTTCGGAAGGCGGGTTACTTGTAACCTTAGCCGAGTGTTGTCTGACGCATCCTTCCACGCCATTCGGGGCAGCTGTTATACTGACTCAAGAGCGCTTGCGTCTAGATGCTCTGCTTTTTGGAGAAAGCCCTTCACGGGTTATCGTTTCAGTAAAATCGGAGCACCTCAAGCAGGTAATGGAATTGATTCAAAGCACAGGCGTACCGAGCACAAAATTGGGTCAAGTCACTCAAGAAAATTTGGACATTACTGTTCGCGGAGCTGATGCCCGGCCAGTTTGTCAGGTAAGGCTGTCCCTTTCTGACATGGCAGACCAATGGCATCATGCTTTTGCACGACAACTTGGAGCCGAAGCATCGTGAGCAATTTTGGTCATTTACTATTCTTGAATTGTTCGGATTTGATAGTCGATCAAAATGATCTGGCATGTTTGAGGACAGCATGAGGAAGTTGCCAATGGTACCGGCCACGCCTTCCCCGGACGGGTTTCATGAAGAATGTGCTGTCTTTGGAATTGCAGGATCGAAAGAAGCCGCCAATCTGACTTACTTAGGACTTTATGCCTTACAACATCGAGGGCAAGAAGGCTCCGGTATTGTGTCTTCGGATGGAGAGCAATTCTTTCAAAAAAAAGGCCTAGGTCTCGTTGCTGATATTTATTCAAAAAAAACGTTACGCGAGCTTCAGGGAACAAAGGCGATTGGGCATAACCGATATTCCACCGCAGGCAGTGGACAATTGCAAAACGTTCAACCCTTGTCCGTCAATTTTGCGTTTGGCAATTTGGCATTGGCCCACAACGGGAATTTAGTGAATGCCGGGGTACTTCGAGGTGAACTCGAGGCCTATGGGGCTATTTTTCAATCGGACTCCGATAGCGAGGTCATCATTCATCTGATTGCTCATTCCAAGGGGGATACGATCGTGAATCGGGTGATTGACGCATTAAGTCTGGTTCGAGGGGCTTTTTCTTTGGTGCTGTTAACCGATGATCAATTGATTGCCGCCCGCGATCCTTTTGGATTTCGCCCGCTGTGTTTGGGACGATTTAAAGGCAGTTGGGTCGTGGCATCTGAGACGTGCGCTTTCGATCTGATTGATGCCAAGTTCGTTCGTGAAGTTGAACCAGGAGAAATTGTCGTCATTCAAGGTTCAGAATTGACCTCGTACCATCCGTTTCTCGAACGCTCCCGGGCTCAATGCGTATTTGAATATGTGTATTTTGCGAGACCCGATTCAAAAATTTTTGGGCCAAATGCCGTATATCCGATTCGTAAGGCCTTTGGACGTCAATTGGCCAAGGAATGCCCAACGGAGGCAGACATGGTCATTCCGGTTCCCGATTCCGGTGTTCCAGCGGCCTTGGGCTATGCCGAAGGAATGGGGTTACCATTTGAGATCGGATTGACCCGGAATCATTACGTAGGACGGACCTTCATTGAGCCGCAACAAGCTATTCGCCATTTTGGCGTAAAGTTGAAACTGAATCCGGTCCCAGATGTCCTAGAAGGGAAACGGATTGTGGTTGTGGATGACTCTCTTATTCGTGGCACCACTAGTCGGAAAATTGTCAAAATGCTTCGGCAGGCGGGCGCTCGAGAAATTCATCTTCGCATCAGTTCGCCCCCGGTCATTGCCCCATGTTTTTATGGCATTGATACGCCGACACAAAAAGAGCTTATAGGGTCAAATCTCAGCATTGAAGAAATTCGTCGTTATGTGACCGCCGATAGCTTGGGGTACCTTAGTCTAGAAGGCATGTTAGCAATGGCTCCCGGCTTTTCCCATCATTATTGCAATGCCTGTTTTACGGAAAATTATCCCATCACCTTGACCAAGGCCGAGCAACTGCAACTCGGATTATTCGAGCCAGATCAACTCTCTCGCTCCTAAATATTTTTCGTTTTGTTGCCGCCCCAAAAATTCGTGTGATAGGCTTTTATGGATGTAATGGTTGAATCCCTAGTTATATGGCTAATGAAGCATCATGAACAGGAGGAACCTTATGAAAAGAAATAACCATCAGGGACTGGTTCTAGCCATATTAATACTGAGTGCCAGTGTGATCGTACACGCGGGAAGTTTCTTTAAAGTCGGGGAGGCCGCTCCCAATTTCTCACTGACGGGTCTGGATGGACGATCTTTTTCCCTTGACCAGTTTAAGGGTAAGGTGGTGGTATTAGGACTCTTTCATATTTGCGAGCCATGTTTAATCCAAAGCATCAATCTACAAAAGGTACATGATGCCACCAAAGACAAGCCTGTCGCGGTGCTCGGAGTTAATTCCTCTGGAGACTCCCTGCCCGATGTCAGAGAATTTTTACAAGGATTCCCCTTGAAGGTTACGTATCCCTATCTTCTAGACCCCGAAAAGAAAACCGACAAACTCTATGGCGGGGGAAAATTTATTCC
>JAGQKG010000063.1 GCA_020430245.1 Nitrospira sp.
TCCTCGTGGCAAGGAAAATGGCCAAGGAAAAAGGAATCTGTCCGTGCCGCTGCATTTGCGCAACGCGGTGATGTCCCTCATGAAAGAGTTGGACCATGGGAATGGCTACTGCTACGCCCACGATGACCCAACGGGTGCAAAAAATCAAACCCATCTTCCCAAAGGATTAGAAGGCCGCCGCTATTATGGCCCCAAAAGCGAGGCAAATGCTGATGACGAAGAAGACATCACGTCTCCGTGCTAATTTATTGGTAAAACTCATGGCATTTGGGACATTTGAATGTGCCGAAGTTTCTTGAGTGACCCATTTGTTCGGGTGTTCTGATTATCTCACCTTTAGAATCGTAGCATCCAGGACAGAATGGACCGTCTCCATCCTCCGTATAATACAACCCATCTTTGAATTTTAAATCAGATTTCAATCCTTGGCTGTGCTTAAGTCTTGAAATCTCCTCTTTTAGATCACTGTTTTCCACAACTATTTCGGAAAGACGAAGTTTAGTATCTGCTAATTCTAAGCTAAGGTCTGCCAGTAGATTCTTGAATTCTGCGTCCTGAATATTGTTGCTAATTTCTTTTAATCTTTTTGCAAGCGTTATCGCTGTAGTGATTGAGTTGATAATTTCATTCATCTTTCG
The DNA here is from genome assembly GCA_020430245.1 of Nitrospira sp. Lineage (GTDB taxonomy): Bacteria > Nitrospirota > Nitrospiria > Nitrospirales > UBA8639 > Nitrospira_E. Next base: position 639 of record JAGQKG010000063.1, read on the forward strand.
GCCCTTCCTGAAATATTTTGACGCAATAATTTTTCCCAATAAAATGGCTTTCAGTTGAATGTCAAATAATTTGAACAGCTACTAAACTAGTAAGTCGGGTAATACTCGATTATTGGGGATCGAGCTAGTGGCCTCTTTTTTGCTGGATCTTTAGTGGACATTTATGAGACCTATATTAGTCTCTTTGACCATATTTAGGTAGTCACATTCGCAAAGCTTAGTGACTTCGTCTTCTTTGTCATTTGGAAAGAGATTTAGAGCATCTTTTCTTCCATAAAAATGGGCTGCGTCAGTCGTCATGTCTCCTTTGTCAGGAACCGAAGCGATAAGCGCTGCGAAGCTACACGTAAAAATTTTCATGGAATGTCCTTTGAAAACTGCCCTTGGTTGGAATTGAATGCCTACATCGTACCGGCGATATCTTGTGGAAGTGAAGCTTGTGGTTATGAACCGAATTTTCTCAAGGAATTCTCCACCGTGATTAATCCGGTAGATAATTGGGTACTCTTGTTTAACTAAGCCACGAAACCTTAACCATGTCCAATTTGTGACAGGTGAGGAATTAAACGTAAAGACTTTGTGGATCTCTTTGAATTGATAGCCAGCTTGTTGAGCTAATCCGCCACCTAAAGAGTGTCCGACCGCATATACCTTTGGTTTAGGCTTATCATCTGGATTCAAATTCTTGAGGGATTCGATTAAGTTAGGAAGATAGTTGCTAGCCTGTTCATATTGCTTTGGCTGGATTCCAAATATTGCCGAGAGATTGGTTATCCAATCTATAGAGTCTTCCGTTCCCCTAAATGCAATGACGGCTTCCTCGATGATTCCGGTGGCGTTTATAAATATGTACGTTTCATAAAACAAGCCGCTTTCGTCATTTACGCAAGCATATGTATTGGGTATTTTTACTTGGCTCCATTTCTTAAGATTTGCATCATTCAATCGGATCCATTTTCCACCAGTCACAGAATGTATTGGTATTCCAAAGGTCGGATTTGCGCGACTATCGCAAGCTGTATCAAGCGTTCCAGATTTTTTGAGATCTTGACGATATGCAAGTTGCGCAAATAAGGCCATGAGGCCAAACTTTTCCGCAAGGGTGTTAGCCATTTCATCGTCTTTGAGTGGCGAGACAGTATTTCTGTCTTTTTTTCTTTCCTCACATTCTTGGGGGAGATTGCTTTGATTTGGCGCTTCGCAGTCCCATCCTTCGTGGTTGGCATAGAGGGTAAACAGCGGGCCGCAGCTTGATAAGGAAAGTGCTATGCCTAAAACAAGAACGATTTTTATTGCTCGGGCGATTCTACCTAGAAAGTATTTCAGCAATGGACCCTTGTGATGTTGAAGTGACTTGTTATGATCATTCTCTCCCCATTTCATAATCTTGCGCACCATAGGTTGGTTGCTCCCAATTTTGGTTTTTTGATTCTTACCCTAGTATAGGTCTCCACCCAAAGATCTAAAAGGTGGTCTTCCCTCGGTTTCACGGACAGGTTAAAGAAGACTGTTGAACGTGTTGCTCCCTAAAATTCCTCGGGGCCAACCCCTGCGTAAAGGAATGGCTCCGCTGCTGATTATAAAACCGTTCGATGTAGTCAAACATGTCCATTCGCGTTTTGGCTCGAGTTTGGTACCGACGCCGGTAGACTCGCTCCCGTTTGAGGAGGCCAAAGAAGCTTTCCGCCACCGCATTGTCATACCAGTTCCCCACGCCACTCATGCTACTGACAATCCCATGGGCTTTGAGGAAGACTTGAAACTCCTGTGCGGTATACTGCGTGTTTCGGTTGGAATGCAGGATGACCGCCTGGGGAGTGCTCTTCTGCCACACGGCCATCAGGACGGCTTGAATGACCAGGTCACGTCCCAGTTGTGGCTGCATCGACCACCCAATTACTTGCCGCGAAAATAAATCGAGGACGACCGCCAAGTAGAGCCAGTCTTCCTGCGTCGAAATGTAGGTGAGGTCCGTCACCCATTTGGTATTCGGAATCAGGGCGGTAAAATCCCGGGCGAGCTGATTGGTGATCCCAGCCGAGTGCTCGCCGGATTTCCGCCGCTTCCAGCGTGTGGGAGCCGGAATCCCGCGCAGTGGGCAATGCGATGTTTTCCACACCCTTCGCCTTGTGGGCGCAGTCTCTGCCAGATCTTTGGGCTGCCATAGACCCCATCACTCTCGGCATGAATGGTGCGAATCGCCGCCGTCAAGCGTTGACAGTCTTGCGCCCAGGGGCTCGGGGAACGGCGCTGCCGAGCATAATACCCACTCGGCGAGACATGGAGCAGACGACACATGAGGCGCGAGGGAACCATGGTGCGGCAACGTTGGATCATGGCATCTCTTACCGCGAGGTCTTGGCAAAGAAGACCGTCAAATTTGCCGCTCCCCTGACATTTTTCGATGCCCAACAGTTTCTTTATGATGTCCTGGCACGTTTGTGCGCGGTTTTTCCAAGTATCGATTTGTTCCAACAAGCCTTAGTCCTACAACAGGAAACAAAGTATTCTTTTTATGATTCTCTGATTATCGCGGGGGTGCTTCAGGCTGGATGTGAGACCCTGTATTCAGAAGACCTGCAGCATGGTCAACAGATTCGTGCTGTGCGAATTCTCAATCATTTTGCTTCCTCTTAAATTTTCCCTTTATCCAGCCTACGTGTTCGGTTTGTGAGAAATAAGCCTTCCATTGCTCCCTGTCTGTCCTTCTTCCTGAAAAGACCCGAGGCGTGTAAGAGGGGGATGAGGATAGTTAGAAAATTTGGGATTGTTGTTTTTCGAGTTGGGTGGTGAGGTCGTCCCATTTGTGGGTGAGGCGGTCGAGGTCGCGTCCCCATTGTTCGCGTTCGTGGTGGAGGGCATTCCAGCGGGAGTAGTCTTGGTAGGTGGCCGGGTCGGCGAGTTCTACATCCCGGGCTTTGATCTGTTCTTCGAGTTGACCAATTTCTTTTTCCATGTTGGCCACCTGTTTTTCCAAACGGGCGATGCTTTTTGAGAGGTCTCGTCGAGATGGACCGTCAGAAGGAGCGACGGTTGTCGTGGTTTTCCCATTGGTGGAATGCTTGGTCGTGGGCTTTTCCTTTTGAGGTTTTTCTTTTTTCTTGGATTTTTTCTTGTCGACTTTGGCTTCCGGCGGAATCTGATCTTCTAATTCCTTCGCGCGTTTCCAGCAGTAATATTCATAGTCTCCAATATAGTCTCGCGCTTGGCCTTCATCAATTTCTACGACTCTTGTCGCCACCCGCATGAGGAATGTCGGGTCATGGGAGATGAAGGCGATGGTGCCGGGAAATTGAACCAGGGCGTCTGTCAGCATATCCACCGATGACGGATCTAAATGATTGGTCGGCTCATCGAGGAGTAGGGTGTTGGCTGGTTCGACGAGCATGCGGGCCAAGGCGACGCGATTGCGTTCCCCTCCACTTAAGGCTTTAATGGGTTTGAGTTGATCGTCGCCCGTGAAGAGAAAGGCTCCGGCCAACCCACGTAGGAAGTTTCTTTCCGCTAGAGGGGCGGCTTCTTCGAGTGAATCTAAAATGCTGTGTTCGGGCTGCAGGATTTCCGCCTGGTGCTGGGCGAAGTAATGGATTGTGACACCGTGCCCAACATTTCGGGTGCCTTCTTCAAATTTCAGAACGCCAGCCAGCATTTTGAGGAGTGTGGATTTGCCTGCTCCATTTTCCCCGACAAACGCAACCCGCTGGCCTCGCTCAATTGAAAAATCCAGTCCCTGATAGACAATTTTTTCGCCGTAGCGTTTGTGGATGTTTTGCATGTCCAGGACTTCTCTTCCGCTCGGAGGAGGTTCTGGAAATTTGAACTTGAGGCGTTTGGTATCTCGCTGCAATTCAATGCGCTTGACTTTTTCCAGTTGCTTGATCCGCGATTGAACTTGTGTGGCTTTATTGGCTTGATACCGAAAACGATCCACAAAGGATTGTACGCGATTAATTTCTTTGGTTTGCCGGTTGGCGGCCGCTTCCTCCTGCGCATCGCGTTCGGCTTTGAGTTTTTGGAAGCGCGTATAGTTGCCGCGATATTCTTGCAGGGTGTGATTGCGGACTTCCCAGATATGAGTGACCATTTTGTCGAGAAACTCAATGTCGTGGCTGATGATGAGCAGGGTGAATGGTGAATTGATGAGGAAACTTTCCAGCCATCGTTGTGTGGGTTTATCAAGATGGTTGGTGGGCTCGTCCAGCATCAAGACATCTGGAGCTGATAACAGGAGATAGGCCAAGGCCACGCGCATGCGATAGCCGCCGGAGAGTGTCTGAATCTTTCGGTCCCAGTCTCCTTCTTGAAACCCGAGGCCTGCCAGGATCCGTTTGGCTTCATACTCCGGGAATTCATTACGATGTGTGGCATCCAAGATAGTATTGCCAGGCAGCGTTTCCAATTCTTGTGGCAGATAGCCTATCCGGAGGTGGGGTCGTTTTCTGATTCGGCCACTTTCAATGTCATTCTCATTGAGAATCATACGTAAAAGTGAGGTTTTCCCTGACCCATTTGGCCCGACGAGTCCCACGCGGGTATTGGGTTTCAGATGGGCAGAGGCCTCCAGAAACAACGGCTTGGTTGGGAAGGTTTTGGTTAGGCGTTCAACATGTAACATCGTAATCCCACAGTACCATTATTCGGCCATTTGACCGGTGACACTGACTCTCTCCTGTCAGGGATGAATGCCAGAGAAGATTGTAATAATAATGAGGAAGGTTGGTGGAGCTGGCCGGGATTGAACCGGCGACCTCGTGAATGCCATTCACGCGCGCTCCCAACTGCGCTACAGCCCCACACGGAAAATGATGCTATCACGCGACTCAGGTTCGGTCAAGAAAATCAATGGTGAGAAAGGCAGACCCGCCTCGTTGACAAATTATGCGTTGAGACCTACGATTCATCCTTGAAGCTCTGGCTGACCCCTTGGCCGAGTTTTTTTTTGCCCCGTGCTCCTGTCCTGTGCGTGTGGAGGAAATTATGGCCGCGTTGGTTGTCGTCGGTTCCCAATGGGGAGATGAAGGAAAAGGAAAAATTGTGGATCTTCTGGCCAAGGATGCGGATGTCATTGTCCGCTATCAGGGAGGTTCCAATGCCGGCCATACGGTCATTACCCATAAAGGCACCTTTATTTTTCATTTGATTCCTTCGGGTATTCTCTATCGGGGGAAGGTCTGCGTGTTGGGGAATGGTGTTGCCATTGATCCGGCCGGGTTGATCGACGAGTTGGATGGTTTGATTGCCAAGGGGATTCCGGTCGGAAAGCGATTTCTTATCAGTAACCGGGCCCACGTCATCATGCCTTATCATAAGGCCATCGATAAGGCGGCAGAGCAGGCGAAAGGGGCTCGGCGGATCGGTACGACAGGTCGGGGCATTGGGCCGGCCTATGTCGATAAAATGGCGCGAGTCGGCATTCGCGTGGGCGATTTGCTGAATCCGGAGGTGTTGCAACAAAAAATCCAGGAAAACCTGGTGGAAATTAATGCGTTCTTAGAGCGTATTTACAATGTGGATGGTTTTACCGTTGAGAAGATCTTTAACGATTATCAGGCCTATGGTGAGCGCCTTCGTCCTCATATCACGGATGTGACTTTGGTCCTGGATCGAGCCTTTGAGCGAGCGAAACGTGTGTTGTTTGAAGGGGCGCAAGGCACCCATTTGGATGTGGATTTTGGGACCTATCCCTATGTGACATCTTCGAGTTCCTGTTCGGGTGGTGCGTGCACCGGCAGTGGGGTCGGTCCCACGACCATTTCGGGTGTCTTGGGTGTGACTAAGGCCTATACGACCCGAGTTGGTGGAGGTCCGTTTCCGACCGAATTGACGGATGAAATGGGTCAGCAACTCATGCAGCGTGGGAACGAATACGGGTCGACAACGGGTCGAGCCCGTCGGTGTGGCTGGTTGGATATGGTGTTATTGCGATATGCCGTTCGAATCAACGGACTTACCTCTTTGGCCATTACGAAGTTGGACGTGTTGGATGGCTGTAAAGAGTTGAAAATTTGTACCGGATACCGATATCAGGGAAAACTCCATAAGGAAATGCCAGGTGATTTGCAAGTATTGACCGGGTGTGAACCGGTCTATGAACGATGGAAGGGGTGGACAGTCGAAACGTCGGGCTTGAAGTCGTATCGAGGTCTGCCGACTGCTGCCAAACGGTATTTGGCCAGAATTGAGGAATTAACCGGATGTCGAATTGATATGATTTCGACCGGTTCCAATCGTGAAGATACCATTGTCGTGAGAAATCCCATGATTCGTTCACGTAAAGGCTAATGACGGTAACGCGTCTGTGTGTTTTTCTTTGCTGTAGGTTTGACAACACCAGAATCCGTTGTTAGCATCGCGACCCGGTGAGCCGCTAGCTCAGTTGGTAGAGCATCGCCCTTTTAAGGCGAGGGTCGTGCGTTCGAGCCGCACGCGGCTCACCATAAATATCAATAGGTTGCCCCTCCCTACTCATTTCCTTTCCTTACCTTTGAGAAAGACTGGGTCTGTTGTCACGCTTCCATCCAAAAATTTTCCCCAGAAGAGATTAGATTTACCAAATAATCCGGCAGGGATTTTGCCCAGGTGACTTGCTCTTAGGCTCATCTTAAAGAATTTTGGCGTATCTCCTCATTTGATGAGTTTTTCTTCCCTGCTGGACTGAAAACAGTTCTGAGGCCAATAAACTTACTCCCTGAGTGTTACACAGACAGTGTTTGACGAATATCATTTGGGCTCGATTGAGGGATAGAGAAAAGTGGGAGATTTGTCAACGGGGAAGGCAGGGCCTTCCCTCTGGTGTCTGTGTGACCCCTTTTTTTACCTTACACGATGGAAGTTCTGAGACGTAACATTCTCAGCTTTCTCGCACCTAGAGGATGTGGTGAAGACACGATCATGTTCAAGGCTTCCGGCCGGTTCCCCGTTGTTGTGGGATCGCTCTTTTCACATGTTTGTTTCTGTATGTCAGGATCCAGGGGATGAAATACCATGACAAAGATCTTACATCGTATTGGGTATGCTACGCCCATTGTCACTGTTCTTGGGCTCTTAATGATCTACTTCATGGCACCAGAATTCTATTTGACCTACATCCTGGAAGAAGTTCAACGCGAACAAGGCGCAGTGGAGATAGTGACATTTTGGTTTGCAATGATAGGCGGGGGCATATTGTTGGTGTCTAGCTGGAAATTCTGGAAAAGCGGAAATTGGCTGGCGGCCGGTGTTATCGGAGCGGTTTCCGGCGCTACGCTTCTTTTTGCCGGAGAAGAAATTGGTTGGGGACAGATCCATTTTGGGTGGGAACCCCCCCTCTGGTGGAGTACGCATTTTGGTGGATCAACAGACCTCCATAGCAGTCAGTTTCCTATTCCCATGTTGGCGGCCATATTTCTGTTCGTGATATTTTTTTTGTTACCGTTTGTTTGGAAGTTTCAACTACCTCTTCGGTTACCGGAAAATTTAAAGCTGGCCATCCCGGAAGGGCCGGTCATTTTCACCGTTGCGTTCGCCACCCTCTATCGGGAACTCAAGGGTGTCTACTTTTGGGTCTGTTGAAAAAAGCCGCCAGCGGCGTTCTCGCCATTTTTCCGTGCTCACGTACTAAGTGTACGCTCCGCGCGTAAAAACGGCTGCGGCCTTGCTGGACGGACTTTTTTGAACCGACCCTGAGCCTTGATGAGTAATCTAATCCTGGGCAAATTTGCCCTTGAAAATTTTTATTATTCAACACTCCCTGAGAGGACATCTCATTTTTCGATGAACATTCTCGTCCGCGTTCCCAACTGGATCGGAGATGCCGTGATGTGCCTACCGGCTCTCATGGATTTACGGGAACATGATCCGCATGCCACGGTCACGGTGTTGGCCAGGCCGATCATCGGAGAATTATTGGAAGGACATCCGGGTGTCGATGAGGTCATGATATATTTCCATCAAGGGGAACATCAGGGCCTTTTCGGGCTCTGGCATCTCATTCAACTTGTGAAGAGAAAGAATTTTGATTGTGCCGTGTTATTCCAAAATGCCTTTGAAGCGGCCCTCATTGCCTGGGTGGCTGGCATCCCATCCCGCATCGGGTATGCGACGGACGGACGGCGTTGGCTCCTGTCCGAGCATGTGCCCAGGCCGGATCAGGCTACCCTGCATCATACGGCGTATTATCAGGAACTCGTGAAGACCATTACCCATTCTCCCGGGAAAGACCATGCCCCTCAACTTTTTCTGTTTCCTGATGTGAAGCATGCATGTGCCAGACAATTTCCTGAGATATTTCTTCCATCAGACGGTCTGGTCATTGGGATCAATCCCGGTTCGGTGTATGGATCGGCCAAGCGATGGATACCGGAACGTTTCGCGGAGGTGGGTGATCGCTTGGTTGAGCGTCTGACAAAAGAATTTCCCGGGGCTCCGTTTGTCCGCTGTGTCCTGATTGGAGGCAAAGGAGAAGAAGCGCTTGCGCAAGATATTGCCAGACGGATGCGGTATGAGCCGATTGTCCTCTCAGGAAGAACCACCATACAGGAATTAATGGGAGTGTTGACACGCTGCTCCGTCTTGGTTACCAACGACACGGGACCCATGCATGTGGCCCAGGCGCTTGGGGTACCGGTCGCGGCGATTTTTGGCTCAACGGATCCCTCCACGACAAGTCCTCATGGGCAATTCAGTGGCGTGGTGACGGCATCGGTCCGTTGTGCACCTTGTTTATTGCGCGCCTGCCCGATTGATCATCGTTGCATGAGCCAAGTGTCCGTTGAGCAGGTTGTGGACGTCGCGTTGTCTCAACTCAGGATGATGTCATCAGGCTACCCGGACGAGGGTCGGATCAGAGGGCATGTTGGATGAGAAATGAGTCTGCCGCACGGGGTACGGCCGTGTTTTTGGATCGGGATGGCACCTTGAACCACGATACGGGGTATGTCACTTCTCCCGAACAATTGGTGCTGTTCTCCGGAGTCCCTGAAGCCATCGCCCGATTAAACCGCTTAGGGGCTATGGTGCTTCTGGTCACCAATCAATCGGCTATTGGTCGGGGGATGATGACCATCGAAGGGTTGGAGTCGATCCATGAGAGGCTGGCGGAATTGATTCGTCCCTATGGAGCCCGGATTGATGGTATTTTCTTCTGCCCACATCATCCTCAAGACGGGTGTGGATGTCGAAAGCCCAAAGCGGGATTAATTCATCAAGCGGTCGCTCGATTTGCTCTCGATGTATCGCAGTGTTATCTGGTCGGGGACAAACGCAGTGATTTAGAGGCGGCTCGCACCGCCTCGGTACCCGGTGTTCTGGTCATGACGAGTTCGTATAGTGCGGATGTGGTGAGGGCGAGAGACGCGGGACAGGTGCCGATTGACTATGTCGCGGACAGCTTTGTTCATGCCGTGGACTGGATAGAACAGCAGATCATGAACCGAGACAACCGAATCAGGCACAACCGATAAAGCCCCTAATTCATTCATGCGCGTTATTGGAATATTGTATGTTGTCGATGGGCTAAAGGTTTTTCGCGGATACTTATGGACATTACTCCTCAGCGCATCCTGGTCATCAAATTAAGTTCGCTGGGCGATATTGTTCATGCCCTTCCAGCAGTGGCTGCGTTGCGTCAGCGGTTCCCGCACGCCCGGCTGACCTGGATGGTTAAAGAGATCTGGGCGCCGATTTTGGAAGGGAACCCCGATATTGATGACATTTTGTCTGTGAAAGTGTCTTGGCAAAATTGGCCGCATATCTTTCGTACCCTCCGAAGAGGACAGTTTGATCTGGTTGTGGATTTTCAAGGGCTGTTCCGTTCAGGAATCTTTGGCATGATGACTGGAGCTCGAACCCGTGTGGGTTTTGCGCAAGCCAGGGAAGGGGCGACCTGGTTCTACACACACCAGGTGCCTTTGCCGGAGACGAAACCTTCCTCCTGGCGTTTGCTGGAGGTCCACGCCGTTGACCGGAATGTCGCGATTACTACATTTCTGGGCGGACGCCCATCTACCCCGATGTTCCATCTGCCTCAATCCTCTACCGATCGTCTCACCATTGAAACGGTGCTTCGGGATGCACACGTCCTAGACCATGACCACCTGATTGCTCTGGCACCTTGGACACGGTCTGCCATGAAGTCCTGGCCGTTTAAACGGTTTGTGGATCTGGCAGTCGAATTGGTGCAGTGGCCTGATGTTCGTGTTGTACTTTTGGGTGGGGCTTCAGATATCGCTGCTGCCGGGGATTTTGACCGTCTTGTGCCACAGGGGTTAATCAATCTCGTCGGACGACTGTCTCTTCCCCAATTGCCCTCACTCTTGCGAAGGATGCACCTGCTCATTGGAAACGATTCGGCGCTTCTTCACCTTGCAGCGGCAGTCGGAATTCCTGTGCTCGCGATCTTTGGCCCGACGCATCCCAAAGCCACCGGTCCTTATCCCTTGAACAATCACGTGATCGTGCGCAGGGAATTATCCTGCAGTCCCTGTGGAGCACGAACGTGTAAAAATCCCAACTATCTGGAATGCATGGAATCGATCTCGCTCGAGGATCTCCTTCGTGAGATCAAAGGAATCGTCAGGGGCTTCTCTCATCGAAGGGACTATCTCGTGCCGGCACCCATTCCTCGGTGAAACCGTAAATCTGTGAGGAGGTCGAAGGGAAAAACCGTATGATGGAACAACGCACGAGAGAAAAAGTTTCCGCCGTGGTGATTGCCTATAATGATGCACCGAATATGCGGAAATGTTTAGAAAGTCTTTATTGGGTGGATGAACTGGTGGTGATCGATTCTCATAGCACGGATGGGACGACTGATATTTGTCGTGAATTTACCTCCAAAATTTTCCACTATCCCTTCCAGGGGTTTGGGGTGCTTCGGAATCACGCCCTGACCCACGCCGCTCACGATTGGGTCCTAAGCCTGGATACGGATGAACGGGTGACTCCAATGGTGCAGGAAGAAATCGAACGGTTACTTTTGGAAGGGCCTTCGGCCCAGGCTTATAAAATTCCCAGAAAAAATTTTTTCCTTGGGCGGTGGATCAAACATTGTGGATGGTACCCTGATTACCGGCAACCTCAGTTTTTTCATAAGAGACATATGCGATATCGAGAGGAATTGGTCCATGAGGGCTATGAGTTGAAGGGGAAGCTTGGATATCTTCATGCCAGTCTGGAGCAGGTTCCCTTTCGGGATATCGATCACTACTTTCGCAAAATGGATCGGTATTCCAGCTTGCGGGCGGAGGACATGCATCGTGAAGGCCGGACATTCCGCCCCCATCAGTTGGTGCTTCGTCCCTTCTTTACCTTTCTGAAAATGTATGTGTTTCGGGGGGGGGTGTTGGACCAAAAACCGGGGCTGATTTTATCCATATTGTATGCCTATTACACCTTTGTGAAATACGCCAAGTTGTGGGAAATGCAAAAAAATTGATCCTATGGACCTCCTCTGCGATCCTGTTGATCCTCCAATGGCTATGCCGAAGGTAAGCCCAACTCTCTCTCGTCATCAGAGACCGATGCGCATTCTTCACACGGAATCTTCTTCAGGGATGGGAGGGCAGGAATACCGTGTGTTGGAGGAAGCGCAAGGCATGGAGAAGCGTGGCCATACGGTAGTCGTGGCTGCCCCTCATGGAAGTCAGTTGGCCGCCCTGGCAGAACAGCGAGGGCTCCAGGTTAGGACAACCACTTTCGGCAAGCGCGGGTGGATCACCTCGGTCCCCTCCTATTTGCGAATCTTGAAACAGGATGAGATTGATGTGGTCAATACGCATGGGTCTCTTGATAGTTGGACGGCATCGATTGCCGGACGGATCTCGTCCCGACGCCCCATCATTGTCCGGACCCGCCATAAAAGCACGCCGGTCTCACGGACGTGGCGGCATCGACTCCTCTATGGGAAATTGCCGCATGTCGTCACCACCACCGGTGAGGCAGTCAGACAGGGATTGATGACACAGACCCGGCTGAGCCCTTCCCGGATCATTTCGATTCCCACTGGAGTTGATTTGGAGCGGTTCCATCCTCAACTCCCGGATGCGTCCTTACGAAAGAGTTTGGGGCTTGGAAGCCAAGGTCCTCTGGTCGGAGCCGTCACCTTTCTGCGCCCAGAAAAGGGCATGGCGGTCTTGATTGAGGCGGTCCGATGGCTCAGACAACGTTTCTCCACCGTCGAGTGCGTCGTCATCGGAGATGGCGGAGAACAGGCGGCACTGTTGGATCGCATTCAAGAGCTTGGCTTGGAGCACTGTGTGCACCTCATCGGGTTTCGGCAGGATGTGCCGGCTCTGCTGGCGATTCTTGATGTGGTGGTCATTCCTTCCTTTGAAGAAGGTATTCCTCAATCTCTCACTCAAGCCTTAGCCATGGAACGTCCTGTGGTCGCTTCTGCGGTGGGAGGAGTGCCCGAGGTGGTGCAGGATGGCCTGAGCGGACTGTTGGTCCCTCCACGAGACCCCGAGATTTTAGCCGAGAAAATCGCCTGTCTTCTGTCTGATCCCATTGCTGCGACCCGAATGGGGAAGATCGGGGGACAGGTTATTCGCGAACGATTTTCCATGGAACATATGCTGACTCAGACGGAGATGGTGTATCGGCAATTGATGCAATCAAAATCCCCGTTGTCGTGAAAAGGTCTTGAACGGGTGTGGAGCGCGTCGGCGATTTGGCGGAGTTGATCGGCCAAGGATTCTAGTACATGGTTTGTCTGACAGGGGATGTCCACCAACGCTCGTATCGGGGAACCGATACGCCATTTTCCTCTCAAACAGAAGTCGCGTTAGCCGCGAAATATTGTGATATTGCCGGGAAATACGGAGTGAAAGTCACGCTGTTTTTTACCGGAAAAGCCTGTCAGGAAGAACCGGAGAAGGTGAAAATGTTATCGGGTCTGCCGCATTGTGAAATTGGTGGTCATACCTTTGCGGCTTTTCGAGATCCGTTATCGCGAATATTCAAAAAAGTGTATGGTACCCCATGGGGCACCACTGCGCACCAACTTCGTGATATTCAGAGGACCATTGCCAGCATTCAGCATGTGACCGGCCAACGAATTCAGACCTGGCGAAACCATAGTTATATACGAACGGCTGATACTGATCATTTATTAGAATCCTGTGGAATCCATGTGGTGTCCGATGAGGTCTCCGATTTGAAAATATCCGCCGAATGGGTGCGCTCCGGCTATCGGTCGGTTCCGATGAATGTTCTTCCGGATCACGAACATGTGTTACATGGAAAATATCAACATGGGAAAACCAAGCCGGAGCGTCTTACCCACCGAATGCCTATCACGGAATGGGCCGATCAGGTGAAGTCGAGTATACGGCGTATATGCGAACAAGGAGGAACCGCGACAGTCCTTGCCCATCCGATGTGCATGGACGTTGCTGATGGTATGGTGGTGTTTGAGGAGCTTTGTCGATATATCCAACCGTATGGGACGGTTTGGCTATCAGAAGTCCAATGAAGAAATTGCCGTTTAAAGGCAATATGCCGAATGGCGAGAGTTGTGATGGGATGCTCTATGTGAAGAGCCCAATCGACGATGATGGAAAATTCAAAACTCTGCATGGGCATAGACTTTCTTCTTTATCCATGATGGTTATAGATAACGGATGACTCATGTCATGAAGAACCAGAATAGTTCTGTCCAAGAGAGCGCTACTTCGGTCAAGCGGGAAACCATCTCTTGTGCGGTGGTATCATTCAACGAAGAGAAGAATCTTCAGCCTTGCCTGGAAAGCGCAAAGTGGATGGATGAAATCGTCGTGGTAGATTCCTTCAGTACCGATCGGACCATGGATATTGCCAGAATGTTTACGGACAAAATTTTTCAACGCCCCTGGCGAGGGTTTGGGGATCAGAAAAATTATGCGATGGATCAGGCTTCCACCGATTGGGTCTTTATTTTAGATTCGGACGAGCGAATTCCTGCCGAACTTCAGGTTGAGATAGAAGCGGTGCTAGCTGCCGGTTCGCAGGATGGACCCGTGGCGTTTTATGTTCCACGACATAATTATTATTTTGGGTCGCTGGTGTTAAACGCAGGATGTTACCCCGATTATCAATTACGGCTGTTTCGCCGCGGAATCGGCCATTTGGATGACGCAGAGCCGCACAATAAATTCATATTTTCAGGGAAATCCGCCTATCTCTCGTGTCCTTTGGTGCATCTCACTAGGCCGACGCTGCACAATTATTTTGAAAAATTTTTGAACTTCACGACGTTGGCCGCTCAAGACCGGGCCAGAACCAAGCGCCATGTGCGTGGGACAGATCTCCTCTTTCGTCCGATTTTTACATTTTCGAAATATTATTTCGTTCGCAAAGCTTATCGGGATGGCATGGCGGGGTTTTTGGTGAGCGCCTTGTCCAGTATGTATACCTTTGTGAAATATGCCAAGCTTTGGCATATGAGACAGCGCGAAGCCCAGGGATATTCTCAGGAAACGAAGTAGCGAGCGGTGATCCGCCGGCAGAAAGCCAGTACATGGCGATAAGACATTGTTGGATGATTCAAAACAGTTCAGACATCTGATGCGGGTCGGGTTTGATGCCGGGCCCATGCGTTCCTCCTATAGCGGGATTGGACAGTATGTCCGATGTCTCTTCTCTGCCATGTTTACCTGTTCTCAAGATATTGAATGGGTGGCCTATGCCTTATCGAGTGGTTCTTCCCAAACCTTCCCGCTTCATTTCCCGTCGCATGTCTCCGTGAACTGCTCCACGTCATCCTGGGGGTTTGGCCGAATGGAGAAAGACCGGTGCCCACTCGATATCTTTCATGGGACCAACTTCAAGGCTTCTGATTATGGTCAACGTCATACCATACTTACTATCCATGATGTCTGGTTGCCACGTCATCCAGAGTATTCGAAAAAACTCTTTGGACAGGCTCTTTCCTCCTGGAAACTGGGTCTTCGTGCCAGACATGTCTCTCGAGTTGTGGCGGTCTCACACTTTACATCCAGGGAAATTCAAGAGGTGTTTCATCTCTCGCCTGACCGTATTGCGGTCATTCATCACGGGCCTTCTCCCGGCATGTTTTCCGAACGGGATACTCAGAAGTTCCAGGAAGTTCAAGCACGACTGCACATCCCTAACGGTCCGTTTGTGCTATTTGTGGGGGGAGCTGAACCTCGGAAAAATCATATCGCAGCGTTTAACGCCTTTGCCCGATCTCCGCGGCTTGCCAAATCGTTATCTCTGGTCGTCATCGGAGATGTCCAAGCACGTGGCGCCAGCCTGACGGAGACGGCGAGAAAGTTGGGGATCATGGATTCGGTCTGTTGCCCCGGATATGTGTCCAGCGAAGATTTACGGCTGCTGTATTCCCATACGGAGGCCTTTGTGTTTCCGTCCTTATACGAAGGGTTTGGCATTCCACTTCTTGATGCAATGGCTTGTGGTGCCCCGATCATTACCGGGACGGGAAGTGCTCTGCCGGAAGTCGCCGGAGATGCCGCTCTCTATGTCGACCCTCACGACTCGGAACCATTGGGACTGGCAATAGAACGACTGGTGAGTGATCGCGAATTACAAACGCAATTACGCAACAAGGGGTTTAAGCGGGTGAAGCAATTTACATGGGAGCGGGCGGCACAGGAAATGCTGAATCTCTATAGGGACGTGTGTGGCTAACCAAAGGTGTTTCATGAAATATGCGGTGGATTGGATCACCTCCTGGCCGGCTTGGATGTTCTTGATAGCGGTCGGTGCCACTGTCGGGCTTCCTCGCGTTCCGTATTATCAGGAGGGTCTTCCGTATCTCTATGAACTCGGGGGAATGGCCTTGGTGGTTTGGTTCATTGGGCTAGGGTTTCTCATTCTTGGACTCTATTTCATCGTCATAGGATGTGTGAGTGCAGGGTGGCTTCTAAGCCGGAGGCTTCATGTATTACTCTTCGGAGGTGTGGCGTTGATGCTTGCTGGTGGCTGTCAATGGTTCTATCTGATGTTGTTAGAGATGTCAGTCAGAGTGACATGAGACCGGGATTGTTTCAAATACCGTCAGGCAGGACTTCATTCCTCGGTGATACCGGTCAAGGACAAGTCCAGCTGTGTTGGAGAAATCTTGTGGAGGCGCTCTTGTTTTGTTTGACGATGACGCTCCTGGCAAAATGGTTTACCAATTTGCCGGGGTGGGGGGATGTCATTGCTTCAGAAAATGGGCCCGTTGAGATGATGAGTGCGGGGGTATGGTTTGTCTCCATGGTGTGGTGCCTGATTGCGGGCCTCAGTCATTCCCACCATCGCATTGAGTGGTTGGGGCTCACGACTCTCTGTCTGCTCTTTGGGCTGAGGGAGTTAGATGCGCATGTCTGGGCGACCGGATGGAATTTAGATAAGTTTGCGAATTATTGGAATCCTAGCTTTCCGCTTTGGGAACGATTGTTGGTGATTGGTTGCATGATGATTCCCGTCATGGTTATTGGAATAGTCCTCTGTTCTCGAATCTGGTCACGACTGGCTGCAGCCTGGAATAGTCATGCTCCCTGGATTGGCCAATTGACCCTGGGAGGCATACTGCTGAGCTTCTGTGTGGTGGTGGATAAAGTGCATGGCTATTATCTTCCGCTTCTTGGGTTGGAAGACGCACAGCTATTCTTCATGGGGCTGGAAGAATTTGGAGAATATGTCTTGGGGATTTATACCGTGTCGGTTTTATGGCCTTATTGGCAAGCAATTCTTCCTTTCCATCAGACGGATTCCTGAAATGAAGCCCCCTCGGAGTGTATCCCGAAGGGTCCCTGTAGAATTATTTTTCAGGATAATCTCGAAGTCACTACGATTCACGTGAAACGTCTTCTTCTTATGAAGCTTCGGTATATTGGGGATGTCGTGTTATCCACCCCTATTCTCCCCATTCTGCACAAGCGATTTCCCGATGCATCACTCACCTTTCTGGTGAACCCTGGAACGGAGAGTGTGTTGTTCGGAAATCCTTATCTGGAGACAATTATGGTGTTACCCCGTGAAGGATGGGGCCAACAATTTGAGTGTTACCAATCGCTGCGTCAGGCTCGTTTTGATGGGGTCGTGGATTTAACCGACGGGGACCGTTCGGCATTTCTGACTTATTGGACCGGTGCCGATATCAGGTTGGGGTTTAATCGGGAGAATCGGTGGCGTGGAAAGCTGTATACGCATGTGCTGCCTTCAGCCTATGGTTCCATGCACATGGTGGATTATCACGCCCAGGCCTTATCGGCTTTAGGTATCAGTGATTCCGTGGGCAATCCGGAATTGTACCTGCGACCCGAGGACCATGATCAAGGCGATCAACTGATGGCCTCGTTCCAGATCGGGCAGTCGCCATTGGTGCTCCTTCATCCTCCAGCGCGATATGTCAATAAAGCCTGGCCTGTGGAGCGATTTGCCGCCCTGGCGGATTGGCTGGCCGATCAAGGAGCGGTCGTGGCCTTGATTGGGCACCAGTCAGAGATGCTGATAGGACAACAGATTGCCAATTTGACCAAGTCTAAGCCACGTAATGTGATGGGGCAAACCGGTTTGCGTCAACTGGCGGCAGTGATGGAGCGAAGCGCCTTATTTATTGGGAACGATGGTGGCCCGATGCATATGGCGGCAGCAGTCGGTTGTCCTGTTCTAGGGTTATTCGGTCCCTCGGATCCTCATGTGTGGGGTCCGAGGGGAGGAAAAGTTTCCGTGATTTACAAAGGCCTGGACTGTGAGGAATGTGGTTATTCCGGATGTACCCGTGGAGAAGAAGGCTGTATGCGGCAAATTTCAGTCAAAGAAGTCTGCCGGGCCGCGCACCAATTCTTGGAGTAATTGTTGGGAGAACACTTCGACACTGGAGGTTTTGTAACGGGAGCTGTTGAATATTTACCTTACCTTTTCATCGATATATGAGTGACAGAGACCATCCCGAGGACTATGAAGCGTTCAAAAAGGTTTGTTCAGTCCTGAGGTCGCTCGAAGGGAAGGCCGCAGCTGCTTGCGCGAGCGGAGCGTACGGAGGAGGACGTGAATACGACCAAGCGGCGAGAACACCGCTGGCAGCCCCTTCGGCCAGACTCAGGGCAGGCTTTTTCAACACTGTCTTACGGGAAGGCGGGTAATGGTGAATAGATGAGGGGGTGGCCAACCAATTCCTCTAACCATTGTTCCGTGGCCTGATGAGGAAGAGGTCGTTGATTGAGGCGAATCTCCAGACGAAAATCACCATTCGTGCCCACCAGACCCACGATGGCCGCGACGTCCTCACCTTCAGGAAGGAGATAGTCGGTCTGGAATTCTGCCAGACTGCCATACACCCGCCCTTGCGGCTCTAGGAGCTGAAGCAACTCAGGCATATCGGACAGTGTGCAGTGAATAGAACAGCGATACATGAACCGGGGATTGGGCGCGATGCCGGTGAAATCCAAGAGAGCAGGTTCGGGAAATCCCGTGAGATACACACGCAAGTGTGCAGGTTTGCCCTGGTAAGTCGCAGCCAGTTGACTCGCCGGAACCAAAAACTCAAAGGGATCCGGCGTGTTGAGTTCGAATTGGCAGGGTCCAAACGCATCCGGCCATGAGCAAAAGAGCGGGGTATCGGTTCGGTCTGTCTGCAGCAGCACTTGTGCGCCTTTTTGCGTCACCTCAATCGGAAGATCCAGGATCTGAATGGCGGTCCGAAAGGCGTTTCCCCGGTCCGTGAGCCAAAATCTGTCACGCGGTTTGGCAAGTGTTTCACCTGGGGTGATGACTTCGGTGGTATGAACCCGGACCCGAATGAATCCATGGGTATGTCGAAATCCGAGCCACAGCCAGGCCTCCGGCAGGAGTGTCGTCAGCGGCTGGGTTATACGCCAGGGATGCGCGATCGAACAGTATGTGTTCACCGATTGATGCGTCTGAAAGATGGAGTGATAGTGGCCTGCCAATAAGAAA
>JAGQKG010000064.1 GCA_020430245.1 Nitrospira sp.
AGTTTTAGAGATTTGTGCTCGATTTGGGGCTAATGGAATTATGATTTTTACGACGATGACCGTGGAGGAAAGTGCCACTGTCCACACTAGAATGTTCGCTGATCCCATTGGTATTGCGGAGGATCCTGCAACCGGCAGCGCTAGTGGCGCCCTTGGTGCCTATTTAGTCAAGAATGGAGTCGTAGAAGTGGGTCCAACCACTGAAGTGGTTATGGAGCAAGGGTATGAAATCGACCGGCCGTCCCGTATCTTGGTACAGATTTTTTCTGATGATGATGTCATTAAAGAAATTAAGGTTGGAGGGCAAGTGGTGATGGTAGCGGAAGGAAAGATGGTCTATTAGCCCATACCGTCCTTCTAGTCTGCCCTGTATTCTTGATGAAATTTTTTCAGAATGTCGCGCAATTTTGGAATAGAAGTGGAAGTATCCTGAAGATGCCTACTTGGTGAGTTCTCCAACGATATGCCCAATTTCCGGTAGAATAAGTTTCTCCATGGCCAGGCGGACAGCCCCCTGAGAACCTGGAATAGAAAAAACCACCAGTTTCCCATGGGTGCCTGCAACAGCCCGACTTAACATGGCGGGCGATCCAATATCTCGATAGCTCAAATACCGAAAAAGCTCCCCAAATCCATCAAGCCGTTTTTCCAAAAAGCCATCAACGGCCTCAAAGGTTGAGTCTCGCCGGGAAATACCTGTTCCGCCATTGATAACGATGACCTGAAGTGCCTCTTGACCACTGGCTTGGAGGAGAATGTCTTTAATCTTAGCCGGTTCATCTTTAATAATTTGGTACTCGGAGATGGAGTGCCCTTGCTCTTTTAAAAGATGACAGATTAACTTTCCACTGGTATCGGAATCTGGCGTTCGGGTATCACTACAGGTGACCACCATGCAGACCAAAGAGGATGCTCCCTGATATTTGTGTGTGAGATGGGACGGCTGAGCGCGACTGGTATGAGAGCCATGCCCTTCATGATGTTGATACTCATCCATGGGTAACCTATAGGCCAAACTTAACAATTAAGACCAAACGGAATCCGGTTTTAGTTGGGCAGCAGGTTCTCCTTTTTTGATGTGCTCATCCAAGATAACCGCGACGTCGGAGTCTTTGACCTGAGAGTACCAAGTTCCTGTTGGATAGACGACCACGTTAGGGCCACTTTCGCAGGGCCCGAGACAAGTTGTCCCAGTGACTAATACCTCGCCAGGCTGAACACCTCGTTCAATTAATCCCATATTGAGTGCCATTAATAAATTTTGAGCGCCCGCAGCACCACATGAAGGCTTGGGATGTCCAGGAGGACGGGAATTCGTGCATACCAGAATATGATACTTTGGTTTTGGCATAAATACTCCTTCTCAACGAAAAGGTGAAAGGGAATGAAAATTCAAGGAAAAATGAACGAAAGACTCATTGCGAGCGAAACAGACTCCACATGTCCACACATTCATCCGGTAACTTCCAGTGTTTGACTCCCGCAAGAATCCAATCTAAATAATGATCTTTGGCTTTAAATTTCCCAATGCTTTGGGCTACGTGCGTGCTTACGAACTCTTTCTCTCCCTCCTCAGTGAACACATGAACTTCAACGTGACGAAAGGCTCCTTCGGGGAGATCGCCCTCGAACTTGTCCATTTCCTGGACATCTTCCTGGGTGAGTTCAAAAACACCTCCCCATACTCGCTCACCAGCAGAAGGGGCAATGGTAGCTAATCCACAGCGCCATTGGTTGGACCACCGCCCAAATTTAATGGTGTGGTCTGGGACGTATGCCATAAATAAAAATTGCGCTTCAGGAGCACGTCGTTTGAGTTGTGTGGGGTTCAAATTGTCAGCATAAATGAAAAATCGCATGGGTTAAGTCCTGTCTGTTTAGGGAAAAGGTAGTATTACCATACTACATTCGAGAACTGTCAAGGACTGATTCGCGGAATCGTAAAGTCAGAAGTGACCAAAAAAGGAGTTCATGCCTAAACTCACTTCTAAGTCAAGGTCTGTGGGATGGAATCTCGTTTTAATAGGGATCCCCTTTCTTGGTTATATGTAGCAGGAGTTCATTGGCTGGATTGACCTCTTTGAACGTGTCCTTTTCTGCATGGTTCCTGCGTACGATGCCTGAACGGACAAGTTCATGTGAGGCCAACGTGAGCGCGGATGGAATGTCAACCCTTCTTCCCGATAGAGGCGATAGACTAATATTCGCCTTTCAGGCCATTCCTCGCGATTGAGCAACCCTGTCATCTTCCGATAGCCTTACCGCACGCGGGTTTGACTCAGTTTCAGCAGCTGTTGGCGGAAGGCGGTCCGCCGTCCACGGACCCCGGTGCCTTGGATAACTGGTGCGTGCCTCCATTAATCCGGATGGTCCGACACGCTCGTGGTTCGCTGACTGGGTAATATTGACAGCGATAGGTGACTGCGGGGGTGTGAGAATTTTTAACCCGGATTGTGCATTGGGAGGTTGTTGAATACTAGGGTGGTTTATTGCGCACAGTGGTATCTTTCCTCCATTGGCCCTTTTTATCTACTGAGGACATTGGAGTTGCTCATGTCCCAACTCGAAATCGTCTCGCTGGATAGTCGTTACCGTCTACTCATATTTATCGCCAGTTTCACACCTATGCACCCGAGGCCACGGAGGCCTTGGCCGACATGGTACAGGGCAAAGGGGCGAACGGGTACCTGGTCGAGGGACGATTCCGCTGTTTGCTGCTGCAATTCATGGCATACCTGTCGGATCGGGAGACCGAACGATATCTCGTAGAAAATCTGGCCGCCAAATGGTTTTGTGGACTTACCTTGTCCGAGCCGACTCCTGACTATAGTGTGAGCATACGCGCATTGGCCCCCAATGACTCTGCCAGCTGTTTGGACCATGTGCGGACAGCTGAAGGCCGCTGAGCTGATGGGTGTGGTGGTTATCCTGTGTGGATGCCAACCATTTGATTGCCAAAGCCGTGCTGTGGAAGAGCGAGATAAGGCATGGCAACAATAAAATGACAAACTCAACAAGGAGATGCTCGTCACGGTGGCAGTAAACAAGCAAGCGCGATTGGGGGCAAAAACAAGAAGAAGTATTGGTATGGGTACTAAAAACGCGTCAGCGTGGATATGCAGCCCGGCCTGATTAATAAAGTGGCGACCACGCTGGCTAACCTTCCGGATGCGCACGGTCTGGAGCATATGTACCCCACGCAGGGCGCTGTGTATGCGGATAAAGGCTATTGCACGGTCCCGGCCCGTCAGAGATAGAAGGAGAGCATAGGATATCACACAATAGGGAGGGAAGATCTCTCAGATCAGCCCTCATTGCCGCCCCGAGGGGAATAATGAGAGAGGGCGGTGTTCTTCTCGACCAGCGTGATGAAACAGCCTTATCCTTGATCTCCCGTCAGAGGCCTCAGGCCGCTGTCTTCAACAGTACCAGACGGGAAACGGGCTAATCCAAAGTTTGGGTTGAAGGAGCATGTTTCCGAACTGTTTGAGTTAACGAGAGTGGCGCGCGGCATGGTGATAGATGATGTCGCTCATGTGGCACAGACACTGGCGCAGGTATTTGAGGCGAAGAAGATCAACTATGAACTGCTTGGGAATCAGGTCCCACACATGCACTGGTATTTGATTCCATGGCTGAAGACCGACTCCGATTCGTTGAAACCGGTCTGGTGTGTGCTGCATAAGCCGGTGCGGCTTTCTTCTGAACGACTGGCCGAACGGGTTCAGCTTCTGAAGTCGGCCTTATGCATCGATCCCAATCAACCCGATTAATCTTTTCCGCCTCGCTAATGCCCGGTTCTTCCGCCCTCCGTCTCTTCCAAATTTTTGTTTGGAGATATGTTAGGAGGCTGTGGAATCCTGCTCCAGTGAATCGATGAGAAATTGCGGTCGCGCTGAGGGACCCGTTTCGAGCTGTTTATATTGGCAAGGAGGAATATCGTCCTTCAGCCGCCTCAGGAGGGTAGGGACTTTCATTTTGGGAGGAATGTCGCACAACCAGACGTGCATGCCAGTTTCCAATTCTTCAAAGTGTCGTTTCAGGGTAAATCCTGGTTTTTCCATGAAATAAGCAGAAAGAAATCCTGTGATACCTTGTATAACCCAGGAATGTTCTTTTACATAACGATAGCTGACCCTAATCTCTACCACTTCAACCATATCCTGATCTCCCTGTGCAGTCGAATATCTTCTGTTTGGAAAGTTCTACCCTAACAATAATGGTGCCTATTGGGAAATTGAGAAGAGCCATTGGGAATTTTTCCGTTACTAATCTTGCCAGACAGGCGTTGGACGGTGTCGTCAGACCCGATTTTTTGTATCGGGCATCCAGCTTGATTTCCGTCTCGCCATTTGAATCTCTGACGTCCAACGTCTTCTACGAATGGATCACGCTAACCCAATCGGGAGTAGGACAGATGGGAACACCTAATCAACATCGGGGGGTCGATGGGAGAGGACACAAATCTCTGCGCACAGTTACTTTTGTCTGAGCAGGATAGGAAGCAGGAGTAGGCCGCAGGGATAGGGAACGAGGGACGGATATGCACCTGGTTGTGGTTAGATCCGTCCCCCAACTTTAAATTAAGTTCTATTCGTCTTTTTCGCCCTTGCCGTGCTTGCCTTTTTTGTCACAATCTTTGCCATGTTTTTCTTTGTATTCCTTCATCTTTTCTTCCCGTTTTTCTTGCATTTCCTTCCATTTCGCTTGTTGTTCTGGCGTCAGTTCGGCCTCAATTTTTGCCATGGCCTGTTTGCGCATCTCTTTCATTTGTTCATGAAGCCCCTCCATCTTTTGGTGCTTTTCCTCAATGATGGGGAGAATCTTGTCTTGCTGTTCTTTCGTAAGATCTAGCTTCTTCGTGAGTTTCTCCAGATGGGATTTTGGATCATGCCCGTAACCATGACCGTCTCCATCGGCCCAGGCTGCTCCGCCACCAAGAATCAATGCGCTGCTGAACAATCCGGCGATCATTAGTCGGCACAGCCATGGTTGTCGACCGGCTTGGGTAATCTGGTGTTCGAGTGAATGCTGCATACCTACCTCCTAGATTAAAAAATGATAAACAGGGTGAACGGTTATGGAAGAACTCTCTAGTATATCAGATCCAAAAGAAGCTGTGTGGTAGATCCCCAAGATGATTAACAGACGTGTTGAGAAGATGTGGGCATGGGGGCGTTATTCGTGCCGAAATCCACGGGGATGCAGGGCAGGGGATGGCGGCTTGCCATCGTTTGCCATTCAGCTTGTTTCAATAAGGGAACGATTGCCGGATAGCCCAATTCCTCCGCCATGACCCACGGACTTTCCAAAAACCAGGTCGAAGGCTCAGCAACCGCGCCTTTTTCAAGGAGAAGGCGAACGATTTGCATGTTGCCTTTAAATGCTGCGGCATGCAGGGGAGTCCACCCTGTCAAATCCTTCGCATTGACGTCGGCTCCTCTATCAATAAGTGCGCGGACCGTGTCCACATGACCGAATGCGGCCGCGACCATAAGGGCGTGGGTTCTAACAATGGGAAAAGTGGTATTAACGTCGATGCCATCTTCGAGAAGAGTCAACACCTTTTCCGTGTCGCCGTTGGTGGCGGCGTTAAAATACGAAAAGGAGCATCCCGAAAGAATCAAGACCATGACCAGGTAGGCAAGACGATAGACGTATTTGTGTATGATGAGTTTTGTGGCTGGATGTCTATTCATGCTTAGTCCCTCAAGAAAAGATTTACCACCTTAAAAGGGATAATCCAATCCGGCAAATACATTGGCTCCATCCTTCCCATACGCCACATCAACCCGACCCACGATATGAGGGCGGGCTAGGAACCGGAATCCTATCCCAGGATTGACCTGAGGGTGGAGGATGGTGTTGCTGCTAAAATGGGATCCGACACGACCGATATCGATGAATGGCGCGACTTGGAAGTCCAGGAGATATCCGAAAATTTTTTGTTGTCGAATCAGCACCCGTTCTTCCAGATTGATCACCAGGGCGGTGGAGTCGATGAATCGGCTTCTTCCAAAGGCTCGAAGAGAATCCTCTCCCCCCAAGGTCGGGCGTTCATAAAAGGGCGGGGTTGCCCCATTGACGGTGTCTGCGTACAAATGGGATACAAAAACCAGACGGTTATTGTAATGGGGAATCAGATGGCGTGCATCCACGGTCGTTCGCCACCAGTCGGTCACAGGATGCGGTTTGAAATTCCGGTTCCATTCGACGGAAATGTTCAAATAGGTTCCTTGCGTGGAAATTAATTGGCGGTCCCTTGTGTCATAACGAAATGTCAGTTTATGCCCCCAAATATCTGCTCCGTCAATGCCGTTAATGGTCGGAAAATCCTCTTGAATGTGGGGAAGAGTCTTGATGATGCCGTCGTCGATGCGTACCTGGTGAAACCGCTCGCTCCACATTAGGGCAATATCCTGAGCCAAATGGATGCCCGCAGTGAGATCCACCCGCATTTCGTTTGAAGTATAAGAGGTCTCATTGGATTCAGCACTTTGACTCCCGATTCCAAAAAACCGTTGGAAGGGATTTTTAAACCAGGAGGCCCGTCCCGCTAGAATATAGCGCCCCCCCCCTGCCCCAACATTTTTGTAAGAGAGATCGATTTCACGCTGAATTTTCGTGGAGTAGGATAGAATCGCCCGATATTGTGTGGTATCAGACGGATATCCGTAGTAGTTCATGGTCAATGTTTCGCCGGTATACTGATTGTGCAAATATTGAGGAGCGATAATGTCTTCTAAATGGCCGTTCGCATTCGATCGGAGCATCGGGACGAGGAAACCGTAAAAGGCCCCTTCATTGCGGCTGTAGGCGACAGCCGGGACTGGCAATACCGTAAATACGCCCTTGGTCGGAAGAGACCTGATTGCTTCTTCTTTGGCTTCTTCCTGTTTCGCTTCCTCTCTCTGTTCTTCCGTGCCCTGTACTGGAAAATCCGGATCGTGTTTGAATCGTTCCTGCCGCCCTTGAGAAGCCTGGCCGGAATCAAGAGCGTTTTGCCCTAGGGAGGTTTCGGGGTAAAACCCCGATCCGTACGCCACAAAAATCACGATGGGCACGATCTTGTTCAAAGACCTGGAAAATTGTCGGTGCATGGCTCATGGTTTTCGGATGAGTGGTCATGATGCTCATTCATATTGGAGAAGGTGGGTCTCTCCAGGAGTCGAAGCAGAGACGCGAGTTGGCGATACAGAATGCAAGTCTCCGGGTGGGGTGAATGGTGAGTCGAATTGCCCCCATGACCAGATCCGATTGTGTTCGATGAGAGTATTGGCTGTGAGGTAGAGACCGATCATGGAACGGTAGGCGTGCGCCGCATCAATTTCCTCAAGGGAAGGGTGCTTGGCGGGTGTCTGCAGATCCAGATCGGTATGGTTGAGCAATCCGGTATCGAACGCATACCACCAGACCCCTTGATGATCGGCTAGTCCAATCGCATCATCATACATATTGCTAAGGTATGCCCGGTTATCCGACAAACAGTTCTTGATGAGGAGGCAACTCAAATCCTTTCCCATAAAAGGGGTGCGGTTCGGGGTCTGAGCCGTGAGGGACAATATCGTCGGGGCGATATCTACCTGACTGCCAACGGTTGTCACGGTGTGGGGCACGATCTGAAGTTGTGTTCTGAGCGCCTCATCCATCCAGATGAACAGCGGGGTCGAAAAATGTCCTGCCACGCGTTGGCCTTCCGTGAAGCCTACAGGTTCATGCCGGCCATGGTCTCCCAGGACGAAGAGTATGGTATTGGTCAGCAGCCCGTCACGTTTGAGATGGGTAAACACCCGCGAAAATTCGAGATCAAAATTTCGAAGAGCTGCCAGATAGGGATCAGGCTGATCTTTTAATGCCCGAACCTCAGGATGCCGCAAGGGAATGGTAAAAGGATGATGAGTCCCGGTTGTGAGGGCCGCGAGGAAATAGGGTTCGGGCTCCTGCTGTAATTCGGCGACTCGTTGGTACAGGCCATCAAGCAATGCGCCGTCCGTGAGGCCAATGCCCATTCGCTCAACACCCGCAGGAAAGTCCTGACCACCGGAGATTTGCTCGATGCCATTTCTGGCTAAAAAAATACGTGAACCTGGGATATCGCTATCGAGGCCCATCATCATTTCCGTCCGGTACCCCGCCTTCTGGAGCACAGAGGGAAAGCAGAGATACTCATGCGTGTTGCGCGACTTGATGACGGCGGTTCCTTGTCTCGGAAACACTGAGCATAGGGTGGCCAGGAGTCCTCGGGTGGTTTGCACCCCATTGCTGAAAAAATGTTCAAAATACACACTGTCCTGCCGCAGGGAGTCAAGAAATGGAGTGAGAGAGATTCTTGAGGGAAGATTCGTTCCCTCCTGGGCCGGATTCGACAGGGATAGGATTTTTCCCAGAAAACGTCGATCGAGGCCTTCAACCAACAATAAGATGATATTCACTCGTGAGGGAAGGATGAATGAGGGGATGGAGGATTGTTCTTTGATCAGGGGAAATTGTAGGGATGGCCACCGTGCCGATGGAGCAAGAATCTGATGGGTAAGGGTTAAGGCCTCGTTCGCACTCATGGGCCGGGGAAGCTGCGCCGGGGTCCACTTCCCTTGGGATCGGATGTACTCTTGAAGCGGACGTGAGGCAGAGAGGATTGGATTTTGAGCTAAACCATGATAAGCCGTACTATCAATTTGCAGGGTAAAAGCCTGTGGAAGATCCAAGGGGCTCCAGGCGGCAGCTCCAACAGCAAATGGAACGGCAAACAGGACGGCCCGGAACTGAAAGTGAGTGGTTTGGGCATAGGCGAATATCGAATGAGACCAAAGGCGATTCATTCCCCAGATTCCTGTCAGGATGGTCAAAGCGAGGATGATGAAAAATGTGATGAGATACCTGAGCCAACTGCCGGCTTCAGCCAATTCCGCGATGGTTTGGTTGGAGCCTTGAGATTCCGTGTGGTGCCAGCTGGCTTGGAAGGCTTCATCCACGTATTCAAAGAAAGGAAAATTGAGGTGATGGTGAAATAGACGATAGTAGGAAACATCCACCATGGCGCTTATGAAGAATAGTGCCCCTATCAGTATGAGTGCCCACTGAAGTGTCCGTCGATAGACGGAAATCACACGTTTGGAGCCAGGAGGTCTTTCCAGAAACAAACAAAAGGGTATGCCGGACAGGGCGAGAATCATAGCCAGAAGGATTCCCGCACTTGCCGTCACGCCGTCACTGAGGACTCCCACGAGAAGAGTCTTGCCCAAGAGACTGATTGTCGGGGTATCTCTGGCTATGACGTGGGGAAGGAGAAACCACCGTTCGGCTTGTTGGATGCCGATCAGAATGACCCCCCACCAGCTCAACAGATAAAAAAACGATCGGGGATGCTTGTAGAGCTGGAAAAGATTCTCTGGGCCAGGAAGTCGATTCATCATTCCTATTCCAATTGATTGCCGGATTCTGAGGGGGTGAAAAGTCTGGGACTCTCGTGCTAACTGACTGTTGAAGGAAAAATGTTCTCCCTCTCTCATCCGCTTAAGCCTGGAAAATGGCCGGTGTGCAGTATGCTCAAAAGACCGGGCATCGTCTGTTCAAAATTCCTCATAGTTAGCCCAGGTCATTAGGGTCGGACATGGGTATTGTCGCGCAGATTCCACCGATGGTTATCTGTGGTCTCAATGAGGAATGACCCACCACAACACCGACTTCCACGCCGATCCGACACTCTTTCTTGATAGGTGTACCTCTTGTGTTTCAAAGCCAGACCATCGGTTGCTTGGAGTCGTCCACGAAAGTGACCATGGAGGCTATCGGGTATTCGGCGTACTGGAGAACAGCTGATGAGGCGCCTCACGACATTGAATGATCCTGGAAAAAATCAGATATAATTTTGCCGTTGAGCATCTCGACTCCTTCCATGGTTTGGTTTTGTTGTGAGGGTCTGGACCATGAGATGGGCTTTGGTGAGAATGTTTTGTTGGCGGTCATTTTCAATGACCTCCCCTGCGGCTATCCGGCCATTGGCGGTTAGCATACATGTTGAGTGCCGCCAGTTTGTGGTTCGTTGGATATAGGCCAATGCCCATGGTGCCAGTGCCGCAATATCCCGGATAGGTAATAACCATAAACTTCGCAGTCCCTCTCGATCGTGAAGCCAGTATTTCAGAATAATCCCTGTCGTCATAAGGCGGATCGCCACGGTGAGACCAAGGATGACCCATCCCACCCGGGACCCGCCGGAGAGTAGGACATACAGACAGGCGAAGGGAATAGGTTTAACAAACACGGTGGCAAACAGGGCCATCGGGCGAACAGCACGTAGGGATTGATCCATGCGGACCCAGTGATTCCACCATGTGCGTGGGGTATGAAGGTCGACAACGGTTTCCACCAAATACGGGAGGATGACCATTCGTTGTCCTCTGTGACAGATCCGACGACCCATTTCATAATCTTCCGCGAGATAATCTGCCAGGTATTCAAATCCTCCAATTGCGGTGAGAGTTGAGCGCCGTAGCGCGGTGGACGCTCCCACGCAAAACCGGGACGCTCCCGTGACGAGCGCAAACATCATATTGGGGATCAGTTCGGTATTGATGGTTAACAGTTCCATCTTTTCCCACCAGGTTTGTGCCCTGACGGCCTTGTACAAGGTGCAGACATACCCCACGTTGGGATTGGCAAGAGGCCGGACGATGGTTTTGAGATAATCGGGCCTGAGTTGGATGTCACTGTCACTGATAACCAGAATATCGTGACGAGCATGTTTCAGCCCGCCGATCAAATTGTTAATTTTCCCATTTGGGCCAATGCGAGTATTTCCAATAGACACGGTGACTCGTTTTCGTCCGAATTCCCGTTGAATGGCATATAATAACGGGATTGCCGGATCGCCCGGATGTTGTACCGAAAGGACAACCTGAAAGTCTGGGTAATCCTGAGTGCATGTGGAACGGAGATTCGTGCGGAGATTTTTTTCCAAACCGCAAATAGGCTTGAGAATGCTCACGGAAGGCCATTCAAAAAAGTTGTGCTGACTGATGATAAGAGGCCTGGAGGACAAACGAATGACGCTAGCCAAACCGAGCACCGCATAGATTGATCCACAGACGACAGAAACTAAACACAGCATGGTGAAGATTGAAAACGTAGACATACGATCGGCTAGGAAAATGGTCGGGTTTTGATGGCTTCTGGTATGAACGGGTTCGCACAAATCACGCCAGATTGAAAATGGAAAGAATCGACAAGCAATTCAATTGTTTATGAAAAATAAAACGGGAAGGACATCGAAAGTACGAATGAAGAGATAAGAAAGTTTTGTATAAAAATCAAAAAAATTTGACGAAGATCAAGCGCTCTTCAAGATTGCTGGTGTCGGAGGAGAAAATGAAGACTCTGAAATTGCGAGGGTCTGCATAGAATGGAGTCGCGTCCTAAAGTGGGGTGCCCGGATCAGTCCAGAAATTAGCGGAAACAGATCTAATCCCTCAGACAATATCCTGTGAATAGCCTCGTGAGCCAATGGCGGTTTTAGATGGTTGGTTGAGCGGACATGGGGGAAGTGGCTCATACCCGCTCGGTGAAACCTGGAGCAGCTGATACAGCTAAAAAGGGAAAGGTGATGTGAGAATATGTGATCAAAACCCGGGTCGAGTGAGTTGCGGGTTGTGTCAGACAGACTGTCTCTTTACCGTGAACCGGATTGATAGGGCCCGATCTATTCAAGCTGACCTGCGCTAACACTCAACTGAGTATGCGGGAAACCCAGGTACCCCTGGGCGATCCGGTAATACACGTGCCGCAACAGCTTGCCGTCCCGCAGGACCTCCTGAGACAGTATCGGACCAAGGTAGTGAAGCATCGTGTTAAAATTTGGCCCATTCCAATGATGCTCATCAAGATCTTGGCGATTGGCACCAACCAGAATAATCGGTCGCGTTGTCGACGGTTGTGACGGAAACCATAAATCGTACATCACGGCACTTCTTCCAAACGTATTCCGTGACCGAATGTCCATGGCCCCTCCATCGCGATCATAGAAGGCCAAAGAACTGGCAACTGAGAATTTGGTCATTCCGATAATCATCGGCTCTTGACCGGTTTTTCGCCGTAGATCATCTTCGAGACGTTCTACAACCATTGACGCTTCGTCCCAAAAATAAATCTTTCCTAGAAAATTTACATAAGGTACCCCCGGCAGTCCGAGCACCAAATAATGTAACAGGGTGGCGAATAGAAGCGTCGTCATCACGATTGTCGGCTTCCATATAGCTTGCAAACGGATGACGATGGCCCGCCGATCACCGATCTTTCCCATCATCCATGCCATGGTTGGCAACACCGCGAGCCACAGGGGTGCCGTCCAGAATAAATGAGCACTCATGGAATGTGACACGCTGTAAGCGAAGAACACCGTCAGTGGTATGGCGGTACAGAGCAGGACAAATAAGTGGTAGCGATCCTGAAGCATAGAATCCATACGTTGACCAAAGATGCGCCCTTGAGGGAAAAAAGCCAGCACCACTGCCAGCAATCCGGTCGGTGTTAGCATGACCAACATTTGTATGATTAGTATGTGCAGGGAAAATTGATCACTTGGTTCAAACCTGCGCACGCTCTGAAACAGAATGGATGCCCAATGATGTTGCACGTTCCAGATGATGACCGGCGAAAACAACAACAGAGCGAGAGCGACTGCGAGATACGGCTGTGGACGGCGTATCCAACGGCGTGCCTTCGGATCCAGAAGGATAAACAACACACCTGCGCCACCCAGCAGAACAAGTGTGTATTTGGACAGGATGCCCAGGCCAAAGGCGATCCCCAGACCTACCCAGGCCGAGTGGCGCCCAGCCACCAATGCCCGTTCCATATAGTATAAGGTTGCAGCCCAGGCAGCGAGCAGTGGGGCATCCGGCGTCATTAACATGCCTGAGGCCGCACCCAGGGGTAACACGGCAACCAACAGGACTGTGCGCATACCGGTTGATGCGTCGTACCGGTTCCGCGCCAATGCATAGAGATAGCCCATGGCTATCAAGCCGGAGAAGAACGCGCCGATTCGCACGCCGAACTCGTTGTTGCCCATGACGGTCGTTCCCAGCCAGATGAGCCATGCCACCATCGGCGGATGATCGAGAAAACTCAGATCCATATGCTGGGCATAATTCCAGTAATATGCCTCATGTGGAAGGAGTTGCACTTGACCAAGGGTCAGTAGACGCAGCAAGAGAATATAGGCTAACAATCCAAACGAGAATGTCCGCCAGCGCACATCCCATGATAGGCGATGTTTCGCATCTCCCCATACGTAGAAGGCGGATCCGAGATAGTTGATCGCGGCGGTTGCGGCGGTCGCGGGAACGATCGCCCATGCCGCAGGCACATGCCAACTGTTGACGAGGAGGGCCAGGACCTCGCCGCGCATGAGCAATGCCAACCCTCCTATCGCGAGAAAGGAACCAAATTGAGGCGATGGCTCCTTCCCGGTATGATGAGCCCGAAAGGACCATTTCGCATTGAGTATATAATTCACGACGACCGTCACCAAGAAACTTGTGATATGTGCCAAAGCAAGTCCGGCTCCATGGTTCATGAGCAATCCGAATAACAGGGCATCAACCAGGATGCCGAACAATCCCACCACCGCAAACCGGCTGGCCGTCCCGATTGAGACTGTTCCACCAGCCAAATTTAATACACGTTTCAGGTACGTCAATTGATGAAGCAGTGACAGTTTAGAGACGCCTTGTGTTCGATCACGGAAGCAGATGGGCACCTCAACCACCTTGAGGGTGCCATGCCCGGCCATCAGCAATTCCAGCAGAATTTTGAATCCATGCGCCTCTTCGGGGATGGTTCCTGCCAATTCCCGACGGAATGCAAAAAAACCAGCGGTAGGATCACGGACGTCGCAAATGGAACGTGCAAGCCATGCACCGATGCGCGATAACCACCGTCGATGGACCGGCCAGCCCTCTGTGCTCCCCCCAGGTACATACCGGCTTCCGATCGCCACGTCATAGCTACCATCCCGCACCGGTAGCACCAAAGCAGGCAATTGTTCCGGTGGATGACTGAGATCCGCATCCATCACCACAATCACGTCACTATGCGCCACCGATACCCCGGCCAGAATGGAAGCCGTCAGATCCGGTTTTTCCCGTCGTTCAATGAGCCGCACAGGGGCTCGCTCCTCCCATGCGCGAATCCTCGCCGGGGTGTCGTCGCTTGACCCATCATCGACAACAATGACTTCAAAACTATCCTGCGGCAGGTTGAGGGCAAACAGGCGGGAGAATAATGCATCGATATTGTCCACTTCGTTG
The DNA here is from genome assembly GCA_020430245.1 of Nitrospira sp. GTDB lineage: Bacteria > Nitrospirota > Nitrospiria > Nitrospirales > UBA8639 > Nitrospira_E. The sequence continues at coordinate 14,310 of JAGQKG010000064.1, forward strand.
AGCGTAGGAATGATGACCGAAAAATTCAAGCTCATGATTGGGGGACCTCAGTTCCTATTCGATACAGGAGAATGGCAGCCCACCGTGTAAAGAAATGCAGGCTGAAGATAAAAATTTGTACCGGGCTCAAGACCATTGAATGCCATTTCCAGATACTTTCACTGTTGCGGGGAAGAGTGAACGATGTCGGTCATGGAAGATATGTTTGCAGGGAAGGTGCGCAGGAATCTTTCAGGATGGATCAACATGGTGGATTGGGACCATACTATGGATGCGACGAACGGTCGTCCTCCTAAAGTCGTCAAATGTTTTGGCTGAGGAAGGTGTAATGATGGACCGCGAGAGGGCAGAAAAATCATGGGGTGAAGTGCCACGGTTGCTTGGTGAGGATTCATCAGGAACTCACCTTCATCTGCTGAGGGCTGAATTCCGCTTTCATGTGCAACCGGAAAAACGGGGCCATATGGCCTGCGACGGCTTCTTGCTGGTTCTCAACTGAAACGACGTGAAAACAGTCGTCCAATACAATCAGGAGTCTGTCTTGTGAGGAGATGGCGTTGTAGACAATAGAGGAATTGCGGGGGTTGGTCATATCGTCTTTACGAGACTGGAGAATGATGGTCGGTGTCGTGACATCGTGTAATCTGGGCAGAACCCGCATGATGAGACGATCGATTGCTGTGAGTGTGCCCAAAGAAATGGCCGGAGAGGCTTTCGTTGCGGCAGAGGGAGGAGGAGGTGTCGCGCTGTTTACCCCTTTTCGCCGTGCACACCAGTCATTCAGCCGCCCACGCACCATGCCCCTCGCATGATAGGACTTCCGTCCCGGGGCCTGAGCCCAAGGGGTATTCCATCCGTTATGGATAAACGTGGGCGACAACGCTCCAAGACCATCTATCCGAACCACCGTAGAGGCTTCTAATGCCAAAAGGGCTCCAGCGCCCAGTCCCACGGCAAAGACGTATTCATAGCGATCACGTATAAAGGAGAGTTGCCTCTGGACATGTGCGCGCCAATCCTGTTCGGTGGTGCGTGCGAGTTCGGGAAGATTAGTGCCGTGTCCCGGCAGAGTAGTCGCATTCACGTCCCACCCGTTTTCACGGGAAAGTTTTCGTGAAAGGGAGGACATCTCAACCGGCGCACCGGTGATACCATGGATGAGATAAATCAATACATTCGAATCCTTGATACAGACGAAATCGGTTTCCTGCCTTTCAGGCATGTCGTGTAAGGGACTGAGAGAGAGTGCCCCGTGTGATCTCATCGCGCCTCCTTAATGTGGTAAATGGATAATCCGGCCAATCGACCCTAGATCCTTGTCAGCTATGCTGATGCCCAATGAAGGCGGTCTTGCAAAATCCAAAATTGACCGACCAGTGCTACATCCGTAAAAGAATTTCGGCATCCGTGAGGAGTGTACGGTGTCTTTTCGTGAGCCGTACTGTGTTTCTTGCTTTCGCAATTGGTCTTCGCGAATCTGAACCATAGAAAAAAGCTTCAAGACATGAGGACTTTCTTGGAAGAAATTTGTTCGGCCACGTCCGTCAGCGTCTCAAAGGATCGAAAGGGAACCATTTGGTTCCGGCACCAGGTCTGAAGTGTTCCCTTCGCAAACAGCGTCTGGACCTTGTCCGACACGCATCGATCCGATTGGCCATCACCGATGTAGATGATGTGGGAAGACGTGCTGTCGATCAGTTGAGCCAATGCGCACTTGCAAGTGCCTGAACGACTTGTGCATTCCGGCATGGAAAAAGGATAGGTGAGGAAAAGGCGACCTGATGTATCCCAACAAAGATGATTGGAAAGGACGGGGATGTGTAACAGGTTATGTCGACGCAAGGTCGCCTCGATCAGCATATCAAATCCGTCACTGATTATGGTGAGGGGAATATCGTATTCTGCGCACTGGCGTTCAAGCGCAAAAATGCCTTCATCAATGGGAAGTTCGGCCGCAAAACGAATAAGTGTCTCGCGATCGGCACTAATGAGTTCCACCTGGCGAGACAGACATTCCTGAGTCGAGATCTCCCCGTTCATCCAACGTTGTTCCCACTCTCGCCAAGCGGGCAAGGCGAACGTTTCGAGTACCGCAACGGTGGCATCACGGCACGTGATCGTCCCGTCGAACGCACAGAAGACCTCGGTCCTGCCTGCACAGCGACGGCCATGAAGGTTAGCCTGCTTGAATGGGTGATGATTCAGCAAAAGGGAATCCTTTCGTGTACGAAGGACGCTCGGAGGTTTTGTGGTAAGGACGGTCTTCCCCCCTGGGCTTCCTCAATAATCAGGATAGATCGACGAATCGCGATTTTTCCTATGCAACCTTTGAGGGACCCTGACTTACAGGACACCTGTGCGTGAGGATGTCGTCTGAGTATGTGGTCCGTGAGGTTCGCAACAGAGTAAGCCCAGGACTTGGATTCTGTTCTGATATCGCATGAGGACTCGTCAAAAAATAAGAGAAGTCGGGTTTGAGTTGCCATTAAGCGCAGTAATTTGTCGAAGAAGGGATTCAGCTCGTGAGGCGGGATGTGCATGATTACCGACACACAAATGAGGTAATCGGGCTTCAGGTGTGCGATCTGTTTGAGCAGTGGTTCCGCAATGATACCCAGGTGAGGAGTTTTGGCTTGAGTGGTTCCTTGGCCGAGCAGATTCAGCCCATGTTGAAAAAGCCGGTCGGTCACATCGAGCCCCCAATATCGGTTGGGTTGGAGATAGCCGATGAGGTGCTGCCCGACGCGAAGGCGGCCGCAACCAAAATCAACACACACGTCATGCGGTTGAAGGCCGAGTTCTACGATTTTCTTGAAGGCATAGCGTCCATGCTGTTGAGATTGAGACGGTGGCAGCATTGTTCCGCCTACGAGAAAGGCGGCCGGCCCGTGGCGTTTCTTGTTCATGATGTGAGGAACTGTTCCTTTTTCCAGCTTCTTCGCCATGGCATGGACATAATACGATGAGAAACGACCATCCCAGTGGTGACGTCGCCAGCATGCGTAACCGATATTACCCACGAGAATAGAAAAGAAGCGGACAAGTGTGAACCGGTTGAGGTGCCAGAGCCGTTTGCTCAGGTCTTTTTTCTGCATGATCATCAAGATGCTGATTACCATGCTCCAGATCCTGTCTCTAATGCTGGCCAAAATAACGACGACAATTTATCCTCATGAACGGGTGATTCTTTTTTCATGAGCCAGTAACATCTGGTTCGGTGTCCGTACTAACCGGAAAGATCCATCTTTAAAAATCAACGAAACGCACGAACAGTGCCAGGAATGAGCATTCGGATAAAATTTAGAAATTTCATCCTGTTAACTGACTAGTTTGGTTGGAATAGAAGCAGGAAATACCAGAGTGCAGAACAGTATTTTGTACGGGGATCAAAAAAATTGAATGGCGGAATGGGAGGGGTAAGATTTCTTCTGGAGGGTTGTGCAACGTTTATCCTGTTAACAGGATATTCAGTCCTGTTGGCAAACAACCCGAAGCAGAGGAAGGCTCACCCTAGCGTCCCCGCTATCCGGCGAATGTGGCGGATCTCGACCCACTGCCAGGAGGCCAGTGCCGGCAACCCGATGGCGATTTCACGAAATCGTTTGGCCAGCGATAGCGCAATGGTGGCGTCGGCGGGGAGGCCGATCAGACTACCGATTATGATCAGACCCGTTTCCTGCACACCCAGCGCACCCGGCACGAAGAAAGCCAGATGGCGAATCGCGAGCCACAGGCTTTCCAGAATGATGGCGTTCCAGACAGTGGTAGAGTGGCCGAACAATTCGAGTGCGAGCCAGGTTTCGAAGGAACCGAGGAGCATACCCGCGAGCTGCCAGGCCAAAGCGGTCCAAAGCAGACCGTGTTGTCCATAGAGTTTGCGAATCTCTTCGTCAAGGTCCGGGGCGTTGTCGAGGAGTGAGGCGAGCCGGTGGCGGCTTCCGAGTATTCGTTCGGTGAATCGTGCAATATATGAGAATGGAGAACCATAACGCAGCAGAAGGGCCAGCATGATGGGGACAGGTAAGCTCACCCCCAGTCCCCACCAGATGGTGTCCACAGCTGGGGTATTCCGTATGGTTGCCATCAATAACACGAGCCCGATGACCGTGAATATATACTGATTAATCAGGGTTAGTAGAACTTCGAGGATGACGCTGGCGGTCACTGCGGCCCCATCGAGCGGGCGCCGCAACGCCAGGCGTATCCCGATAATCTCGCCGCCGATGCTTGCAAGCGGCAGTAGCCGGCTGACCGCCTCACGGACGGTGGCGATCCAGACTAGAAAAGGTCGAGTCGCATACCCATCAGGATCACACGGGCGTAAGAGCACCCTCCAGCTTTCCGCATCGAGAATCAGGGGCAGGAAGTGGAATGGGATGAGCCAGAGCAGTCCCCACCCGGCATGCTCAAGGGTTTGAAAAATGGACTGATAGCCCTCGTGGACTATCAGCCCCATCATGACGGCAAGCCCGATCAGAGCGACAAGATAGCTAGACGTGGAGAACCTCATTCGGAGGCCCGTACCGGCCAGAAATCTGAAAAACCGCCGCGTATGATACCGAATCTGTCTATAGCTTCACGGACTCGCGGCGACATCAGGGCCGCCAGTTCGTCAGGATGCCGGTAGGAAGCCATGGATTCAGAAATTCCACTTCGCGTGGCCGGGTGCAGGTAGATTTCGGTGACTCCCGCCGACACACGACTAAGTGCAGCGAGGAGGGCTGCCTCATCCATCGAGCCACTCTGCTGCAGCCCCACGATCCGATCGTTATGGGCGATGCCTGCGCGAGTGAGTCGTCGATGCATGGTCGCGAGACACGGCCGCAGAAATTTTGACGATCCCTCTTCGTTGGGAAATCGCACCGCGTGAACTCCAAACTGCTTGCCAACAGACAGCATCAGAGAAAGCACCGTTGGATGAAGATGAAAATGCTTGTGTGCGTTGACGTGATCCAGCTTCAGGCCGAAGGCCTGAAAAACCTCGAATTGTGCGGTAATTTCCGCTCTGAGCTGACGACGGACATGGGGAAGGAGAAAAATCCGGCACCCGTCACAAACCATGCTCTGTCCGAAACGACCGTCAGCGTCCACGAGATCGGGTATTTCCCTGCGGGGTAGCACAGCGGCGCCGTCTGCCAACACCACATGAAGTCCGACA
>JAGQKG010000065.1 GCA_020430245.1 Nitrospira sp.
TAATTGTCCGAGGTCTTGTAGGATCGGCCAGAGCTTACAGCCAAAACCCGCAATCTGCCCGGCGGCCACTTCCACCTGTTCCATCCGGCCCAGCGTGGCGAATTCATCCAGGCAGAGCAGGACAGGGACGGATGGTTTGGCGGCTTCGCGCTCCATCGCTTCGAGCGCCAGATTCACGAACAGGCGCAGCCAGCGGTTACAGGTGCCCATCCGTCCGGCGGGCAGGCATAAATACACGGTTACCCCTTCACGGGCTGTCTTCATATCCGTCAAATCAAAGTCATGGCCTTCCAGTACGCTGCGCATCGCGGGAAAGCCTAAGAAAGCGGTGTGCCGTCGGACCGAGGACAGCACCGAGCCCATTTCATTGGGCGGTTTTTCAAACAGATCGACAGCGGCAGACGAGATAATCCCGCCCAGTTCCTGATTGGCCATCATTTCCACATGCAGGCCGTCCATGCCTTCTTCTGTTTTTCCGGCATGAGAAATTTTCGTCCCGTTCATTAGGACCTGGCGCACGGTAATGAGATTCTGTTTGTCTTTATAGGCCGGACAGGTGGCCACGTGCAGGATCACCCCTTCGATGAAATTTTTGGCGCTTTCATCCCAATGTACGTCGCCGCCGCTTGGGACTACGAGCGCATCGGCGATCAGGCCCGCGTCCTCGACAATGTTTTTGTTTTGCAGGGTCAGCATGGTCATGGGATTGAAGGAGGCCTTGTAGGGTTTTACCCAGTCCGCCGTGCGTTCAAACGGATCGAGGACGTAGACTTTTTGTTTAAGCCCTTGCGCACGGCGGCGGGCGGTGATGCTGGCCAGTTCGCCCTTGGGGTCGATCACCAGCATGCTGCCCCGGTAGAACAGCAGGTTCGGGATAATCATCGAAACGCCCTTGCCGGAGCGGGACCCGGCGATTGTGATCATATGGCGGTCGTCATCGAGGCCGATCAAACGGCTGCCCAACGCGCCTAACAAAATTTTCTTGCCAGGATTGCGCGGATCGTAGGACAGGGCAGGGGAGGCGAGGATGGCGGAATCTTCCGTCCAGGCGGCAAAGGGCAGTTCATGCTGATTAAGATGACGTGACCCCACGCCACGGGGGAATTCATCAAGGATGGAGGACATAGTTCACCATGGTGGTGCGCATTCCTTACCATGGCCATCCTCTTTCTTTCAAATCGAATGTTCCTTGAAAATAGAGCTGGCACAAAAAATGGAACAGGTTTGAATTATTTAACCAAATTTCTTACAGTGGAACTACACATCATCGGGATGTCTATGGAGTATAGAACCAAATAAGGTAATAGAAGCTAAATCATGAGCAAAATATCCAAAAACAAATTGCAATTTGAGTTTACTTCTGAACAAGCTCAAAAAATACAAAGACTACATCTACCCCCATCATGGTTAGTCTGGAAACCTTTCCTTCATCTTACTTTTTTGATGATTTTTTTTATTTTTACTTCCTTTAGTTCTTCGTTCATACGAGGTTTCTTCCAGGTTTTAGCTGCATCCCAATTATTAAGTTTATATACCCTTATGCATCAAGCATCACATGGGTCTCTCTCGAAAATTAATAGAGTGAATAACGGGGTGGGAATCTTATTGGGCACAATTCTCGGAACTACTTTTTCAGGGTATAGAGCTTCTCATCTCCTACACCATAAGCATCTTCGAACCTCTGCGGACCCACAGGAAGTTGTTTATTTTGGAGAAGGACGGAAAGTTTTTTCTGCTTTTAAGCTTCTTTTTGCAAGCTTTTTTGGGGCAGTGGTTTTTATTTGGGTTAGGGTTCCCACAATAGGCTTGAAGAATTGTTCAAAAAAGCAAATTTTAATAGAATTAGCTACTGCTCTTCTTGTTCATTTATTTATCTTTGGCGGACTTATTCTGGGTGGAAAACTTATGGTAGTTATTCCATCAATAATTATTGCCATTGTTTGGGGGAGTATGGTCGATATTGTTTATCACCAAGGCCTATCCCATAACGGTGACTGTTCAAGCTTACGATCTTTATATTCCTATGGATTTGGTTTCCTGGTTCTTAATGGTGAAAATTGGCATGCTGAACACCATGCATTTCCAAAAGTACCAGGAACTTATCTTAGTATACTTCATGAGATAATAGGGCCTAAACTAAAAGAAGCTGGAACAAAGTATGAAAAAGGCTTTTTTGTGGCCTTTATGAAAGGGTTATTTGAGAATCCATTTTTCTTGCCAATAGAAATTCCCAAAATTAAATTCTCTAAATAACAATTACAAACTGTCGTAGCTGGGAACCATAGTTTTTGATTGTGATGGTCCAATTTATCAAACCGAAATCCAGTTAGCCGTGAAGCCTTGGTTCTTTTGGTTCATGGACAGATGGTCAAGGAGATTTGCCGCAAGGGGAATATCACGGCCAGCCACCTACTATCGATGGTGTCGGGAGTATGTCAGGCTCAAACTCGGTCAGGTGAAACGGATAAATGATTTTGAACGAGAAATGACACAGAAGCTATAATGAACCCCAAAAACATCGAATCAAATCTGGCACTAGCAAAACCTCAAGAGGAAATTAAGCGTGTCTCGGGTTCACAGAAATGATTTCCTTGTGGATAAAGATAATTGGGAGCTTAGGTTCTAACTCCAAGTGCAACACTACCAGCCTTGATCGGCTAAGGTGTTGCCATGAAAAAGAAATGCTATACCCACTTGAGTCATGAAGAACGAGAGACCTTGAGCGTGGGGTTGTCTCAAGGCCATTCCATACGGCGGATGGCTATGCTGTTGGGGCGGGCACCCAGTACGGTAAGTCGCGAAGCTGCCCGTAATGCGACCAAGGGCGATCCCTATCGGGCCTGCACCGCTCACACACGGGCGGCGACTCGGGCGCGTCAGGCTCGCCGACCGCGCAAACTCCTGGATCCCTGGTTGTGGCGCTATGTCCGAACCCACCTGCTCCACGGATGCTCGCCCGAACAGATTGCCGGACGCCTCCGTCGCGAGTATCCTGCGGACATGGGCAAACGCCTCTCGGCCGAAACCATCTATGTCGCCTTGTACGTGTTGCCACGTGGCACTCTACGGAGCGAACTGTTGGCCGCCCTGCGACAGGCCCGCAAGACCCGCCGGCCTCGAACACGCGGAAGAGATCGGCGGGGTCAGATTCCCAACATGCCCCTCATTACTGAACGCCCGGCCGACGTCGCCACCCGCACCGTTCCCGGCCACTGGGAAGGCGACCTGATCAAGGGGGCCTCCAATCGCTCGGCAGTCGGGACCCTTGTGGAGCGGACAACACGCTTGGTGCTCCTGGCTCGGCTCGACGGGACCGATGCGCTGAGTGCCCGAGAGGGATTTACCCGCAAGCTCAAGCATGTGCCGACCGCGCTGCGCAGAACCTTGACCTATGATCGGGGGAAGGAGATGGCTGAGCACGAGCGCCTAGCACAACGACTCGCCATCCGCGTGTTCTTTGCCGATCCGCATAGTCCCTGGCAACGTGGCACCAACGAAAACACCAATGGGCTCTTGCGGCAGTATCTGCCGAAGGGGACGGATCTGTCGGGCTACACCCAGCGTGAGTTCAATGCCATTGCGCATCGGTTGAACACCCGGCCGAGAAAATGTCTCGACTGGGCAACGCCCCTGGAGGTGTTTACGCAATTGCGTCATCAATCATCCGTTGCACTTGGAACTTGAAACCGCCAGATTATTAAACTGGGGCGCTAACAACGCTGGTTTATGAATATTTCGTTCTGCCCTTGGCGGTATACTCCCATAGCGATCTCCCGGCCCTCCTGGGTAAACTTGTGCCCACCGAGGGCGTCGAGCTCGTTCAGGATGATAACTATTGGGTGTTTGGGCCAAACAGTTTCCCCTGGCAAACACTGCAAAGGACTAAGCTCCGCTGTTTTCCAAGGAGGACCTTGGGGTTCCCTCGAATGCTTCGCTACTCGTTTTTGGCGCTTTCATTTTTCACACGCCCCGCCGTGATGGATTCGGCGGAAAATCCGGTCGTGTCCTGTAGCATATTAGCGGCGAGAATGCCCACGATTCTATCGTGCGCATCGACATGAGAGGTTAGTCTTTCGGTGGTGCCAGCCAGCGATATTGGAAGCGGCTGAACCGTATTGCGTCACGGCGACGCTGTTTCTTTATTTCGATCCTGTCCGGGCCAAATTGACTACTGGCGATTTGGTTCCTACTTCGATTGTGACTCGATAATTTCTTGTATTTGGGAGCGGAGTGCTGGAATTTTTTTGTCGGCAACATCCCACACGATTGTATAATCCACGCCGAAGTAATCATGAATGAGCCGATCCCGCATGCCTGCCATGGCACGCCAGTCGATGGCCGGGTACCGATGGCGTATTTCGGGTGGAACCTTTTTCGTTGCCTCTCCGATAATTTCAAGGCTCCGCACAAACGCCCTTTTCAGGGTTTCGTCTTGATCAAACTGGTCTTTGGTGAAATCCCTTGTCTGTTTTTCAAGGTAGCAGGCTTCGTCAAGAATATGACGAAGGTACTCAAGCGGCGAGTGTGACATACTCGACTTCTTTGAGAATATGGGGTCCAAGATAGGGACTCAGTGATTCCGGTGTGACGAGTTCAATGGGGAGCCCAAGGATTTCTTCGAGCAGGAACGAGAGTGCCATAAAATGATCGAAATTCTTTTCTCCTTCTGCAAACTCAACGAGCAGGTCGACATCGCTCGTCGAAGTCCCCTGGTTGCGGACAAACGAACCAAATAGCCCTAATCTCCGCACCCCAAGTGCCAGAATACCAGCACTGTGTTGTTGAATGCGTTGTAGGATCTCTTGCTTTGATTCAATTTGCGTATTCATAGTGAGATCCTACTTTTCCATGACATTTCACACAAGAGAACAGCTTCGCATGATGTGATGAGTCATCGGCCTAAAGTGTACCAAAGATCTAAAGGAGTGGGAACCCGGTTTATCATGAAAAGAGTCCTCATTCTTCTCTTCAGGCTTGTGTCAATTAGTTTTTCCTGACTTCTTGCGGATTCCTTTGGTCGTGGGGAAGACGGATAGCTGGATGGTTGGAGAAGGCTCAGATTTAGAGTCAGAACTTGAAAGGCCATCTTCTACAAAATTGACTGAGGTCTTTTTATTTTGTTGGGTAGGCCCTCTCGTCTTGTGAATTGCCTTTTTCGTGGGAAAATCCATCGGATTGGCCGCAGCCGACGAATGTCGGGAATTTCTGACGCCCGACTGTCTCGACCACGCCTTCGCATTTCTAGACCACTGGTACGCGGCACCCCCTCCATGAATCAAACATTTGAGAGGTCTGTTCCTTCCTATTGCGCAATTTTTTCGAAGGCAGTCTTTTTGAATGACGGGGGGCCGCTCTGGGGGGTTCCTCGATCACGCCCATCGCCTCATCAACGGCGTGGAGGAACTGCCGGGAAGCAGCAGGGGATCGGTCGAGATACCATTCGAACGCGGCAACAATTTCGGTCCTCGCAATCTTGCGAACTCGAAGCCGACGTACCTACTTGAGCTTCTTTTGGAGATCGTGTCTGATGTCTGACCAGGGATAGCCCTCATCGGGTGCCGAATCCGCCTCTGCCTCACGGAAATCAAGCTCGGCGACCACATCAGGCGAGATCGGCGCCGCAAGAGCTGAATCAAGGTTATCCCACAGCCTCCCCATGAGCTCGATACGCTCTTCAGCGGTCAGGTCATCTAACGGAATCGTACGGGCCATAGTGGACAAATTATATGTGCTCCCCTACTGAGCTGCAACTGGCCATTCTGCGTCATAACGCCTGGGTTCAGAGAGCGCTCCCACGACATCACTGCAAATAGTCGGTATAGACCTTCTGTACAAAGAGAAGCATCTGGCTCATATAGCCATTGTCATATCTCGGTAAATGGCCATGCGCTGTATCATTTACCCTTTTCCATCACGATTTAGAACAAAAGACTTGAGGTCAAGCTAGGCCCTGGCTATTTAATCTGGGCACAGATCCTTCGCCGGCGGCTCAGGACGACATTAAACGGAGGTATTTACCGAATCATCACGGATTTGGCTTAAGGATACAGATGACACCAGACCTGGTGTCCTTTTTCGGGAGGACCGATTTGCGTCAATTTTGGTTCCACTGTTTTGCAGACATCCATGACTTCGGGACAGCGGGGATGGAACCGGCATCCGGCGGGAGGATGCAAGGGCGACGGGACATCGCCGGGAAGGATAATGCGTTTGGGTGGTGCTGTTGGATCGGGAACCGGGTTGGCGGAGAGCAGGGCCTGCGTGTATGGATGTTTGGGCGATGCAAAGAGATCTTCCGCAGGGGCGACTTCCGCGAACTTACCCACATACATGACCGCGATCCGGTCGGCGAGATATTGCACCACATTGAGATCATGCGTGATGAACAAGTAAGAGAGATGAAATTCCTTCTGGAGATCGCGAAGCAAGTTCAGAATTTGCGCTTGAATGGACACATCCAGAGCCGATACGGCTTCATCACAGACAATGAATTTGGGATTGAGCGCGAGGGCACGCGCAATGCCGACCCGCTGGCGTTGACCGCCTGAGAATTCATGCGGATACCGTGACTGATGCTCCGGCCGCAAACCCACGCGAATAAACAACTGATTGACCCGATCCTGCAGGTCCTGGCCCTTGGCGATCTGATGAATCTTGAGCGGCTCCGAGACGATGGACCCGATAGTCATACGAGGATTAAGACTGCTATAGGGATCCTGAAAAATGATTTGCATCCGGCGGCGTGTCTGCCGCAACTCTTTCGCGGATAAAGTCAGCACGTTCTTTCCCTCGAAGGTCACCGATCCCGCTGTGGGCTCCATCAATCTCAGAAGCGATCGGCCCACAGTGGTTTTCCCGCAGCCGGACTCCCCCACCAACCCCAAGGTCTCTCCTTGACCAAGATGGAACGACACATCATCGACCGCCTTGACCCACGCCGAGACGCGGGAAAAGAGCCCGCTCCGAACGGGAAAATATTTTTTCAATCCTGTGACTTGGAGTAAGGACGTCGTGGATTCAGGCATAAGTCACAATGAACTTTTATAGTGGGATAAAGAATGTTTTCTCAACAAATTGGGTATGAAGATCCATTCACTCATCTCTCTTTTTTGTCATACAACCAGCACACGGTTTCATGCGACTCCCCAATTTGCACCGTGGGGGGAGGCTGGAGAGGACAATGATCCATCACGTCCGGACAGCGGGAGGAAAAATTACATCCGTTCGGATACTGTAAAGGAGATGGCACCGTTCCGGGAATCGCTTCCAGCCTGGCCTGACGCTCCCCTGGTCTCGGCAACGATTTTAACAACGCACTCGTGTAGGGATGACTGGGATTGCGGAATAATTCTTTCACGGTTGCCCGTTCGGCAATCTTACTCGCATACATGACGATGACATCCTGAGCAAATTGCGCGACCACTCCCAAATTATGCGTAATCAGGAGAATCGCCATACCCATATCCTTTTGGAGAGCGGAGAGAAGATCCAGAATTTGGGCTTGTATGGTCACATCCAGAGCGGTGGTCGGTTCGTCGGCAATCAACAGATCGGGTTGACAGGCTAGGGCCATGGCAATCATCACGCGTTGCTTCATTCCACCTGACATTTCATGAGGATATTGATCGAGGCGGCGCTCGGGAGCAGAAATGCGGACTTTATCCAACAAGCTGACCACTTCTTTCCGAATGTCGCGATCCGAAAGGGTCGTATGGATTTTTAAGACCTCGCCGATTTGATCGCCAATTGACATCACAGGATTCAGCGAAGTCATAGGCTCCTGAAAGACCATGCCGATGGACTTTCCCCGAATCCGGCGCATGTCCTTCTCCGAAAGATCCAGCAAATTTTGACCTTTAAACTGAATCGTGCCGCCAATCACACGCCCAGGAGAAGAAATCAGACGCATAATCGAGAGGGCCGCCACGGATTTTCCACAGCCGGATTCCCCCACTAATGCCAACGTGTGCCCGCCTTGAATGGAAAAACTCACATCATCGACGGCTTTGATTTCGCCTTTGTCCGTGAAAAACGAGGTCCGGAGATTGGACACCTGTAATAGTGGGTGTACGCGGGATTCCATCTACCGGCTTCGCAATTTCGGATTTAAGGCCTCACGCAGACCTTCTCCAACGAGATTAAAGGCCAGCACCACTAAAAAAATTGCCAGGCCCGGAATAAAAAATAACCAGGGCGCATCAAAGATGAATCCTTTGCCATCCGATAGAATATTGCCCCATGTCGCATCTGGAGGTGGCACTCCAAAACCTAAAAAGCTCAAACCCGATTCCGTCAAAATGGCCGTGGCCACGCCAATTGTGGCTGATACAAATACCGGCGCCAGAGCATTCGGCACCATATGGCGAAAAATAATTCGCCATTCTGGCACTCCTAAGGCCTTCGCGGCTATAACAAAGTCCTGTTCTCTGAGGGACAAGAATTCAGCCCGGACAAACCTGGCCATACCCATCCAACTGAACAGACCAATAATGAACATAATGGTGTAAATACTGGGTGGCAAAAGAGCCACGGCAGTCAGAATAAGGAAGAAGGTAGGAAAACACATCATGGCATCGGTGAATCGCATGATTAAAGTATCTACTGATAGTCGAAAAATCCAAGTCAATAACAACATGGCAATAATGGCATACCCCAAGAAATTCCAATTGAAATAAAATAATACGCCTCCAAGAAAAATTCCGATCAGCACCGTTTTCAGGCTAACTTTATCCTGCCCGTAATAGCCTGACACGCCTCCCAACAAAACCCCAATCCCCAACGAAATCCCAACCGCCACAAATCCAATTGACAGCGACACGAACGAGCCCTGGAACATTCGGGCAAACACGTCACGCCCCAATTCGTCGGTGCCCATAAGGTAAACCCCGCCAAATGGCCGATCTGCCGGAAGGCTATCAGGAGACGGCACAGAAAGCGGGGGAAGAAATTTATCGGTCAGCCGTACCGCTTCCGGATCGAACACGACCCACCATTCGGTGAGCGCTTTACCAGCCAGAGCCGTCACTAATAGAAGCATTAGCACCCAAAAACCAATGAGGGCCTGGTAATCTTTTTTAAAAATTCGAAGAAATTCTTGCCAGGGCGTCTCCTGCGGGGCCAGCCCTTCTGCATCAAGCGAGACAAACTCGGCTTTCAGGGAAGCACCGGACTTAGAGTCATGCATCAAGAAATCATACCTCTGATTTTCATGATTAATGCAAACGGATTCTCGGATCTACTACCGCATAGAGAATATCCGAGATCAAAGTGCCCAATAGGGTCAGGACTGCGGCAATAAAGTTGAGCGTCATGATGATGGGAAAATCCCTCGAAAGAATGGCTTCATACCCCAACCGTCCCAACCCTGGCCAGGCAAAAATCTGCTCAAAGATGACGGATCCGCCGATCAATCCGGGGAGTAGAAGACCGAACATGGTCACAAAGGGCAGCAGAGCATTCCCCAACGCATGGCCATAAATCACGGCATCTTCCGTGAGGCCTTTGGCCCTAGCAGTCCGGACATAATCCTGCCCCAACACTTCCAGCATCTGTGACCGGACATATCGAGACAAAATAGCAATTCCTCCAATAGCTGCCATTATAGATGGAATCACCAAATGCCAAACACGATCCATTATTTTATAGGGGAGTTCGGCATGTTCCATACCGAAAGTCTTGATGCTAATAACTGGCACACCAAACCATCCCACTACCCACAAAATGGCCAAATAGGACAGAAAAAATCCAGGAACGGAAATGAGCGCATAGGATAGCAACACTGTACCCCGATCATACATCCCACCTCGAAAGACCGCCCCATAAATTCCCGTTGGAAATGCCCACGTCCACACTAAGATGGTTGCCAGAATAAACAACGGCAAGGAATTCAGAAACCGGTCCCATATTTTCGGAAGGACGGGTTGGCTATCCTTGAAAGATTTCAGTTCTCCCGTGGCTAAATCACGAATCCAATAGGCGTATTGCACATACAGGGGTTCATCCAAATGAAAAGCCGCGCGAATTTTGGCGATATCTTCCGGTTTCATTCGGGGATTCATGGGATCCACTTCACTGGGTTCTCCTGGAGCCAGATGAATAAACGAGTGCGCCACAAAGGACACAATGACCAGCAGAATCAGCCGTTGCGCCACATTCCGAACAATAAAATTCCACATGGTTGATCTGTTGTCTCGTGAAGACCCGATTACGGCATCACTTAAAAGTCCGGCGTCAACTCCAATTTTCGCCATTTATGAAAATAAAACGTGATATCACCGCTTTTGGTGGGATAAATCTTTTTGAACTGTTCTGTCCCATCCGACCCTTTCTGGACCAGCACAATTTTCTTATCCAAAACCCTCGTGCTTAAGGGTGCGTAGAGGAAGGTATAGGGTTGATCCTCATGAATCAACCGATGCAGCTCGTGCGTCAATTCCTCTTGTCGATCTCTATTATATTCCTGTCGGATCCGCACAATCAGTTCATCGGCACGAGAGTTCTTATATCCGACAAAATTCAATTGTTGTGGTCCTGCCTGGCTGGAATGCCAAATCTGATAGAGATCGGGATCAATGTTCATGCTCCACCCCAACACCACCGCATCAAAATCCCCAGTATTCACAAAATCGTTCAGAAACACGGCCCATTCAAAGACCTGAGTATTCACTTTGACGCCGATCTTTTTCCAGGCATTCTGGGCAATGGTCATCAAATTTTTCCTGATAGGATTGCCATTATTCGTAATCAACGTAAATTCAAAAATCTTCCCACCCTTTTCGAACCATCCATCCCTATTCAATGTCCATCCGGCCTTCTCAAAGATCGCACGGGCTCCTTGAGGGTCGTAGGGAAGGGGTTGAATCGATTGATCATACCATTCGGTATTTTGTGGATACGGTCCGGTGGTCCGTTTGCCCTCTCCATACACGAGATAGGTGATGATCTCATCAACATTAATGGCCATCCCCAAGGCAGTCCTGATCATCGGATCGGCAAATAACGGTTTCCGGTTGTTGTAGCCAATATAGTTGTAGGCAAATCCCAGACTGCTAAACCACTGATAGGTCGGATCGTTTTTATACCGATCGACCTGATGGGGCTGTGCGCCATAAAAATCTATCGCGCCCGTTCGAAATTCCACTTCCTGTGTGAACAGTTCAGGAATAATGCGCATAAAATAATCCTGATATTGTGCGGGTCCTTCCCAATAGTTCTCATTCCGTCGAAGATGGATAAATTCATCTCCCTGCCATTCGACAAACTGAAATCTTCCGCTGCCGATCGGATGCCGGTTAAAACGACTTTCTCGCATTCCAAAAGTCTTTTGCGCCTCCTCCGACAATCCTCGGTCCTGCTTCTCCCGGGTTAAGGCCTCCTCATTGAGAAGATGCTCGGGAAGGATCCCCATGGTCCAGGCATTGATGGCAGGAGAATAGAGGCGTTTATAAATAATTTTTATTGTCGACGGATCCAGAATCTCCACGGTTTTTATCGGCTCGAAATCCGGAGTCCGTGGGGACAAATTTTTTGGATTCATGATGGATTCATACGTAAACTTCACATCTCCCGCATCGAACACATGTCCATCGTGAAAATTCACGCCCTGACGCAGGTGGAACAGAATCGTGGGATTGTGCTCGCCCACGGGAAGAATATCCGGGAATTTGGCACGCAGGGGTTCCTCCAACTCCTGGGGAACCGCCGCTTGAGGATGAATCAGTTTGTCGTAAGGAAAATGCTCAAAATACCGCTCACCGAGAATCGGCTGTAAGCGGTCGAATACATCCTGGTCCACCTCCGAGAGCGTCAACGCCACTCGTTCCGGTACGTCAATCGTCACGGATATATCTTTGAGCTGAGGTTTGCCTTCCGCATTGGGCAGCAAGAGTGAGATGGACTCTGATCGTTTGCCCGACGGAAGTAACTCAATGGACTGCACCCTATCCTGTAATCCCTCAATGGTTCCAGCCTTCCAAGCCTGATGAATCTTCTGAAAGAGCTTGGCCCCTGTCACTTCCGTCCCATCTGGAAATCGGTGATGCGGATTGACGAGAAGATAGGCGCGTTCCGTAATCTGCCAATCGATGGCCAATCGGCCCCGAAGCTTCAAGTCTTCGTCCAAATCCAGTAGCCCCTCAAACACGTGGCTCACAATATTGGAACTGGCTGAATCTGCGTTCAAAATAGGATTGAGAATTTTGGCATCCCCGATTGACGCCTCAATGTAGGTCACGAGTCGATCGGGATTGCCGGCCGCCTGGTTTTCGTAGGTGGGAACCCAAAAATAGGATTGAACCAGAAAAATGACCAGGGTCAGAGGGATGAACAGCAAAAGACGTTTGACAAACATAAAGGTCTGAATCAACCCAACTCAGTGTAATGCCTCAATGGTATCAAGAACGCAAAAGGGATGCTATGCCTGATTGATCGTTATCCAAAAATCATGATGCCTCCGGCCAGTCTTCTTTCTCGCCCATCAGATATTTGGACTTCTCTAAAGCTTCAATAAGTTCCATTTTCCCACTCTCACATTTAATATCGTAGGTCTGATGCTCCCGAATGCAGTCCATCAATTCATCTGGTTTAACGAATAGCAAAGCAGGGATTATTGGCTTCTCTAGACCCCATGCCGCTCCTGCCTCGAATATTACCCATTTGGAATCTCTAGAATTAGGGGTCATAATTAGCAAAACCTGCTCTGAACATTTGATAGCCTCACGAAGCCCATCTTGCCATTTTTTCCCCGCTGAAAGGCATTTTCTGGCCAGGAAGCAATTAAATCCAGCACGTGTTAATTTTGAGACGATTTCAAGGGCTAATTCCCAATCTTTTTGGGAGTAGCCGATGAAAATGTCATATTTTCTTATCATCAGTAACCTCTTGGCTCTCAAATTAGCAGGCCGCTGAACGCTTCAATGACAGGTACCTAAGCGATTCGGGTTTTCCGCAGCCTGGTGATCATAGGTTGGAACCCCAAAATAGGCTTGAACAAAAAAAGAACCAGGGTCGGCGGGATGCACAGCAAAAGTTGTTTGACAAACATAGAGGTCTGAATCAATCACAACACAGTGTGATGCCCCAATGGTATCAAGAACCCAAAGGGGATGCTATGTGGATGATATATCGTTATTCACGATTCATCATGTCTCAAACGGATCTCAGGAGCGACATGACGGTTTCGTTCGTTCATTCCCACAACCGACAGTGCGGCCTAAGCCCCAGACACCTAACCAGCTTCAGATCGATGCCCTATCGGTGAACAAAATCCATCGGACATTTTTTTGGTCTCTCGGTAATCCAGAAGTATTCCGTGCGGAGGGAAATTCAGCGATTCTTGAATATACAGGTAAAAATACGGGGAAGGGGAAGAAGCACTCCACCGTGTACAAAACCAGACAGACAGTTCACCTAGTCGAGTTGAAATTCACTTGGCCAGGAAGACCCGAGAAAGGATCCGATGCGCGCAGAAGAGAAATGTGACGGACGTCAGGGAGATGGTAGCAACAGACACTTGGCACGACTCAAAAGCCCCACGCTATTCAACATCTGGAGGGTACGAGTCCGTCGCTAAACTGTTTAGTCTCGCGGCACTTAGCGGGGGGAGTCCTCCGATCACAGAATCACCCACGTATTAACATGACCCAACACCTATTGAGGGAAATGCGACTCGGATACCCCTCGCCACGCCTCCATAGCAGGATGGCTTTAACTATTGGCTACGACAGGTCCACTTTGACTTCACCATCTTCTACGACGGTCGGATAGGATTTTACATGACTGGATGGGTTATTGAGACAATGTCCTGTTTTCACATTGTACTCCCACCCATGCCAGGGGCAGGTCACCGTTTCCCCCTCGACATCGCCCTCGCCTAAAGGACCTCCTCTATGGAGACAGGTGTTGTCGATGACATGGAAGGCTCCATCCACTTTAAAGAGGGCCAAACATTTCTCACCGGCTTCCACCACCATGCCTTTTCCCTCTTCAACTTCATCAATTTTCGCGATTCGCACTAACTCCGACATAGGTCCTCCTCAACACCAAATGGCCTGTCCACTTAAGATTTCTTCAAGGGATCGGTAATTTTTTTGAGTAAACTGGAAATAGACGGCGCAGCGTCTCCGTTTCCTTTTTCCGCTTGATTGATATTTGCCGTTAGGGTTTTTGCAATCTGAAGAAACGCCTGGGCTTGGGGGGACGAGGGATCCTGACTCACAATTGGGGTGCCTTTATCTCCCCCCTCTCGAATTGACGGATCAATCGGAATGCGTCCTAAAAAGGGAATCTCAAATTTCTGAGCGGCACGTTCCCCACCGCCTGTCGAAAAAATCTCAGTCCGTTCATGACAATGCCCACACACAAAATAACTCATATTTTCAATCACGCCGAGCAACGGGACATTAACTTTTTTGAACATCGTCATGCCTTTTCTCACATCCTGCAGCGCCACTTCCTGCGGAGTGGTCACGGTAATCGCTCCGGTCAACGGCACTAATTGTGACAATGTCAACGGCACATCTCCCGTACCTGGCGGTAAATCGATTAATAAATAATCAAGCTCCCCCCATACCACATCACGAAAAAATTGCTGGATCGCCGAATGGACCATGGGTCCCCGCCACACGACAGGCGTGTCTTCCGGAACGAAAAATCCCATGGAAATGACTTTCACTCCCTGCCCCTCGGCAGGCAGAATTTTCTCCCCTTCCTTACCCGGCTCTTTCGACACCCCGATCATTAAAGGAATATTCGGTCCATAGACATCCGCATCCATCAATCCTACCGCGCAACCTTGCTGCTTAAGCGCGACCGCCAAATTCACGGTGACCGTGGATTTGCCGACCCCGCCTTTCCCACTGCTCACCGCGATGATGTGTTTCACGCCCGGCAATGGATTGCCTTCAGGTTGGTTGGATGGGGCCGCGGGACCGGCCGGGTTTTGTTCAGCAGCCATTCAATATTCTCCTTATGTCACAGACACTCATAAAAAGTTTCACATATGCGACGTTGCACACCGTCACCTCTTCTCACCCGACCATTAGACCATGAATCAAAGAGAACCCGAAACCCTCCTGGGATTCAGGAGGATTTCGGGTCTTTCACCACACATGCACAATTGACAATAGGGGGAGGTCCAACGGAAGAACGATAGGCAGAAACACTTATCCTAGTTGCGTGGCAAACTTTTTACGCGATCGCCCGATGAGGGGTTCATGATGATGCCGGCGATTTTCAGAAATCACGGGATCCAAGATTTCACCACAGGTAATACATCGCCAACCGGAAAAATACATGGCCCCGGATTCATCAGCCACGTCCCCAAACTTATCTTGAATCATTATTCCCTGACAACGAGGACAATCCATATGATGCACTCCTTCTCACAGAAAAAAGAATAATAAAATCAATGCATAACTATTAAGGTAGAGAAGCAATCCATATGCCGAAATACCTTCCCTGCAAACGCCCGATAAACAGAGAATTTCTCCAACCAAGCACTCCTTCTACGTTTCAAAATGAAACCTGTAAAATTAAATTGTTTGAACAAAAAATGTATAACTAGTTTAAAGCATACCATTTTATGGCAAATGACACAAATAGGTAACAATTATGTTCAAAATGAAACATTTTTACGTTGCTTGAGTTAACCCAAATTGCTTGACCTTCCGCCACAAAGTCGATCGACCAATCCCTAACTGCTGAGAAGCTTCCTTCAGCCGCCAACCTGATTTTTCCAACGCCCGGCAAATGGCTTGTCGTTCCAAGGCTTCCAGTGATTCGGAATCGGTCCATTCCCGATGTTCCCAACAATACCGATGGAGGTCGGCTGGAAGATGCTCAAATTGAATCGTATCTTCTTCACAGCACACAAAGGCATGCTCAATCATATTTTGAAGTTCCCTGATGTTGCCGGGAAACGGGTACTGGCTGAGAGCCGTTAGGCATTGCGGTGATAAGCTGATAATATGCTTGCCCATTTCACGGTTGAATTTTTCCAGAAGGTGATTCACAAGAAGGGGAATATCTCCCGTCCGCTCACGCAGCGGGGGCAGCACCACCGGGATCACCCGAATTCGAAAATACAAATCTTCCCGAAACCGTCCTTGCTGAACAGCTTCTTCCAGATTCCGGTTCGTGGCCGCGATCACCCTCACATCCACCGTGACCGTGTCATTGGATCCGACCCGCTCAAACTGTCCCCGCTCAAGAACTCCCAACAATTTCACTTGGGTGGCGACGCTCATCTCCCCGATTTCATCCAGGAAAATCGTCCCACCATTGGCAATTTCAAACCGGCCTGGTTTATCAAAATACGCATTGGTAAACGCCCCTTTGACATGACCGAATATTTCACTCTCCAGAATGCCCTCAGATAGACTCGAGCAATTTACCACCACGAACGGGGCATGCTTTCTGGGGCTATGGGCGTGTAACGCACAGGCAATTAATTCCTTGCCCGTTCCGCTTTCTCCGGTGATGAGGACGGAGGATTTCGAAGCCGCAATAATAGGCAATTTCGCCATAATATCCTGCATACGAGGACAGCGACCAACCATATTGTCCAACTTGGTCTGCTCTCCCAGGCGATGCTTGAGCTCCGAAACTTCTTCAACCCTGGCACTTAACTCGCGAGCCAGTGAGATATCTCGGATGACCTCAATTAACCCGATCAGTATTCCTTCCTTATCCAATAAAAAGTCGGTATTGATGCTTACCGGAATATGTACGCCATCACGTCGACGAACCACCGCTTCAAAATTCGACACCCGCTCTCCCTGAAGAGCCCGCTCCAGGACACATTCCTTGGTCGAACAGATATTGCTTTGGATCAGTACATCACAGGCTAAGAGTGTCCCCGCCGGATCGACGTTGTACCCCAGCATCTTCTGCATCGCCCGATTCAAAAAAGTCACCCGTTTCTGCAGGTCAATCGTAATTACCCCGTCACTAATACAATCCAAAATGATTTCTGCACCATTCGACCGAGAAGATGATCCCATTTCATCCATGACGTCTGTGCCTCTCCTCAAGGTAAAGACTTCCGATTACAGTCAACACGCCTTTTCTTTCATCCGCATTTTATGGTAGGTAGATGTCGTGATGTCTTCCGAACAACTGACCAGACCCGTCTTTTCTTAGTGTAAGGCAACTCTATTCTGCTCCACAAACCCTTGCCGATACCCATCTTGCCACGTTCCAGGAAGAACAATGTTCTACTACCAAATGGCCCGCCCTGGGTGAAGAATGCGGCAAGGAGGCTTTCCATTTGGCTCCCAATTGAGAATTTTTCTTTAAATAGAGCACTGACGTCTTCCACACACCTCTGTTTTGAGGTAAGGCACGTTGCCGCATGATAGCCCTTGACCCTGTTTTTCTTGTGGCTGATCTTGCAAGGCTCCCCTACCCGGACATTGATCCGGTTTTTTTTCGTATGGGGCCCCTGGCACTTCGATGGTATGGCCTCATGTACCTCCTGGGATTAGCAGGGGCCTATTGGCTCATCAAGTCCAGAGCCGCTACAAGGGATGTCTCTCTCCCACCCCAACAATTATCCGATCTTATTGTGTATGCGGCCTTTGGGGTTTTTCTGGGAGGACGTTTGGGATATGTGCTGTTTTATAACCTTCCCTATTATCTGGACCATCCTCTCAAAATATTTGCAGTGTGGGAAGGGGGAATGTCATTTCACGGCGGACTTATCGGAACCTGTATCGCTATTTGGATCTTTTGCAAATCCCGCGGGTTTCCTGTTTGGCCCATCGCCGACTTGGCGGCGGGAGCGGCTCCAATCGGATTAGGGTTTGGGCGGATGGGGAATTTTATCAACGGAGAATTATTCGGGCGGTCGACCAACGTCGAATGGTGTATGGTATTCCCCCATGGCGGCCCGGAGTGCCGACACCCCTCGCAACTCTATGAGGCAGGCTTGGAAGGCGTTGCCCTCTTTGTCATCTTATGGATAGTCAACCGGTGGTCAACCCCACCGGGAACCATGTTTTGGACTTTCATCTGCGGATATGGGGTCGCTCGATTTTTTGTAGAATTTTTCCGTGAACCGGATAGTCATTTGGGGTTTATCTTCCAGTGGGTCACGATGGGTCAGTTACTCTGTATCCCAATGATTGCGATCGGGGTATTCATGATTGTCCGAGGCTACAAACAGGCATAACCCTCTCCCCTTCCCGCTTTCTTATCGGATTCCGAAAAATCCCGAATAAGTAGCTTAAAACCCCCTCCCCCCACCGCCTGGGGTTGCCCCCCCACCGAATCCTGGCATGACCGGAGCCGAAGTGGCTTGCGCAGGGGCATCGGGAACATTGCCATACCGCCGAAGGGGTGGAGAATTCCAAATCACCTTATTGCCGGGAGCAAGGTTGGCAGCCTCAATAAAATGTTTCTTTGCTCCGGATTGATCGCCCATTTTGTCCATACACAACGCAAGATTATAGTGGGCTTCGGCCAGGTCGGCTTGTTGTTGTACAGCAGACTGAAATTCCTGTCGTGCGGCTTCCCACCGGCCTTCGTCAAAGAAGCGTTTGCCTTCGGTCATGACCTGCAACACTTGGGCATTCACATTTGGAGGAGGAGCCAAGACGGTCAACGGCACAGGTTTATCAGACGCGCACCCTCCCGCCGCCATCATGATAAGATAGCCCCCAACACACATCTTCATCCTCCAATTTCTCATTGCTCCCTCCTCGTCATCTGTTGTTCGTGTTAAAACATATTTCCTTCTGTTCCTACAGCCACCGTGACGACTTCACCGAGACGAATAAAAAACAGTTTACACCCTTTGACCGCAGGACCCAAGCATTGGCTTGCGGCCCGCGCATACGCATGCGCTTGTTCTCGGTAAGTTTCCGCGCGCTGCCCCACCGTGCAAGAGGATACGTAATCCGTTTTATAATCGCCCACCCACACGTCGCCGTCGATTTCATAGACCACATCCATCACCCCCTCCATCACGCAGGCCCGAGGCAAGGAAGGTTCATCGTGCCTGACAGGCCAAGGCACTGCAAATGGAACCTCACGACCAAGAATCGTTGCCCTCTGTAATTCCCGATACGCGGGTGAAGCGAGAAAATGATTAAAGAGCGTTTCAAGTTCTCCGACCACCTCACTCTTGTCTAACCCTGTTCCCTCTGATAAGTGTCGCACACAGAAATCGACAAGCGCACTTTGTACCCTTTCAGGCTCACTCTGAAAATCCCACTGTTGGAGTGCCCGATGCATTAAAATGCCGAGCTGCTGACTGGTCCCACGTGAAACCTGTCCTCTCTTTCCCCCTTCCTGGGCCGGTTTCGCCT
>JAGQKG010000066.1 GCA_020430245.1 Nitrospira sp.
TAGGCAAACAGAGCATCTCTCATATCATGGCTCCAATCGGCGCATCTCTGATCATCCGTCTTTCCAAGGACTCTCTCTCGCAGGGGGCACATTAAATTCCATCACGATCCTCATTCAACAACAGCCTTCATCGTCGACGGATCGCTTCGTGTCGTCGTCCAAGCCAAATTCCGATGGCAAACCATATGCCGGCGATGGGAAGTGCCGCAAAAGCCATGTGTGATAAACTCAGCCCCCAAGCATGGAATGCCGAGACAATCCCGGTGCCGGTCATATCGGCCCCGCGATGCACAACCGTATCAATCACATTTTTGGCTTGGTATTTTTCTTCACGAGGCACAACAGTGAAGAGGGTTTCTCGCGTCGGCTTGGTGATAGAAAACTCCCCTGCCCGTCGCAGGACACCAAATACAATTAAAACCGGCAAGACAGTCGCCAGGCCAAACACCCCAAATCCAACCAATGATACCATGGGCATCACGGCTAACATGACCATGACACCAAACCGTGTCAGCAACCATCCCGTTGCGAAGAACTGGAGGGTGAACGCTAACACATTGATCCCAAGATCCACAGATGCGAACAATTGCATACGATCTTCCGAACTGGGCATCACTTGGGGGATAAATATGGTCTGTTGGGAATACAAAAATGTCGACAAAATTGAATAACACATGAGATAGAGGGCAATGCCTTTCAAATACGGCGAGCGAACAATCCTCACCACCCCTATCCACAAACTGGGGGACATGGCTTCAGAATTCCTGATCGAAGAGAGATGTCGGTTTCCCAGATCAATACCATGGTGAGAGTGATACCATTTCAACAATGCTATAATGCATCCCACCGCAAGCAATAAGAATGCTGCCGCCACCAATAATAATCCCGAAACCCCTACACCTTTTACCGCCATTGCGGTGATAAACGGGCCTGTCATGGCGCCAAGACTGCCTCCGGCGGAAATACACCCAAACAGTCGCCGAGCCGCATCAGTGGGAAACACATCGGCCATAAAACTCCAAAACACCGACACAACGAATAAATTAAACACACTCAACCATACAAAAAAGATCTGCCCAAAGGCTTGCAACCCCACTCCACTTTGCAAAGCCACAAAAAATGCCAGAAGATTCAGGATGAAAAACACATAGACAGTTGGCAATAATCGACGAATCGGAAAATGCCCCGCGACCCAGCCAAACATCGGGATCACGACTAGCATCGTGATGAACACCACCGAGAACAACCACGGGAGATTATGAGCCCCCGAGAGCACTCCCATTTCATCGCGAACCGGTCGCAAAATATAGTAGGCCGCCAGCACACAAAAAAAATAGACAAACGACCAAATGAGCGCGGGGAGTTCATCCCGGTCAACAGGCACTACCCGACCGATCCATCGATGAAGGAGCTGGTTAGAAGATTCCGCCATTGGGTCGAGATTCGTCTTGGTCACTATAACTGAGGTGCATTATATTGATACATTAAGACGAATGCCGTCCTGAGTATCTTCAGATTTCGCAACTCATGGCGCCCAATTAGACGTTTCCGATACCAACTGAATGAATTTCCATGTCAAGGGAAATGGTGCTTCAAATGGGAAGGAACCGCAATGATCTCAACTTTTGAGTAGCGCTCAGGTACGATCATTCATAATCCTTAAGCAGGATTTTCAGAAATCACCACGTAAGATTGGTCCTTAGAGTTCAAAAGAACCAAGGATTACAGTCGTTGGGAAGGAGAGAAGGGCAGGAGATCCGTTATTTTAGGATGATCCAGGATGGCTTGCACATGAGCCAAAAGTTCCTCCTGGTCTTCGGTTTGTTCAACTCGCTGTTGAATGACGCATGCCACCGTATTCAATGCGGCGTGCAACGCTTCAGATGAAGCGGGAGATGAAGACGAGCCGAGGTGCCCCAATGAGCCAAAGGAGGGTTCAGAATTGGCACCTGAGTTTTCCGGCCATTGATGATGTGATGCCAGAAGTAGATGACGAGGACGTTTCTCAAGCTCAGCCAGCATGTGCTCCAGATCACTCAGCATAAGGTCAATATGCTTGGCCTGACCCTCAGCGGATAACGCGTGAACATAAATATCCTCTCGACCCCTGGAATCTAAATAAAAGTGATATCGCCCCTTGCTGAAAGCCCCCACAGGCTCATCCAAGAGAGTAAACTGTTGCCAAAGGGTATTTCGTAATGAGTGTAACTCTGATGGGTCCAGTGTACCCAAGCCGTTGTGGGACAGGCTCTGATCCGATCTGGACAATTCCCTATACTGAAGAACTCCCTGTCGAAATTCCTCAAGACGATCAATGAACACGCCTACCGTCATTGACTCTCACTCCTTACTAATTGTGAAATTTGAGCTCACATGTGGCGGTTCCAAGGGGCAAAGCCCCCCATGACACCACACACAGGGACCATTGGCCAACCTAAGCGGAAGCACCACTCAATCTAGAGAAAAGATTGCGACAGGAACAACTAGAGCAGATCACTGAGGACGCACCATCTTCCTGCGATAACAAAGTCTTTAACATAGAAATCGCTAACGACACAAGTCAACCCAAATTCAGTCCCAAATCTTTTAAAATCGAATCCCCTCTTTAAAGACTAACACTGGGAGTGTTGAATAATAAAGATTTTCAAGGGCAAATTTGCCCAGGATTAGATTACTCATCAAAGGCTCCGGGTCGGTTCAAAAAAGTCCGTCCAGCAAGGCCGCAGCCGTTTTTACGCGCGGAGCGTACGCTTAGTACGTGAGCACGGAAAAATGGCGAGAACGCCGCTGGCGGCTTTTTTCAACAGACCCACACTAAAAATGAGCCAATCGACTCCAGCGCTATAGAAACCCGGACTGGACGACTCGCGAAAACTCCTACTCCTCAACCCTTTGATCCCAGGATATCTGAGGATTAGTCCGCGCTTCTTTCTTTTTATTCTAATAGAAAATCGACAACAATCCCCTTGCCTCTCCTGGCCAATTTGCGAATCACACAACCAATATTTTTTTGGCAACCTCTTCACTATTGAGTTCTCTCATCTTTCCTAAGATAATGGGCTTTCCCGTCACTTGGACCTTCATCTCAAGGGGGAGACACCCACATGAATATCCCGGTCACTAACTCGCAAGGAAGGCTTGCGTGAGCAAGCGGACCATCACTCTGATTCTTATTGTCTACTTGACCATCATTTGGGGGGCAGTCATATTTCGCATCGATTATTTTCCATTAACCTGGGTCCCCATGTATAGCGTGTATGAACCCAGCGAAACCATTTCGACAAGTATCAAGGACAAAGCCGCCATTAAGAAGGGATTTCGTGTCACCCACCGCGATGGATCAATCAGTTATGTGTCATACAAGGACCTGAATATGCCCAAGCCTAACTTTGGGCGGTTATACAGTGCCATCATATTTGGACACGATCCACCAAAACATAAACAAGGGAATACGTCCCTAGGGTCAATCAACCGGTGGATTCGGGGACTGGATGACCATGAGCGCAACTTCTCTGTTGACTGGGAGTGGCGAATGTTTTGGACGATCAACAAAACGCTTCGATTTGAACCTGGTGACCCAAAATTCATCACCCGCATTGAATCCTCCCATCAAAAGCGAGTGTACAAAAAAGCGGATTTATTAAAGGGCGAGACCCGCAAGGTCGAGATTCAAACAAACACGGTCGTGATCGACTGGCAAGATCAATGGGTCGAGAGATGGAACCATGGCCTTCTGTAAATCAATAAATCGAATCTGGAATCAATTTTTCTTTACCGGATTTTCAGGAGCAAGTCTTGGCCTGTTACGCATGTACATCGGGATTGGCCTCCTTTTCTTCCACACGTATCAATTTGCCACCGTTCTGACTCTTAACCCGATAGGGGCCATGTATTACTTTGTCGAGCCCATTTGCTACTTCAAGCTGTTAGGGATTCAATATCACATACCGGCCCTCTCATTTGTGATGTATATCATTCTAATGTATGCAACCGTCTTGATGATTGCAGGGAAAAACACCCGGACATCGATCCTCGTGATCATTCTCTGTATTTTTTACCTGAAGGGCGTGCGAGATAGCTTTTCGGGAGACGTGCACCATCGGTATATCATTCCCATGCAGATTCTTTTTCTCTTTTTACTTTCCAAATGCGGGGAAGTCCACTCTCGTGATGCCAGGCAACGACATATTCACGAAGGAATTCAGGAATGGGAGGCTAGCTGGCCCATCAAAACCATGCAACTGTATGTAGCGCTGTTTTATATCTGGAGTGTGATTGCTAAAGTCCGGGTTTCAGGATGGGTTTGGTTTGCCGGCGAAGGGAGAATTCAGGAAGTCCTCATCAAACGATCAGTTCGATGGGGTGTGACCGATCAAGGAGAAGTCGTCAAAAATGGGCTCAGCTTTGAGCTGGCCCAACACCCGGACCTCATTCAATTTTTCGGAATTCTCGTCCTGGCTTTCGAGCTCGGCTTTCCCCTGCTTCTCTTAATCAAATCCGTTAAATTGCGGCTCGCATTTATTTTGGGAGTTACCGCATTTCATATTTCCACCTTTGTCTTGATGGACGTCAACTTTTTATTAATTCCATTTGTCTACCTGATTTTCTTTGACCTCGTTCCCATTCATCAATGGCTCAAATCCCGCGCATGGCCATTATTCAGGCGTGGTCCCTCTATAGCAGGGTAGGCCCGACAGCCTCACCTATGCGAACATATCCACTTCCGAGGTATTATAATGAGATGTGCCATGCCCAGATATACCGACACACACCAAGGAAACATCTGACAACTAAGAGGAGCATGTGAAACAGGGATCCCTAGCACAATCCCATGAATGGGGCCAGTACGAGAAGGTGATTGTCTTTGACGGGGTGTGTAATTTTTGCAATGCGTTTGTCAATTTTGTCCTCGAGCGGGATTCCCGAGGATTATTTAAATTCGGAACGCTTCAATCCCAACCTGCACAAGACATCCTCACGAAACTCCACCTCTCGACCCAGGATTATGAAACCTTTTTACTCCTGGAACACGGGAACGTGTTCACAAAATCCACTGCTGCCCTTAAAATTCTTCGCTGCCTACCTGGTGCTTGGCCCTGGCTGTATGCCTTCATCATCATTCCCCGGCCTCTTCGAGATATGGTGTACAGCTTCATCGCCCGGCATCGCTATCAGTGGATGGGAAAATCGGACACGTGCCGTGTGCCTACTCCGAAAGAACGGGCAAGGTTTATTTAGGGGATTATGGTTGCCTTTCGGACACATCCGTTTCTACCGAAGGCCTCCCTCTACCCTTTCTGCCTCCTACAAGAATTGATTGAGTAAAAAGTTCGTCAAGGTCGAAGGTGTCTTGAATACACGGAGTGCCATATTCGGCAGACCCCGTAATAACCCTTAAATTTGGTCGCAAATGAACGATCCCTGCGTGATGAGTGTGACCGCACAAGACGATTATGTGTCTATCCGGTCGTTCTCGCGAAACATTCAACAACACTTCCCCAACTGCCCGACCGGCAAAATACGGCAGCCAGTCATCGCTGCCCATTTTCCCCTGATACCAACAAGCTTCCTTAAACGGCGGGACATGAGTAAGGCAAATGACTCGCTGATATGATTCCAAGGCCTCATCCAATCGGTCCCGCAAATAGCCAGCCGCCTCATCCCCCAATGCACGGAGTTTGGCTAACACCGCCTCCCTATCTAAACCCTGAAAATCCGCGATCAACTCCTGATCACTGAGTCTGACCGGCGACAAATGATAATTCCCATATCGCCCGTCTCCCCACCCGTCATGTCCGACTAACCCCGTCGTTGGATTCAATTCAATCAATTTTGTGGTTGAAAGATAGATAAGACCGGGCTGACTCTCGCACCAGTGTTTCAAATTTTTTCGAACCTGGGAAATCGAACCATAGTAAAAATCATGATTCCCAAGGACGAAATATAGCGGCACTTGAATCGCTTGACGCATTTCATGGAGCAGATAGGTCAGCGATGGAGCTTCAGCAATATCTCCGGTCACCAATACAGCATCCGGCTGTTGACCACGAATGGACGAAAAAAATACGTTTCGTCCCTCGACACCCAGAAAATTCAAGTGGATGTCCGTCGCCCACACAACACGCATATGACTTACTCCCCTCCTTACATCACTACTCAACCGGCTGAAAGAAAATACTCCAAGCCTATAAAGAGCCTGAATAAAAAGTAAAGGGCCGAATTCTAGGGGGAATTCCCTCTCTCCCTATTCACCAGTGCAACAAGCAGTGGCCCAAGAAAACAGGTCGTGGTATAAATCGGAGACCTTACATTTCGATCTCAAAGCTTTAGGCATTTTCATGATCAAGGAGTAACGCATGTCTGACTCGGCCATAGCTTCATCAACAGGAAAAGAACTCGCCACATTAGGTGGCGGCTGCTTCTGGTGTCTCGAAGCCGTATTCGATCAGGTGAAAGGCGTCGAGTCCGTAGAATCCGGCTATATGGGCGGTCATCGCCCCAATCCAACTTATGAGGCCGTCTGTGGGGGAAACACGGGGCATGCCGAAGTGATACAAATAACGTTTAATCCCGGCATTATCACCTATCGGGAACTCCTGGAAATTTTTTTCGGCATCCATGACCCCACCACCCTGAACCGACAGGGGAATGATGCTGGCACCCAATATCGCTCCGCCATTTTCACCCATTCCTCAGCACAAGACGCGATAGCACATGAGATCATTCGCACGCTGACGGAAGCCAAGTTGTTCGACGATCCCATTGTGACCCAGGTGGAATCCGCGTCATCATTTTATATCGCCGAAGACTACCATCAGGAATATTTCGTGCAAAACCCGTCACAACCTTACTGTGCCTACCTCATCAATCCAAAAGTAGCGAAGTTTCGGCAACGCTTTTCAGACAAGCTCAAACCCTCCTGAGTACCTGGAGATAAACGGCTTGGGGGTCGCCCTTCTCAGCGACCAGAGAAGAACTGGAAAAGGGTATCCCGCAGGCCACCCCACAAGTCCGGTTGTAAGGTCACCTGATGGGAATACACCATAACCGGCTTTCCCGGAAGGCAAAAGGGTGGGTCCGTCTTTTCAAGGCCAACCGGTTCCGCAATCATACCCCTCTCTGAGGGAGGGCCAATTTCCCGCACCACTAATTGTACCCGTGGCTCGAGAACACACATCGCCGAATACGTTCCAATCTCCGCATTATCAGAAACCATTATCCGTACACGATGTCGATCCGTGGCAAACACCACGTCACCAACTTTGGCAGGCCCATCCGGGCCCATAGAATATAGAAATACCGGCACGATGAGAACGGCAAAAACCGTCAATCCTATCGACATGAGGGGTGTCCGGGAATTGTCTGAAGATGCTTCTTCAGATGAGGGATCCACATTCATCTCCACTCCAGAATCTCAGTACAGTGGCCTTACTGTCCCTGATGCATCCGGGCATCATTTCATGGAACATGGCATGAAGCACAGACCGGAGACCTACTCTCTTCCACAAATATTGCCAAACCCAACCATGTCGGAGTGGAATGAGCACGTCAAGGAAGCGCTCCGATGACCTTTGAGGAATTACGAACCCGTTGGCCCTGGCGGCCCATTCGAAATTGTCCGGGGCGTCTTGTTCTCCCCAGGTTGGAGCCTCCCGTTTCCTTCGAAATGCTACTCGGCATGCCCTGTTCTCCTCAAGCCTTTTCCAGCCATCAGGCCAAAGATCGAGTGCTCGTCTGGGCGCTACAAGATGGTGGACTTATTGCCTACGAACAGCCGGATGGGCGTTTAATCCATACACTCAACACGCCTGCCGGGTTTAGCCGGAAACTTGGCCAATTGGGGATTACCCTGTCCAAGACCAAAAATCTTGCCAAGGAATAAGTTCTGCAGCTGGAACACAGAATTAATGCGGATTTTTACGAATGCGGAATCTGTATAAAATCGGAGAAATAAACAGTTCGAACACCATAAACGCACCGGTAGTGGCTATGATGCCAATAGC
Organism: Nitrospira sp.; assembly: GCA_020430245.1. Lineage (GTDB taxonomy): Bacteria > Nitrospirota > Nitrospiria > Nitrospirales > UBA8639 > Nitrospira_E. The sequence continues at coordinate 8,004 of JAGQKG010000066.1, forward strand.
CGATAACGATAGGGATCCCCATAGCCCCAACAGGGGCAAAAGGCTTTCCGGAATTTGATCCAAGCCCAATGCCATCCCTCCCGAGGCATAACCCAACCGTCGCTTGATAAAACTGGAGAGGCAATCGCCGGTCATCGCTAACCCCCCAGTCACCAGACCTATCTCCCATGGCATAGCCAGGACATCCGCCGCCAGAACCGTGCCCACCAATGAGAAAGCCACACCTCGATAGGTTTTCGAAGGTCCCAACAACGGATGCCCGTCGAAGAAGGTCATTCCCCCATCAAGAGGAGTACTCCAACGCCCTTTCATAAGCAGCCGCCCAAAAATCGGGGCGGCATTAGCTGCCATAATTAACAAAAAAGCCTGGAGATAGACCATATTACGATACTCGGGAAAAACCGCACACACAGGAGGGACGGGGGAATGTAGACCATCGAATGGGATCTGGCCGGTCGGTCATCATTTGCACTGGAACCACCGTCAGGCCAATCTACAAATCAGGCTGACGGAAAGTCTCAAAATCAAATAATTGCCGGTCGAGGAGATGACTGGGAATAACCTTGGACAAGGCTGCAAACATACTGTCACCCGAGCCGGGATACCGGGTATCCCATTCCTGAAGCAGGGCCTTCACTTCTTTGCGTTTCAAATTTTCCTGGGAACCACACAGATCGCAGGGAATGATGGGAAAATTTCTCAATTCCGCATAGCGGGCCAATTCGGCTTCTTTCACATACGCCAAAGGGCGGATGACCACATGTTGTCCATCATCGGATCTCAGTTTGGGTGGCATGCTTTTGAGCGTTCCATTGAACAACAGGTTCAGCAACAAGGTCTCCATTATATCGTTGCGATGATGGCCAAGAGCAATCTTGGTCGCCCCCAACCGTTCCGCCAATCCGTACAGGATGCCACGTCGCAACCGTGAACAGAGCGAGCAGGTCGTCTCCCCTTCTGGAATCAGCCGTTTTACCACCGAATAGGTATCGCGTTCTTCAATATGAAACGGCACACCAAGCCTTGTGAGGTAGTCCGGCAGCACATGTTCAGGAAATCCCGGTTGTTTCTGATCCAAATTCACTGCAATCAGTTCATAGGACACTGGAGCACGAGACTGCATGGACATCAACACATCCAACATCGCATAACTATCCTTCCCCCCAGAAAGGCACACCATAACCTTATCACCACCTTCGATCATGTCAAAATCGGCTACGGCCTGTCCCACCAATCGACACAGGCGGGTATGAAGCTTCCCGCTAGATCCGTTCCGATGGGACAAGGGTTGAATGTCTTGCAACATAGCTTCGTCTCTACTCCTCAGTTCTGGAGAAAATTAGGTTGTTATTTCAAAGGGACGTGAAACATCCCTGCAATCGTCACGAGCCACATTGTACCCTCGAAAACCGGAAAAGAGATAGACAGTCGGAGGGGAGACCAATCCAGCGTAATGGCCGAAAAGGCTGAATGAAGACCGTGACGCAACTCTCGCCGGAGTTAAGACAAGGAGTTGGAACAAGCGGACGGGTGACTAAGCATCGTCAGGCCTTGCGTTTCGTTTTTCCCATCTTGGACGAGTGGCCTGTTCCCCAAGAGGCCGTATCGACCAACGATAAGACTTGAGACGCGATACTGGCTTCACGACCATAAAAGCCCTTGGTATGAAAGGAGTCTTTCAGGCCTAAACAATCGTAATCCAAATGATGACACAGCTCATGCAACAAGGTGCGCAAAAACGTGCGAAAGGCTACGACTTGATGTCGCTTGGCCGTGCGCATCCAAACTTGGATCCTGGGAACCCGCCGTCCTTCCATAGGATAATACAAACCATACAATTCCCTCCGGGGATTGGAGGGCCGGATATCCAACAATTCAAATCGAATGGGTCGAATATGAAGTTGGCTCGTTAACCTATTCAGAAGGCGTTGGGTCCATTTTTGCGTGCGTAAATGACTCTCGGCCTGTAAAGCCTCAAATATTTTTCGTACGACAGGTCGAACGACAGAGACATTGGGCAATTGAAAATCCGACACCTTGTCGCTTGCCCGATAGATTCGTTTCGCCTTGGCGTTAAGCTGGTGGTAATAGCCGAAAGGCATGTCCTGATCTCCATTCTGGTTGGTGAAAGTTCTCAAGCACCCCAAAGAGTAGCACCCCTTGAACCTGCCAGAAAAGACGGGAGATCTACTAAGGTAATTCATGAAATTATTGTTTAAATACAATACATTGCCTATAAATTAATCAATTAAAAAATCACGATAATACGTAAATTAAAATACGTATTTTTCAAAAAAGTACACGGAGTTAGACTCCTCCCAGGCGCTCCTCATTTCAAGAAATATAGAGACAAAAAAGGTGACGGATTACCAAGCACCCAGAAAAAATCCTCTTGGGTAAGAAGAAAATCCAGAAGACCTTGAACGAACCTCTTAACGAAAAGGAGGAGAGAAGATGAAGCGAAAACGCCAACTTCATGACGGAATCGCGGGTGCGCTCATTACCGTCGGCGTCGCACTCGGGTACTACGTGAATCCTTTATGGTTGTTACTTCCTGGAATCCTTGGAGCCACACTGCTCCAAAGCGGGTTCACCGGATTTTGCCCCGTCTATTTTTTTCTCGACAGGACCTGTCCCGAGGAATAGAAGCAGGTTAGATATCGGCGAGGAATGGTGAAACATGACCAGCCTTGGATTTTGGAGAAAAAGGAGCGGCCGCCCTGGTTGTTGTGAGACAACAGCCAGGGCGCAACGACCGTCAACTATCTTTCCGGACCTTTTATTTGAATCAGTTCAAAATAATATTTTAACCAGTACACTCGCGACACCTGCCAGACTTTCGCCGGCAACCAGCCCGGCAGCCAGTGCCATCAAAAATCGTTCCGCCCAGGTTTTGGCATACCTCATCAAAAAAGCCCCAAGAAGAGCACCGAGAAAAAGGGACAGAGAATTCCAGGCAGGAATGACAAAGGCCAGTCCCATCGTCGAGGGGCTGGGGATCCATCGGCTAATGGATGGTGAAACAGCTTGATCGAGAACAACCATCAACACCCCCAGAAGACCCGCAATGCCCATGGCCAGCAGACTTCCTTCCGGAATAGCCTCGCTACCGAGTTGAAAGACTTCCGCAACGGCCTTCCAGGTTGCCACAGCAGGTGCCGGCCATTCGATCGTTAATAGCATGGATTGAGGATCAGGAATAAGCACCAGATACACCGCACTACCCACCAGAGAGCCGGTAAATACGCCGAAAATTTGGGCCAGGGCTTGAAAGCGCGGCGACGCGCCAAGGAGCAGACCGGTCTTCAGATCGTGAAGGAGATCTGCACATTGACCGGCCGCTCCACCTGTGACGTTGGCCGCCATCAAATTGGTCGTGACATTTCCGGGAATGAGGAAACCAAACGTGAGTTGTGTGACTTTTCCCATGGCACCGATTGGTGTAATTCCGGTTTCTCCTGAAACTCGTCCCGCCACGATGGCCAACACAAAGGAGAGAAGGACCGCAAGAAGCGCAATACCCGTTGAAATGTTAAATAAAGTCATCTGGGTCAACACTGCAAATACCAAAGAAACACACAGTCCGATCACAAACCATTGACGTGGAATGATAGAGGGATCATTCGGGGTAAAAAATGGTGTCGGGGCTTTTCGAGAAAGTATGGCGCCGGTCACCACCGACCTCCAGGAGCAGGCAAAAGACGTGAGCGAGGCCATGACCATGAGGGTCACTCCCGGCCAGAGTAACCATTCCACCATAGGTCCGAACCAAAAGCCGTCCGGCGTCAGGCCTTCCGTAGGAATCCATCCTCGCGTTAAGGCCCATGGGCCAATGATGCCCCAGGCAAGAATCGCTCCAAGAAGCAGGGACAGCCCGGCGCGAAAACCAATAATAGCTCCAAAACCCACCATCAGAAGCGAGGGGTCCAGGACAAACCCGAGATTTGAAAGGGTCACGGTGGATAATCCGGCCTTATTGATCGCTCCCTTGAGTGGAAGAGCCAGACCCGCAGCCATTTTGGGGATTGTCAGAATAGCTTCGTTGAAAATTTTTATAATCCCGGCGATCCCACCAGCTGTAAGGAGCACTTTCACGCGAGCCAGGGCTTCCCCCCCTTTTCCATAGATTTCTCTCACGGTTTCTGCAGTGGCCACACCGGCGGGAAACGGTAACCGGTCACGAATCAGCATCTGTTGCCGGAGACCGACCGCGATCACTATTCCGATCAAACTGACGGAAAAGACCCAGACAGAAAGGAGAGACCAAGGCAATTGCTCGCCCGTCAAGATGGCCAAGGCAGGAATCGGAGCCACCAGCCCTGATGAGATAATGGATGCAGCCGAAGAGGCCGTGGTTTGATTGATATTATTTTCGAGAAGACCCCATCGATCGGTTTGGGCGGTGGTTTCGAATATTTTCCAAAAAGCATAGCTAAGTAAGGCTGCCGTGATAGACATATTAAATGTCCAGCCAATCTTCAGCCCGCTATAGATATTGCAGGGGGTGAGGAGCGCTCCCAAGACCATTCCCGTGGCAATGGCACGAAGCGTCAACTGTGGATTGTTCGTATTTGGTGGGGGAAAAGGAGCTGTGAGTGGAAGAGAAGGCATCAAGCCAGACAGTGTAATGAAAAGAACATCGGCAAAAAGAGTGTATCTAACATCCCGTCATCTGCCTTTTGTAGCGGAGCGCTATGGGTCATGTTGGTGTTCCCCATGGCGTCGGACCATGTCCTCAAGAGAATGAGGGAATGAAATTTCTTCAATCGGTTGAGTGGGAAAACCATTATCGGACCCTAACGTATCGCGATCCCTCCAAAACACTGGTTCATTTTGCATATACACGACCAGCAACCTCGCAATCGCCTCGAGTCCACTCAGATGCGTCCGCTCATAGCCGTGAGAAGAATCGACCCCAAACGTGAGAAGCGCGGTCCGAATGTCGTTACCGGCTTCGACGGCCGACGCGCTGTCACTTCTGTAGTCGCAAAAAATGTCGCGTTGAAACGGAATGTCATGATCCAGACATAAGGCAATAAGCCGTCTGACCAGATGATAGTCAAACGGTCCGGCTGAATCGGCCATGGCAATCGTCGCGCCAAATTCGCTCGAGGCTTGAAATGGCGCGGGGGTTCCGTTATCAATCGTAATCATTTCTGCAACATCCCTATGCAAAATCGCTGATGCCCCTGATCCAACCTCCTCGGATATCGTAAACAGTAAATGGCAGTCCACAGGGAGCGTGACACCTGTCTCAAGAATGGATTTGGCGGCAGCCAGGATGGTGGCCACCCCGGCTTTATCGTCCAAATGCCGTGAGTTGATAAATCCATTGGGACTGATTTCAGGTGAGGTATCAATAGCAATGAAATCACCAATATGAATCCCGAGTCGTTGGAGATCCTCTTCGGTCGATAAGGGTTGGAGACGTCCATTGACGTCGGCAACGGTTTCATCGAGTCTGATTTCCAGATTCTTCCACGACACCGGTTGCGTATCAATTTCGTCACCATAGGTGTGCCCGGAAGCTTTCAAGGGCAGGATGGTGCCTCGATGCATACTTGTATCGGAAAAAACGGTCACACGCGCACCCTCGGCAAAACGGCTGGACCAGGTTCCGATCGGCACAATGGCCAGCCGGCCATTGTTTTTGAGCCATTTGACGAGAGCCCCCAGCGTGTCCAGATGAGCCACAATGGCCCGATCAGGCGTACCGACATTTCCTGCCATTGTGGCTCGAATCGCCCCGCGACGTGTGAGCTCGAAGGGAATACCTAATTGTTTCAGTTCACCCGACACAGCATGAACAATTTGATCGGTATAGCCGGTCGGGCTTGGGATCGATAATAATTTTTGGAGAATATGAAGGAGGTACTGAGTATCAATTTTCGCTTCGATCATACAATTAATCCCTTATCATTCCAAAAAATTACTTCAATTTGGTGGGTGTCTTGGTTTGTGGAAACAACAGGTCGATAAATCGTTCCGCGGTCGGTTGTGGTTCATGATTGGCAAGACCGGGTCGCTCATTGGCTTCAATAATGACATAATGCGGCCTGGAAACCGTCGTGACGATAAAATCGAAGCCCACCACAGGAATGGCCAGCGCTTTGGCAGCAATCACCGCCGCAGTGGCTAAATCAGGATGCAGCTTTCCTGTCACGTCATGAATGGTTCCTCCTGTATGGAGATTGGCCGTCTTACGCACCGTGATGGTTTTGCCTTTGGGCAAAACTTCTGTGAGGGTATAGCCACCCTCCTTGACACACCTCCTGGTTTCTCCGTCCAGAGGAATTCGACTCTCTCCGCCGGTCAATCGTGCCCGTCGCTGACTCTGCCGATCAATCAACTCGGCAATCGTATGATGACCTGTCCCCGTAATTCGGGGCGGGCGCCGAACAGCCGCAGCAACGACTTCATAATTAATCAGCACAATGCGTAAGTCCTCGCCTTTCACATATTGTTCCAGAATGACTTCATCACCCCATTTGCCGGCAAGGGTAATGGCGGACTCCATTTCCTTGACCTTTCGCACATCCACACTCACCCCAGCGCCCTGTTCCCCCGTCGACGGCTTGACGACAATGGATTGATACTGCCCAAGAAATTCGCCATTGTGTTTCCGCCCATTGGCCACCATTTGGGCAGGAACAGCTAGACCGGCTTCGAGGAGCACACGGCGAGTGAGGGTCTTATCCGCACAGCGGCTCATCGCAATGGCCGTGGTCAATTCGGACAACGATTCTCGACAGGTGATGGACCGGCCCCCAAACGTCAAGCGGAAGTAGCCATTCTCGGCATCCAGGACATCCACGTCGATGCTTCGGCGCCTGGCCTCATTGATAATGATGGTGGCATAGGGGTTGAGCCGCTGATCCGGGGAGGGGCCTGCAAATAATCTTTCATTAATGGTATTGCGCGTTTTTACGGCAAACACCGGAATTCGTCCAAATCCCAGCTTCTGGTAGAGCGCAATGGCTTCATGGTTGTCATGCAGCACCGAGAGATCCACATAGCTGCAGCCCCGGGCTTTCATACGTTCGGCGACCTGCCGAATCAACGCCTCCCCCACTCCGGGATGGTGGGCTTGAGGATCAACAGCCAGACTCCAGATACTACTGCCTTTTTCAGGATCGTCAAAAATCAGGCGATGATTCACACCTAAGATGACGCCAATCACTTCATTGGTGGCCTGGTCCTTGGCGAGAAGATAACAGAGTTTTTGCGAGCGGCGATGCCGCATGAGGAGATCAGGGTCGGCAGTGACCATGCCCCGTGCCGCGTAAATCCGATTCAACGCCGTCACATCAGCCACGGATTGGATGGGGGTCATCACCATGCCCAAATTCTGGTTGGCAATGGATTGATAATCAGCCAACCACAATCGAAACGTATGGGAAGGATCCAGGAACAGCTTGTGTGGGCGCAGAGCCAAAACCACATGAGGATCACGTAAATAAAAGGCAATATCCCTGTGGCCAGGACGTTCCTGCATCAGTGTGGAAGCCACCTCTTCAGGGCCTGTAAAGGTATGGGCAAAAATGAGCCGGCCCCAGCCGCAATCCAGAACCACTTTCGGCTTTACCCGCCGACCCTGATAGGTCGCCGGTCCAACTTCCCAGTTTTTGACCGTCGGCCCGATCGGGCGCTGACGCGGGCTCGTCATGTGAAGAGCGTGCGAGGTTTTCAACGCATCATGTTCCTTAGATGCCATGCGACTGGAGCCACAGTTCTAATAGCCCAAGCTGCCAGAGCTTGGACCCACGTAGGGGTGTGATATGATCGTCCGGATTCTTTAACAATTCATCGATATAGTCCCGTTGAAAGACCTCGCGGTTCTGACTGGTCCGTGACAAGAGCGCCTCCTTCACCATGTCCAAATAAGGTCCCCGCAGGTATTTCAAGGCAGGGACGGGAAAATATCCTTTAGGGCGATCAATAACCTCGGAAGGAATCACCCGGCGAGCAACTTCTTTAAGAACACCTTTCCCCCCTTGCGCAATTTTCATTTCTGCCGGCACTCGCGCCGCCAATTCGACGACTTCATGATCTAAAAACGGCACTCGCGCCTCCAAACTCCAGGCCATCGTCATGTTGTCGACACGTTTCACCGGATCGTCGACTAACATAATGGTCGTATCGAGCCGTAGGGCCTTATCAATCGGTCGAGAGGCGCCTGGTTGGGAAAAATGCTTCTCCACAAAACGCTGGCTATGATCGTCTTCATGAAATCGTGGATGAATGACTCGAAGAAATTCTTTCTGGTCACGATCAAAAAACACCCGGCGATATTCATCAATCGGGTGCTGACTGTTTAACAGCGGGGGATACCAGTGATATCCCGCGAAAATTTCGTCGGCGCCCTGACCACTTTGCACGACCGTGACATGATTGGAGACTTCTTTGGAGAGCAAATAAAACCCGATGGCATCGTGGCTGACCATGGGCTCGGACATCGCGTGAACGCAACCCGGCAGGTTGGGTAGAACGTGGGTCGTATCCACAGAAAGCTTATGATGTCGGGTGGAAAATTTATTGGCAATGATATCGGAATAGGAAAATTCGTCTCCTTTTTCTTCTGCGACCGTTTCAAACCCGATAGAAAACGTATTCAGACCCGTGGCACCTTCAGACGCTAACAGCCCCACAATAAGGCTCGAGTCCAACCCACCGGACAAGAGAACCCCGACGGGCACGTCTGCAATAAGCCGTCGACGGACAGCCGAACGAAGAACCTCATACAGCCGGTCTTGCCAGTCTCGTTCCGAGAACGACTTTTCCTCTTCATGCGACTCATAGGAAAGTTGCCAATAGTGATGATGCCGCCGGGTTCCCGTTGGCTCGATGACCATCATAGTGCCGGGCGCTAATTTTCGAACGCCTTTCAACAAGGTATGAGGTGCAGGCACCACAGCGTGAAACATGAAATAGTAATGAAGCGCCACGGGATCCATCTCCGTGGGGACGTTTCCGCCCGCTAAGAGAGCCGGCAGGGTCGATGCAAATCGAAACTGCTGAGCCGTTTCAGTGAAATAGAGCGGTTTGATGCCCAAACGATCACGCGCCAGCACAACCCGCTCTGAATCTCGTTCCCAAATGGCGAACGCAAACATCCCATTTAAGCGGTGAATGAAGCCTTCTCCCCACGCATGGTAGGCTTTGAGAATAACTTCGGTATCCCCATGGGAAAAGAACGTATAGCCTTTACCTTCCAGCTCATGTCGCAATTCCTTGTAGTTGTAAATGGCCCCATTAAACACAATCCCAAGCCCCAAGGTGGAATCCACCATGGGCTGTTGGGACGTTTGGGTCAAGTCAATGACTTTGAGGCGTCGGTGTCCGAATCCTAATCGCCCTTGAACATATAACCCCATTCCATCCGGACCACGGGTGGTCATTGTCGCATTCATGGCCATCAAGTACTTGGGATCGACCGGGTCGCCTGAAAAATTGATCTGCCCTAGAATTCCGCACATGGATTCATCTTCCTTTGATCATCTGAAAATTCTCGTTGCCCTATCAACATGATAGGTGATGATCCCATATAAACAAAAGCATCCGAAACCCATCCCTTCTGAAGGCCAAGCCCTCATTAAGGATTGTCTTTTTAGAAATTGGCCCATTGGAAACGGGAATGGATGTGTAGGGGACGGGAAAATTTACCCTAATAATTAATCTCAACTTTGTCAAACAAGTCTGATGGATATGCTCTCATCAGAGGACTGAAAATACGCTGTGCGAAAGGTGTCTTCTGCGTGGTATTTTCAATCAGGCAAGGAAGCCTCTTTGCGAGGCTCCCGACAAAACTCTTTTGAGCAAAGAATTTTATCGCACACGTACCCAGAGCATGAGGCAGGATGAAGGACATGGCCAGAGGGACGGAGAGTCTGTACAATCGAATGCCGGTTTTTGCAACCACCCGGGCCATACGGGAATTCCAAGGCTTATCTGGAACCGGTCTGGTGGTCATCGACAGCATTGAAGATTGGAACAGCTTTTTGAATTCGTCTGCGGCCAATTAATTGGCAACCCACGTGCCATCAGAAAAATTAACCCGACAATTCAGTGTCGACCAACAG
>JAGQKG010000067.1 GCA_020430245.1 Nitrospira sp.
CCAGGAGGTCTTCAAAGCTGGCGCGGTGATCCTGGATGAAGGGGCGTAATTGGGAATAATAATCACTCATGAGATGACGGTTCCTTTTCGTGAGTGGACTTAAAGTGCGAGCCCGGAAACGATGGAGGGGAATACGGGTGATAGTCCACGAACAGCCACAACAGGGGCAAGGCTATCATGTCTGTCATCCAACGGAAAACGGCACCGGGGCGAAAGTCACAATAAAAATAGCCAGAGCCGCCCAGGCGACCCATCGGCGGCGTTGGCCCAAAACTGTGTGGGGGTCCATGACCGGCGGGTGGGCAATTCCGACAAGACTGGCCAGACCGACCCAGAGAATCCACCCAGGCCAACCCGTGAGGCCCAAATAAATAAGGATGGGAATTGTGGCCAAGGCCAGTGAGCGTTGGCGACGGCCTAATACCGCAAATGCCACATGGCCTCCGTCCAATTGCCCTAAGGGTAATAAATTAATGGCGGTGACAAAAAACCCGAACCAGGCGGCGAACGCAATCGGATGGAGCACAATATCGTGAGTGGGTGGAATCGGTCCAAACATGATCCAAGCAAACCATTGCAGTAGGAGAGGTTCGCCCAACTGCAACCCATAGGTTTGTGATCGTGGGACGATATGAGAGAAAGAGAGTCCGATAAGTATGGCGACGACCGCAGCGATAAATCCGGCAATGGGACCTGCGACGCCAATATCAAAAAGTGCGCGCCGATTCATAAGGGCCGAGCGCATACGAATCACGGCTCCAAAGGTACCGATGAAGTGTGGAGGCCCGGGGATGAACAGTGGAAATGAGGCAGGCACCCGATGGATGCGCGACAGGAGGTAATGCCCAAATTCATGGGTAACGAGGATTCCTAAAAGTGTGGCAGCAAAGGGAATCCCATTGACCAATGAACCAGGATACCGAATCAAAAAATCCCAGGCTCCGTTGACGGGTTTCGTATTGATCTGAAAGGCTCCTGCCCAGAGTGTGGTGAACGCGGTGAGCCCAAAGAGCAGAATGGGAAGTCCCCATTGAGAAAAGGCGCTGGGAGTTGGAGGAGGGAATTCGTCCACCTCATCCCCAGTTTCGATTAGTTCAGGTTGAAGTGATCGCCAAGGATCTGTTTCGCGTGAGGTTGTTCTGGTTGTGCGTTCTCGAGGTATGTCGTCTTTGGTGACCGGCATAATCAGTGGCGGAAGAGAGGTTGGGTCAGTCCCAGGCGGTGGGTCTGTGGGGTCAATAGGATTCAACAGAGAAGGGGGAGGAGTTGCATTGTTCTCCGAATGCGCTGAAGAGGTAGGTGGTCGGTGATCCATCAAAACGTCCTTAAATGCCAACACATGAAACAGGCTGACACAAATATCAGGCAAATGGATTGTGTGCTTGCTCCTCAGTCACTGTTGTGGAGGGACCATGACCAGGGAACAGGGCCGTGTCTTTTGGTAAGTGTAACAGGGTTTGGCGAACGGATTGCAAATGTCGAAGATATAGCGAAAAAGGGTTTGAGCGCCCTACCGACCCTGCAAAGAGCGTATCTCCCACAAAACACAGCGTTTGACCTTTGAGCGATAAGAGGTAGCAAAATCCTCCAGGGGTATGGCCCGGGGTGGCCAGGCATTCAACCGTCAATTCCCCAAGGGCAATCATTTGATGGTCGGCTGGTATTTTTAAAGAAGCGTCAGGTGGTCTCCATGGAAGGAGATCAAAATCCCCGTTTCCTAGATAGACCGGCACTGGCCATTGGGTCAGAATCTCTTCGAGTCCTCCCGCATGATCAGTATGTCCATGGGTGAGGCAAACGCCGATCAAGGTCAATTCACGCTGGGAGATGTTCGTAAGCATCTGCTTGGCATTGTACCCCGTATCAATCATGATGGTCTGTTTGGTGGCTGGATCAGTTAACAGATAGCCTTTGACTTCATACCCGCCAATATCGCCTTTAATGGTCTGGACAAGATCGTGTTCAGTCGTCCACTCCGGTTGAGGTTGAGGTAGCCATCCATCCAAAGTTAGATTAATCATTGAGCCAACACGCAGGTGCAAGGCCTGGCTGATTCCTTGAATTTCGCCTTTGGTCGGAGGCCGGTGGCCTTTCTCAAGCTGTTCCACCTCGGCCGGCCCCATTTTCGCCAATTCCGCCAGGGACTCAATCCCCAACCCTTGTCCGAAGCGAGCCTTTTTTATAATATCGCAAAATTCGTCTTCTAAACTCATTTACATGCTCATATGAAGTTTGGTCATAAGAATCGGAAGCTCTATTCTGCTCACGTCCTTCATCTAAACAAAAAAGTGGGGTCTGTGGAAAGGGCTATCAGTCTATTTCCGATGCAAATTACAATGGGTTATTGCATCCTGGGGGGGAATTAATACTGGTTAGCCAGAAGTCACCCAAGCTTAATGGGGACCTCAATGGCTCGATTGTCCATTCAAAGGTTGGTTCCTTCATTGACATTATTGTGGGAATCCGTTACGTAAGAGAAACTCATTATATGAGTGAAAATGGCATTCACAAACCTAACATTTTAAAGGGAGGCAGAAGATGAAGAATGCGCTAATGGCCGTTGTCTTGGGGTTTTGTTTACTCAATCTGACTGGATGTATGGGAGTAGCCTCTCCCGTTGCCGGGTGGGCTTATACTGAAGCCAAATGGGACGGCGTAATTAATGATGGCCCTGCTCCGACAAAAACAGGAACAGCCTGTGCCACCTCAATTCTTGCGATGGTTGCGACAGGTGATGCCAGCCTGGAAACGGCCAAAGCAAATGGGGGAATTACTCAGATTTCACACGTGGATCATACTTCAAAAAATATCCTTGGAGTCTGGGGTGAGTACTGTACTGTCGTAAAGGGATCGTAATCGGCCAGTAAATGACTTTGGGGGATTGTCCTAATTTATTCTTAGGACAATCCCCTTTGTTTTATTTGTGAAAATATGTAAAAAACGGATGATCCTAAGATATCGATTGCAACTGAAACCGCCTAGGAGAGACTCGCCCGTGCGAGCCTTCATTGTCAGAAAGGCTATTTCCAGTTCAAAGGGGATGGCTTTTTTTGAATAAAGATCCCCGTGGTCAAAGTGGGCAAATCACGGGATATTAGAAAAGTGTTAACTGACGAAGCTCTCCTCGCGGTTTGTCTAGCTCTTGCACATACTGTTGGACAACCTGCCAATTTCCTCTCTCCCTCACTGTCCTGACATAATGGACATACGACTAAAATTTCTCTCCCCACAACTCTTTCTTAAACGACGGTTTCCCTCGAAACACACTCGGCCCGTGAAACTCTTGAATATGCGCACCGTTTGCAGTGGTACAATCTTTGAGGCAACTGACACAGCAATTTGAATGTTTTGGGATCTGGTTGTCGCAGGGGGAATGGTAAGGAGGGATAAATTTCCTTAAAGGGTTGAGCGTTGGGTAATTGAAAAACTCACGTCCTGAGATTCGTGATCAGGGGATAGTCTGAATATTCTACCGTGAGCAATTTTTTCCATTGGTCCTTTACTTTGGCCGAAAAATCTCCCATGTTATCACCTGCCAATCGATCTTGATCAAAATCCCTGCTGACAATGGTATGCCACCTGTGCATTCTGCTACTAATGCAGTTGCCTCTTGGGCCTATCATGGAGGCATTTCAGTGAGTAGTCCTATCCACTCTAAGAGGCGATTAAAATTGTTTAGAAAACTTGCTTGACGTTTTATGCAAGAGCATCTGAAATTCTAATCTAGATGCTATATTTTGTGAAATATGTTGGTTTAAGGTTTCTCCGGAGAAGGATTTGTACTTTTTCATAAAATTTGCGTCGCTCTTTATCTTGATGGGAGCTATTTTTTTTCCCTGTCGTTTGATGGCTTTGGATGACATTGAAATTTATTTGTCAGGCTATGGCATGGGCTCGGAGCCCTTACATAAAGGGATTTCGTTTAAAGGCAAAGACGTTTCGGGTGAGAAGGTGAATGGAGATCCTGGCTTGGGATTTAAGGCGGGGTTTTTCCCTCATTTTGCCTGTGGATACCTTGGCCTTGAATTGGAGTCATTTGGAAATAATAATTCAATCCGTTTTCCCATAGGCAGTAACTTGGGAACGACAAAAGGTGATAGCAGCCTTATAACCTATCAAACGATGGTCAATCTTATAGTGCGATATCCAGGTACTATGCTCAGACCGTATGCGGGCATAGGAGGCGGGGTTTCAAATGGAGTACTGAGAAATGCCGATATTCCTGACAGAAAAGATAAAAGTTTTGAGACAGGAACGGCTCCTGGATATCAGTTTTTAGGAGGCATGCAAGTAGTTCTTACTGAGCGGTGGTTTGTATTTGGGGAATACAAATATTTTTCTACGAAATATCATTGGAAGGAACTATCCTTAAAATTCAGGAGTGAATATTTTTTGGGGGGGATTGGTTTTTTATTTTAATCTTAGATTCCAGAGTAGGACGACTGGTGATTGAGAGAGTTAGAAATATCCGTGAAATACCGCCAGCACTTCATTGTCCTGGTCGTGGTGAGTAAATGTAGCCCTAACAGCAAAATTTTTGGCAAACGTCCATCGTTGACCTATGGAAATCGGAATGTCATTTGATCGATCTCCGAGCGGAAAATACAAATATCCTGCTGACGCGAGCCATTTCCATCTCGGAGTAATAGTGGCCATCACACCTCCAGAAACTCCTCCGCCCACACGGTGGTTTTCGTCATACGCGTTACTCACATTAGCATCAAATTCTCCAAAAATAAAAAAGACCTCCCTTTGAAACATGTGAGTTTCTAGCGCACCCCCTATGCCGGTGCTTAGATATCCATTTGAGCACAGATCACAGGAATGGAATTTGACGGTATCCATTCCAACATTAATTTTCCATGATGGGGAAGCAAACAACGAATCAATGGGGGCCAAGGAAAGGACATTGGCGAAGGTGAATTGTTCTACCCGAAATTGATCTCGTTGGTGATAATGTCTCAATCTTAAATCAAGTAATGTTATTTGGGCATCTTGGGTATACCCTTGGTCAGGGTCCAGGAGATCATGGTAGGCCCCGCGGAAGCTGATTTCTTGAAATATTTCATTGTTCCTCCATCCGACTCCACCTCCGACTCTAATCGTTTGGTGACCCTGCACGGGGGAAAGAGAGAAAGGCTCAACGGGAAATAGGGCCGATGGGACGGGGATGTGACTCCGTGCCACTAAGATAGATCGATTGTTGTCTTGATAATTCTTCGCGTGTTCTGAGTCAGTCGCAGCTGAATACCGCAAAACATCTGAAGCAAAATCCAGAAGGAATATTTGGCGTGGTTGTGGTAATTGAAGAAATTCAGATTGGTTTATCACCTGTGGATCGTGAAAAATTTTTGGGAACAAGGAGGCCTCTTCTTTTGTTAAGGTTTCTCGCTTTCGTTTGAGGAGAGTGCTGCGAGCGGGTCGGTAAGAAATTTTTTGAACCAATCCTTTCTGTCGGGCAAGAAGGCGAATAGTATCGGCAGGAATTGTTCCAAAATGAAATTGGTCGGTTAGATGGAGATTTGGATCGGCGACTTCCAAGAGGGAGAGAATGTGGTATGCACAATTCTCTTTAAAGAAGTAATAGTCGAAATAGGCATTCCCCAATTCCCACGCATGCATAAGCAGTTTGAAGTTTTGCGTTTGGGAAAAATTCAAGCGATATTCCCAAATGTCTCGATTCTCAATATCCTGGTATTCCTTGACTTTCATGTAATAGGGAATGGTCGAGAAGAACCCCTTGTATCCTCCAAAAATCCCTTTATAGGCGAATTCAATCCCCGCATTCGGCGGGACCTCCGCAGCGTAGTTTATCGTATACGCTAATATATTTGTTCCTGGTGTCTGGCCTTTTTGATCAACCCGCAAAAATGAATGTCCAAACATCGAGGCGGGATTATCCATATAGGCCGAAGGGAAAATAAATGTAATCGAGGCGGGATTCAGTTCTTCAAGCCAACTGACAAACCGTTCACATGGATGTGGGAAGAGTTTAGAGTCCTGGAACTGTAGTTTCTCTTTCAGCCAGTGATATCGGGCAATAAATGCACATTGAGCCGGCTGTTTGGAACGGCCAACTAACGTATCGGAAAAAAAATATTTCAGTGTTGCTTGTAATTCAGCTTCTGGATCGGTTTTTCCATGTGCTGAAAGGAAAAACCCTGGATCATCGACTTCGCTGGTGTAGCCACCAAGAAAATTTTTTCGGTAATGGAGTAAGAGGTGCCAGTAACGCTTCTGGTACAGTTTGTCCACGCTGGCTTGCTGAAGGAGTTCTTGCAGATAAGGAGAGGGGGGGCTTTGGGCCTTGAGCTCAAGCGGAAAGGACAGTAGCGCAAGGAAAAGAAGGAGGATATTTATCACATGCCAGGAAAGAAAAGAGAGGCTCCGGCTTGTAAAGCCGGAGCCTGAAAGAATTTACTTCGATATGGTGGCTTGAGCTAAAACTGGATGGTTGTCCATGGCATCGTGAATGGCTTTCACTACCGCCTTGGGAGAGGTTTCACCCGCCTGAATGAGAGTGGTGTATTTCTCTTGGGTCATTGCAAAGAACGCGGGCTGTTGGGCAACGGGAATATCCATCAGTGTGGCTAAGGAAGTAAGATGTTCACCGTGCCCTTGCGCCATTTCTTGAGCCAAGTTTTCAAAATTAACAGCCGCGAAGACATTTACTTTTTCGGATGCAAAAATTTTCCCATCATTGGTGCAGCCGGAAGTGCCCGAACTGATTCCAAACGTTTGGGATCCAAAAGTGCCGTTGGTTGTTGCCATCAGGACCTGACCCCCAATGCTTTCATTTTGGCTGGACTGTTCCCACGCGAGTTTCCCTAATCCGCAACCTGGGCCATTGTTTGGCGGATTCCCTAACGCCATGCCTGACATTCCCATGACCAGAAAAAACGCTGGCATCACTACCCATAGTTTTTTTGCCATTCTGCCCTCCTCAGTTAAAGTAGATAAAAAATCTATTTGGCTCTTGTGAAATCGATTATAACAAAGTTTTTTGAATTGAAAAGAAAATAATCGATAAATGTTAGGACCACTGTTCCTTTGCTCCTTTAACTGTCCTGTATCAATTTTATATTGAAAGGCAGGATTGGAAAATGACCATGTATGTATTTAACGAAGGGAGAAGTCATTTGGGGTGTTCTTGAGCGCATTCCTAGAATTTTGGTCATTGGTGGGGAAGGGAGTAAAAAATGTGTGTCTCTGGTTTGCACATTTCTTGAGAAGATTATGGAAGGTTTTCTGACCTTCTCGGTACCAAGGATGAAAGGTCGTTAACTTTTTTAGAGTGTCTAGAGCTTTCTCCAATTTTCCGGTTTCGAGCAACAAGGCTGCCAAGTGCAACCATCCTTCGAGGTAGGCGGGATTCTTATTGACCAAGGATTGTAGGGTGTGAATTCCTTCTTGATGGTTCCCTGCACGTGCGCAATTGTCGGCATATATGGCATAGAGATGGGTATCCAATTCGGAGACAAAATTCGGTTGTTCCAGCTTGTCCCAATCTATTGAGACAACGGGGCCCAGAGGACCGATCTTTTTTGCCACTCGAAACCGGTGACTGTGCGGTTCAGACGTCTCTGTGACTTCGGGATTGGGTGATGGGTGGTAAAGGAAACCAAGGCCGTTCCTCTGAAGGCTTTCCTCAATTTCCTGATTGGAGTACGACCGTATCCCAATGGTGTCCTCGAGAGGAACATCTTGAAAATGGCCTATGGGCAATTGAAAAACCAGATAGCCGTCAGGAGTCAAGACGCGGTGTATTTCTCTCAGATAACGTTCAAGCACAGGACGGGGCAAATGCTGAAATGTGACATAAGAATACACCAGATCAAAGGTGGAGTGAGGGAATTCTTGAAGATCCACACCAGAGGTTTCATATGTATGAATATGGGGATGGTCAGCTAACCATTGTTTGCTCTGGGTAATCATTGCCGAGGAAACATCGACTCCAACTAAATGATGAAAATGGGAGGCAAGGGCTTTGAGAGCTCTGCCAATGCCGCATCCGATGTCTAAGACATTCCACGACGGTAAGTGGGGGACAGGAATGGTTGCCAATAGAGCCTGGGCCGTGTCTATTCCCGATTGAGCAAATTTTTCTTCTGTGTGGTAATCCTCGGTAGCAATCCAAAATCTGGCATGATGTTGGGCTCGTTCGTTCCAGTCATGTTTCATTTTTTCCACAATATTCATACGTCTCCGCATCTCCGTCAGTTTGAGATAATGACCGAAAGTCCATGGTTGATGTTTTTTGTATATCCGTGCGTACTTGGGTATTTGCTTGTATCCGTATGTGGCTCTGCTTGGTTAAGAATACGTCTTCGATGCTTTGTCTTGGAGCATAAGATTCAGCAAGTCTGTTGCCAACTTCGTTAGAAAGGGTACCATTAGCATTTTGGGGTCACAATTTTCAGAATGCGCTAGTGAAAGGTGTTTTTTAGAGAGCGAAGGAGGTTATTCAATGTGGAGAAGACCATGGGCAAGAGATTCTTAGGAGTGGAAAGGTATGCCCAGTGTTGGGATTCGGTGATTAGATCAATGTACTTATGGTTGGTTGTTTTTAAATAAAACGGTGTACGAAAATTTTTAAACTTTTTTGTTGAAGGAGCACCAATTAAATAACAGATTTTTTAGGAGAGGGATATTAAAATTGAACGGGGTGTGAAGGGGCTACTTAAACCAACAGATCAATATGAGAGAGAAAAGCTATACTGCTCCCAGGCCAGTTGTTTCTACACCAATGGCTTGGTCGTCTTGGAATTGAGGAATTCGGATTTTTTAACAGTGCCGGCGCAACTGTTTGGTAATCTTCTTTGTGTCCAATGCAGGTTTGGTGGGCCACAGAGTTAGAGAAGCAAGGAAGATACTTAAAAAGACTAGTAGTAGAAGTGTGGTGGTGGTTCCCGGTCGCTGGATCTGGTCAAAATATAGGGTTTGGGCATTCGCCAGAACCTTGTCCGCAGCAGATACCCCGCCAAAGAGTATTATGGTCATGAGGGAACCAATAATCATTCCTCCGAATATTTTCAGCATAAGAGCCCTCCTTTTGTTGAAGAAGAAGGTTGACGGGAAACTTTTGGATTTCTTCGGTCAACCCCTTCCCAGGGTTGGGAAAAATATTTGTAAAGTTGTAAATCCATCACCCAAGTGAAGAGATATCGGGAAAAGGGTCAATGGGGAAATACCGCTAAAGGATTAGCAGTCGAGCACTGAGTAGAAAAAGAAATAGATGTAAAAGAAGTTTTTTGTTTTTGATACGAGGGATTGGGGATAATGTCGTTTGTAAGGAGGGAGCAAGAGGGCTAAGAGTAAAATTTATTGGTCCAACGCGAGCTGAACCATAGATAGGAATTGGCTAAAATTACAGGGTTTATCTAAAATAGCAAAGACTCCTGCCTGACGTGCACGCTGTTTATCCTGTTCGTCGAGATGACCACTAAGTAAGATAACGGGGGTTTGGATGGAGTCTTGCTCTTTCAATTTTATTTGGTCAATAAAATCTAGACCTGCCAAAACCGGCATTTGATTGTCGGAGATAATCAGGTCAGCCCGGTTGTTTGATAGCCAAGCGATGGCTTCTGATCCGTTGCCAACCTGGATACATTCTAATTTCTGAGATTCCAGGACTAGGCGAAGCGCCTCCCGAGCGTTGAGATCGTCATCTACCAGAAGAACTTTTTTCATGTTCTCGTTCGCTTGTTCAATCAGTTCCTCAACAAAGAAATATTACCTCTCAATTGTAAGTGATCCGAACAATACATTGTCCACCCCCCAAGAGACTAGCCGTTTTTCTTTTTAACGAAAGCTCCAGATTTGGTCCTCCCCAGGAATTCTATAAAACCAAAGATTGAATCTTTCGTTATTGAGAGGAAAGCGGGATAGCCGTATAACCCTTTGCCTCCAAACACCCTTCTAAGGAATATACTTCTTTGGTCCTTTGAGTAGTTCCTGTTGAAAACAAGGCTTCCTCACAATCAGCTTTATCACGGGAAAAGGTCGCCTGGGAGGTACCGGGCCTGAACCATTTCACCGGGGCTGAAGCGCAATTCACAACTGTGAAAAAGGCCATAAGACCGATGATCAACTCTATTCTCAGTCTCTTCATTTTTTGCCTGCTTCAGAGAAAAAGAAAGCGAATTGTAATGATTTTATCTCGGGTATTCAATCAGGCGCATTCAACATGGAAAAATTCTGATCTAGGGCAATTTGAGGTTGAAACCCGAGAGGGAAGTGATGAATGGAATGTCAAGGAAAAGGCCTGAGGAATTAGGTATTTTGGCCAATTTGAACAAGGGCCCAGGATGCCCAAAAATGCACATTAGGGGTCGGGTCTGTTTCCATGGCTTGTTTGAGTGCAAGCACATCTGCACTGGTTCCCAATTTGCCTAAACGAAACGCGGCTTCTGATCTCACCCCGATGCTTGGATCTTGAAGAAGATGGGTGCGTAAGAAAGGGAGTCCACGAGGGTCGCCTAATTCACCGAGCCCTGCAATTGCGGATTGTCTGGTGAGAGAATCAGGGCTTTCCAGAGCTTGGAGGTACACGGAATAGGAAAATGGCAATTCAAAATGAGCAAGAGATTGTATAATGGTTCTTTGGGTGTCAATGGTGGAAATAGCGTAGGCTTCGGTTAACACCTGTAATAATTCCTCCTGCACTGTTGTCCGACCCAAGGCTAATACCACAGCCTGTTTGACTGAATCGGAGGGATCTGTAAGGTGTTGAACCAACGTAACCAGAGACTGATCTGAAAGAGAATCTGCCATCATTCCCAGGGCCCACGCACTCGATTGTCGAACCTGGTCATCCGGATCCGATAAAGCGAGAACCAGGGCTGGTATGCTCTGTGGGGCGCCAATTTTCCCAAGTGACAAAGCTGCGGTTCGTCGAGTATTAGGCTGAGCATCTGTCAGAAGTGGAATAAGTCGTTCGGTGACGGCTTCGGGTGGTTCAGGTGGGGATTCGAGGACGCACCCAAATGGTCCAATGAAACAAATGGCTCCGATAACGATAGAAATATTGGTAGGAAATAGTAGCAAGAAAGGATTATGTAGATCCGGAGGATTCTTTAGGGGTCAGAGGCTCTTTGGCCACTTCGATGGATTCCTGCATCTCTTTTTCGGCAGACTCCAGTTCAGCTTGGATGGTGCGCATTTGAGGATCAATCGAGTTTTTAATATCTGCCGCGGCATCCCGGAAGGTTCGTACCGCACTTCCAAGACCTTCTCCCAAGGATTGCATATCTCGTGGAGCTAAACCGGATTGCTGGGATGCTTGGGCTTTCATCGCGGCTTGTTGGGCTTGGACACGGGCAACGGCCTGTTTATTCACAACAGCCGCAGGTCTCTTCAGCACGGGCTTCGCCTGTGCACCTGCCGGGAGAGCAGGATATTGCCTGGAAGCCATAGGGACTGGTTGTGCCTGCCTATCCTCCATGGACATCGGCGGCGGTGCAGACGGTGCGGTGGTTGTTTGAGGAGAATGAGAAGCCCCGGCAGATTTAGCAGATGGCTGGACCACCTGAGGCCCCGCTCCTTGGTAAAGTAAGGCCGCAGTGGTTCCTGGTGTTTGTTCAGGACCCGGCTGAAATGGCTGATTTGTCGGGGTGCCTACCGGAGTCGTCGGTTGGGATTGAGCCTGTGCTGGTTCGGGCGGTGCAGTTGGTACCGGCTCATTGGGGTCTACGGGCTGGGGGATGTCGGCGACCTCTTTTTTAAAGCCTTTTAAGGCTTTCCCCACGCCTTCTCCGATTTGTGGGAGCCGACCTGCCCCAAAAATAATCAGGATGATCACCAGAATGATCATGAGTTCAGAGAACCCCATGGTTCCGAACATAGAGAAATCCCTTTCCCTTCAGCTCATTGTGAAAATATTCAACTAAAAAGACTCTATCTTTCAAGATTGACGAGTGTCAACCTAAATGCGGTAGGCTTGGAACACCATGCCCAAGCCAAGTTTTTGCGATTCTTCATTTTGGTAATGCCCTTATGTAAGAAACGATTAGATCAAAGATGTCATTACTCTCACCGCCTCAGATTCCCCTTTTTCGGATTACGCTGTTTTACGGCCCTGAAGCCGTTGAAGGTGCCTCAGGTTCAGTGCGCTGTGTGTTTAATGTCAAAAAACGCAGCTGGAAAGGCGGGATACAAGTCGAGGTGGTGATGAAAAAGAACCAAATAGCCAGGCTCGAAGGAATCCTTCAGCATTCGTCATGGTTGGAAGCCGTTCTGAAGGGCGTTCCGGTGGAAGACCAGGGAGGCTATCGGGAAAAAAGTCATGATTTATTGGTCCAGTTGCTATGCTTCCACAAGCTTCATGCCTTTATTCATAAGGGAATCAAGCAGGAGAATATCCAAGTTTCAGGTGACGCTCTCATTGCTGAGACGGATGAGGTAGTTGAGCGGGAGGCCGAGGAGATCAAGAGGCAGATTTTTATCGAGTTGGATCTAGTTGAAACAGAAGAAGGTCCTCAGTCACTATGAAGGTATCAAATTTGCTATAATTTTCCGTTTTGTAATTAAAAACAGAAGACTAATGAATCATTCAGGTTTAAAATATCTAAAGAGAAGGTTTGCATAAAAATTAAACAGGGAGGAGTAATCCTTATGCGGCAATTCAAGGTTTTTGGGGGAGATGTGCTTAAACAAGTCACCGGGGTATGCGTATTGTTGGCTTTTTCCCTGATCGTTTGCCTGGGTGCCACCGGGGTGAGTCTGGCGGCCGAGCAAGAATTATCGAGCCCAACCAATGAGGCGGGCCTTGGGATTGGGAGTGCGCTGCTCACAGTGGTGTATTTCCCTTGCAAATTGGCCTATGCCATCTTGGGTGGGATTGTGGGAACCTTTACCTATGGATTGACAGGTGGCGACCTTGATACGGCAAAAGCCGTATGGGAACCGAGTTTCTACGGCACGTATGTCATCACGCCCGATCACCTGAAAGGTAATGAACCCGTTCGATTCATAGGGATCTCCGCATACGAGGATCAAGCGCTATAGACCGAAAGGATTACACCCGCCTGAGTGAATCGACTGGCATGGTCAAACCTATCATTGGGATTACACCGGATTTTAACCCTGGAAATCGGCAGGACATGGGTGGGAAAGAACCCACCTATTTTTTACGGGCCAGGTACCTTCAGGCAATTCAGGACGCCGGGGGAGTGCCCATAGTGCTTCCCCTGGTCCGTGGCCTTGCCAAACAGAAATATCTTTTACAGCGGTTGGATGGCCTTCTAGTGACCGGGAGTGGATCGGATTTAGCCCCTGAGTTGTATGGGGAGAAACAGCGGTATCCTTTTCAGCGAATGAGCGAAGAGCGCGCGCAACTTGAGCTTGGCCTATCCAGATTGGCCTTTCGTCAGGGATTGCCGACACTGGGCATCTGCGGGGGTATGCAGTCCATGAATGTGGCCTTGGGTGGAACCTTGCTGCAGGATATTTCCTCTCAATTGTCGACGAAAATTGAACATCGTCCCACCAAATCGGCCACCAAAACAGCTCATCTGATTGACATTGAACCCAACAGCCTGCTTCAGCGCATCGTAAAGCGGTTAAGTATTGCTGTGAATAGCTCCCACCATCAATCTATCAAATCCGTTCCATCTTTCTTTCAAGTCACTGGGATTGCTCCAGATGGAGTCATTGAAGCGATTGAGTCCCCCCGTCATCCATTCTGGCTTGGAGTCCAATGGCATCCGGAGTTTTTATACCGTCACGACGCCATTCAGAAACGTTTATTTACCGCTTTAATACGTTCCGCCAGCCAGCTTGCCGCCAGCCGAACATAGCCTTTCCGGACCGTTTTGGCTTGGTTCGCACAAAGTCTTTATGAAACAGAATACCTAGGTAAGAAGACAAGGGCCTTACGAAGCCGCGTCTTCAGATGCTGGAGTTGGTGATGGATTCGGCAGGGCCGGTGATTTAGGTGAAGGGCTTTTGGTGTCTTGTGCGGCTTCCGTTTTAGTTGCAGGAGGAGCGGCAGGTTTGGGAGGAGGAGCGGGTTTGGGCTTTTCGGGTTTAATGCCTCCTTCCCAGTGGGGTCCAGTATACATATCGTCTGACAAATCGTTTTGTTTCCATTTAGCTTCAAAGTCAGCAGCGGCTTTATTGGGGGTATCTCCATTGCCAACTGTTTGATTCCACGGATAGATGCGAGGAGAAATTCGGCAGGTAGACTCATCCTGGCACATGTATAGTGCAATCGGATTTCCTCGATAAGGGCCCAGGATAATATGGACCGTGCCGACTAATTCAGGAAGAGACTCCATGAGATGACCAACACTACAGATTGTTGTTTAAAAAGGAGGCTATACTGCCACAGCCCCAGGCGGTATGCAATATGAACCGAAGAAGTTCATCAGGTATTTATAACAATAATGTGATTGAGGAAGAAGAATGAGAAACAGAATTTTCTTGGAACTCGGAAGGGCTATTTGTTGAACATAGGTTCAATGGGGAGCTCGGATTTTCGATGAAGATATAATGCAATCATGAGGACTAAGATCACGACGACATGCAAAGACATATCCATAAGATAATGACGAAAGATGCCTTCAGGGACCGAGTCCTGGTGCGAAAATTCAGCCCCAGCGGTGAGAATTCTTCGGACGGAGGCGATGATCCCCACATGGAGGAAGGGTTCGAGTCGAATACGGTCATTTTGCAAGAAACCTAAGACCGTACGAAATAATTCCAAAAGAATGATGACAAATAGCAGGTCATTCAGTAACGTGATGGTAGCCGGCAAAAACTCGGTCTGTACCGATTGAGCATAGGCTATCCAGCTATAACCGAATACCAACATGCCAACAAGAAGAAAGCTCAAGCAGGCCGTGATATAGCCCCACCGGTCCAGGAACTGCATCCATCGGACCCATTGTTTAATTGATTCTGGTGTCCACCCTAACATGTCTACGATGGTCTCTTATGCGGTTCCCTGATGGGGGGTGTTCGGGGTGTCCTCCTGTTTGAGGTTCTCTCCCCGCATCTGCCCAAACTCTAAAGACTGAATCGCTTTCGCTCCAAACGAATGGCCACAACAGATAACTTCCTGGAAGCCTTCACCGCCTGCCATCACCATCAAGCGAAGTCCGCAGGAATCAGTCGCAACAATTTTCTCATCGAGGGGCATGCCGACTGCCAAGGTTCCTGCTCGGCGGCCCCGCTCCTGATTAAACGAGGGAACCACGTCTTCCAGAGTCAGGTCATGCCCGCAACAACGAATTTTTTCAAATCCTTCGCCACCGCTCATCACCTTGAGGACCAGCCCGCAGGAATCCGGATACCGTTTGCGTTCGTCGATAATGTCCCCTTTTTTCAATGCCATGTCCATGCTCCTTGCTCCCGAAATGAATCATGAAAATCTATCATCAGCAATAGGAATAGATGTAAAGGCGTGTCGGTTTGTACAGCAAGGTTGATAGCTAAACAAATCTTTGTAGGGAATGTCCAGAATTGGGCCAGGCCCTTATTTTTTCATGTTGGCAGGTGAGCCGCGGCTGGTATCCATAATGAGGCGAATGACAAGACAAACCTCCTACTGCTTATTGGAGGCCGTCTGGTAATTTGTTTATCATACTGTGAATTCAGATCAAGGTACGAAATGGGTCTTGAATCTGAGCTAATACCTGGCGATGAGCAGAAATGCCGACGGTGTCAGGGATGGAGGGAATGTGGATTGGGTAATAGGGAGAGACAAATTGCTGTTTGACGGAGGCGATACGTGCCAGACTGGTCTCGATGCGGCTTTTATCCAATACATGGGATTCAACGGCCTCCCGCACGGCTCTTATCGTATCAGTCGCGAGCTGACGGGTTTTGCACACTAATAACATATCCACTCCGGCTTGCAATGAGCGCACAGCGGCCTCGCCGACTGCCGAATGATTTGCAATGGCGCCCATCTCCAAGTCATCGCTTAAAATGACACCGGAAAATCCCATTTGCTGCCGAAGCATGTCAGTCAAAATTATGGAAGAGAGGGTTGCGGGATTTATGGGGTCTAGGGCGGGATAGTGGACGTGGGCCGTCATCATGGCCCGTAGACCATGAGCAATGGCGTATTGAAAAGGTTTGAGTTCCACGTTCTCCAGCCGCTCCAGGGCGGCGTGGACCACCGGGAGTTCCACATGTGAATCGGTACTGGTGTCGCCATGACCAGGAAAATGTTTTCCGCAGGCCAATACGCGATGGTCGTGCAGGCCTGCGAGCGTGGCCGTTCCCATGAGGCACACCTGTTCCGGCTCGGTTCCGAACGCCCGATCCCCGATAATAGGATTGGAGGGATTCGTATGGATGTCGAGAACGGGTGCCATATTCATATT
The DNA here is from genome assembly GCA_020430245.1 of Nitrospira sp. GTDB lineage: Bacteria > Nitrospirota > Nitrospiria > Nitrospirales > UBA8639 > Nitrospira_E. The sequence goes on from JAGQKG010000067.1 coordinate 16,332, forward strand.
AATCCCGACGGCGCGTAACTCCTTGGCGGTTACCGCTGCCGCTTGGTAAGCCAGTTCCGTGGATCCCGAGTGGGCAACAATTGTTGCAGGAGGAAAGATAGTAAAGCCAGAAGGAAGGCGCGAGACGCGCCCGCCTTCTTGATCAATGCTGATGAGCAGCGGGATGTCACCGGCCAAGGCTTGGAGGTCATTGGTGAGGTGGGCAATTTGGACAGGGTCAACCAAATTGCGGGAAAAGAGAATGATCCCTCCTGGTCGGAATTCCTGTATCCAGGCTCGAAGGTCAGGAGTAACCTCCGTCCCTTCGAACCCGATCATACAGAGTTGCCCGACAAGTTCAGCGATAGTCATCGCGTGTGGCGCCGGTTAGCGATTGGCATGATTCAGTAAATATTGAATGAGTAAACGGGTTCCGATGCCTGTCGGACCCTTGGGAGTATACGGTCGCTCCACAGTACCCCAATCTGTACTGGCGATGTCCAAATGAACCCAGGGATGGTCTCCGACGAATTTTGATAAAAATATGGCAGCGGTAATCATCCCGCCCCCTCGCCCACCGATATTCCGCATGTCGGCCACATCACTTTTTAACTGTTCAAAGTATTCATCCCACAGTGGCATTTCCCATACCCGTTCTCCGGTATGATCGCCGGCTTTTCGGAGATTCCCTTTTACAGTGTCGTCATTGCCTAACATGCCAATCGCAAATTGTCCCAAGGCGACAGCCGCGGCACCTGTCAGGGTGGCGATATCAATTATGCAGGCAGGCTTGAGTCGTGAGGCATAGGCCAAGCCATCGGCGAGAATCAATCGACCTTCGGCATCCGTATTTTGAACTTCCACCGTTTTGCCGGACAGCATTTTGAGGATATCGCCGGGTTTGGTGGCCCGTCCTCCCGGCATGTTTTCCGTCACAGGCAGGAGGCCGATTGCATTGATCGGGAGCTTAAGTCGTGAGGCGGCTCGAATCGTCGCCAATACTTCGGCTCCGCCAGTCATGTCCGCCTTCATCTGCTCCATGTTTTCGGAAGGCTTCAAGGAAATGCCGCCGGAATCGAACGTCACCGTCTTGCCGACAAAAACGATGGGCTTTTGGGTCCGAGGGGCACCGGTATATTCCAGAATAATGAATTGCGGCGGTTCAATGCTGCCCCGCGAGACTCCCAGCAATCCACCCATGCCGAGTTTTTCCTGCTGCCGACGGTCCAACACCTTGAGCCGGACTTTGGACTCCCTGGCGATTTTTTTTGCTTCGGTTACGACGCGGGAAGGTGTCATCACGTTGGCGGGATGGTTGCACAAATCTCGAACGAAGCACGTGGCTTCACCCAGAATTTTCCCATGATTGGCGCCTTCTTTGACTTCCTCGACACTGGTGCTGGAATTGGTGAGGATGGTGCAGGATTGCAAGGTGTTGTTGTTCGAGTGGTCGGTGCGATACTCATTAAACCGGTAACCGCCTAGAATCAATCCTTCCACCATCGCCTGGGCGACATCACCTACATGGCCTGTAGCCTTTGGCACATCGGGAACCACACATACAATCCCTTTGGCTTTGACGCTTCGCGCGCGTTTGATAGCGGTTCCCATCGCTTGGCGAATTCGTTCCAGAGTCACGGTTTCCCGCGTTCCA
>JAGQKG010000068.1 GCA_020430245.1 Nitrospira sp.
CGCTGTGTATAGGAGTGATGCGTGTATTTCATGGCGGGCCTACGTGTTTGAGATCATGATAGCTGATCGGTTGTGTTTGCGGTAACGGGCTGCTGGCCTTCGATTCTAGGGACTCCCCCTCCTCTTGTAAATCATTAAATGCCAGCGCTCTGCCGCATTGTTGATAGGGATGGCGGCCAAAGGCCTGATCGACAAACCCTTCCAATAGGCTCCACACAGCCTGGATGAGTTCGGCCTCCTCCTGCTTCGATAAATGCAGCCCGGCCACATGATGCCGGTATTTGTCAATGTCCAAGGGCATGGGACAACCAATCTGGTGCTGCGAACGCCGTGGGTCCATGAAGAACGGATCATGGGGGTTTTAGCAGCTTCCCGGCGTGTTTCCGGGAAACAGGCGGGGAAAATTATGTTGCGCTGCGTCCAGGAAGGATGGGACGCCAAAACGAAGGGGTAAGCTTGGCCCACACCTTCAAATACGAAACGATTTGTTTTGATATACGCCTACGCGATATCTATTTCCAGAATACAACCGAAGGTTTAAGAAAGAGTTAAAAACGGCGGATTTCTGCGGGTTCTGACAGGAGTAAAAAAATTTGAACCTCTTTCTTGTCGGCAGGGATAGAAGCCCATCTGGGAACATTGGCTTGCTTTAAAGGATGTTAATCATTTTTTGATAAAAAGAAGAAAAAGGCATTTCAGGAGAAGCGGAATTTTTCAGGTTTTTTTACATCAATCGGTGTTCTCCGTTATTGAGTCATTGCCTGCCTCGGTCCGTGCGGCGGTATTGCGCCACCTGGGAGAAATGCAAACTGCTGGTGTGACCGGGTTTTTGGCTGGGCGCACGCGGTTACCTATACCGGTTCACACGAATATCCCAATTACCGGACCTGTCAGTATCTTGGAATTCACGGCTTCAGCCAGGTTATCGGCCAGGACTGCCCGCTGGTTGCTTTTATTGAGGGAAAGTCTTAGCGTGATATGAATTTGAAAACTCCTAAAATCCCAAACCACGTTAAAAATATTGAATTCGCGAGTACACCGATGCCGACGATTTTAGATGCCCCGCCTGTTGCCATCCAACGAGACTTAACCGCCTTAGCGGAGGCGCTCACTCAACAGATTCCCGCCAAGGAAGAAGGTAATCTGTTGCTGGCGACCTGGAATATCCGTTCGTTTGCATCCCTGACACGGAAATGGACCGCTGCCAGCAGCGATAGTCCCAAGCGCGATCTTCGCGGATTACGAGCGATCATTGAAATCCTATCCCGATTTGATGTGATTGCCCTTCAGGAAGTCAAAGGCGATCTTCGCGCACTTCGGGATACGATGCGGTTTCTTGGTGAAGACTGGGGATTTTTGATGACGGATATCACCCTGGGGGAAGCGGGGCATGATGAACGCCTGGCCTTTCTCTTCGACCGGTCCCGTGTTCGTCCCTCAGGGTTAGCAGGGGAGCTGGTCGTGCCTCCTGAACGGCTAAATGTGCTTGGTGAAGGAGCGTTGCGTCAGCAATTTGCCCGCACGCCTTATGCGGTGAGTTTTCAACGAGGTCCGGTCACGTTTATTTTGGTCACTCTGCACATATGGTATGGGGACCGGGAGGCCGACCGGATTCCTGAGTTACAAGAAATTGCCGACCTCTTTCATGATTGGGCCAAACGTACCAACCGGTTTCATCATAATCTTTTTTGTCTGGGGGATTTTAATATTGATCGTGAAGGCAGCCCACTTTTTGATGCTTTCACATCTAAGGGCTTGAGCATTTCCGACGAACTGAAAAATTTGCCACGAACGATTTTTGATGACCCGGATGATCCTTCTGATGATAATTTTTACGATCAGATTGCCTGGTTCCGTTCAGGCAATGAAGCACTCAAGGATATCACCGTAGCTTCAGGGGGCAATTTTGATTTTCAGCCCTTTGTCTATACGGACACCAATCTCACCAGGAACTCAATTTCTCATCGTATCTCAGATCATTTTCCACTATGGCTTGAGTTTGCGTTGTAAGCGAATCTTTGGCACGAAGAAAAGTGTATTCTGACAAATTATTCAAATTCTTTTTAGGCAAAGCCAAGTATTTCTTTTGACGTATGTGACTTGTTTCCTTTCTTTTGTTAGCATCGCCCGGCTTTTTGACAGAATTATCATCTGTGTACTTTCCGAACCTCAAAGCGCGGTTTGGCTTTAAGGGTTTTTTGTGCCATTTATTGTTATCCTTCTTTAGACTAGTGAGTAGGGTAAAAACATAAGGAACTTTTATTATGGGATTTTCATTGCTTGCGGCAGTCAGGGCTGTTCTTGTGAGTGTTTCTATATTGTTAGGGTGGTGTTTTGAGATAGTTTATTCGGAGCCCCTTACTTACCAGTTTAAGGGAGGGAATTTTACTAGGGTATCTACTGTCAGAGACACAGAAGGCCAAGAAAGGGTTGGAGCCATTACTACGCAGGATAGTGTGAGTGGTACTATTACCATAGATTATGCTTTAAAGGTTGCCGAGGGGAAGCCATCGTTAGGACACTTTGGGTCTTTCCCACTGGTTAATCTTGAGGGGGTTCCGATAGAGGAGTACATCACAGATTTTTCTTTTTCTGCTGGACCGCTTACATTGTCATCTTCAAACGGAAATTACATTAGGGTGAGTAAATGGGTATTCGATGACACTGGAAATGTCATAGACTGGGACATGGAAATTAGGAGTTCTGAAAATATAATTCATAATAGTATTGTTATATTGCCAAACTATGAATCCGCTGAAGTTAGTAGCGGATTCGGTGGAAACTTTCGGGCGGGATTTGGTGAGACCTTTGAAGGAGGCAGCTGGATACCTCCTACATTAGGCGACCTTAGTATTAGAAACTCGGTCAATATAGCCTTAACCCAAGGAGCCTATGAAACTAGAAAGCTTGTTAAAGGCCGAAAGGGTATTGTCGAGTTAAAGGTAACTTCCTCGTTACCGTATTCTGGCCGCTTAGTCTTTGCTGCCTTTCTTGGAACCCAAGCTAATCCCTTTGAACAAGCTACTCGTACAAGTGTTCCCTTTAATGGAACAGAACAGATAATTACCATGCCGTTCACTCCCAATTTTGTCGGTCCCAATAAGCAGCTTTTGATTAGGCTTGACGAACATCAAGACCATGCGGAATCAAATGAAGCAAATAATATTATAATGTTGAAGGGATTTGAGGTAATAGAAACCAAAGATTTACCGATTTCTTATGTGCCTGTTAAGCCCTTCGTCTGTAAAACCGATCCTACCAAATGCAATGATGCTAAACAAAAACTTAGCGATTTTATTTTAAAAAGCAATCAGTTTATTCAGGATACATATCCACTTAAGGAAGATGGTGTTTCTTCAATTGTTAGGGAAGAATTTTCGGGACGTGACAATCTAAGTCTTCGACCTTTCTCTACTCCTTGTGGGACCCAAATAAGTTCTGTGGGATGGTTATTGGATTTGAAGGTTGTGAATAGTCTCCTCAAATACTCAAACGCAAAAAGAGGGGTTGGGGTAGTTCCCACCAATTACTTTGAATATCACAAAATACAACCTTTAGGAAAAACTTTAAGGGGTATTCAATTGGTGGCTTACCTTCGGCATTAGTTAGAGTGGATTCCCCTTTGGTAACTGCCCATGAATTAGCTCATACCTTTGGAGTAGATGAAGGATATGACACCACCACATGTGGTAGCCCCAAACCTGGAAACTCGGTACGGGGAGTTCAATTTCGACCATTTAATGGCTCCCTCCCTAGTGGTTGGAAATTTTCTGATCCAGTATCTATCATGAGAAATATTACTAATGCCTATGACTTCATGAATAATCCCAGAAATGATACGGAAGAACCATGGATAAATTCTAACACATGGGAGCTATTGGCAGATGGTCTTTTAACAACAACCCCAGATCCTCAACTTCTAATGATTAATGCTTTAATTTCAAAAAACGCCCCCCTAGAATTACAAACTTGGTACTCTTTCAATGGAATACCTGATATTTCAGAATCTGGCACACATTCGATTGTTTTAAAAGATAAAGATGGTGCAGTAATTAATGCCATACCATTTGAACCAAATTATTCAGTGGCCCTTGAACCCATTGGCTTGGCGGAAATGGATATATCCTTATTGTCACTGGGTGTGGCATTCCCTATTGAGACGGCGCTGGTACAAATTTTTGGTGCTAATAATGAATTATTAGTAGAGGTTGATCCAGTTCAAAAAATTCTTATGGATTCCTTTACTGAAATTCCTCCTCACTGTTTTATTGGATCACCAAACCAGGATAGGACAACGCTGATAAATAATCTAAACCAGATCAAAGATCTCTTGGAGGGAGGAAACGTTATGGGTGCAAAGACAAAGCTCCAAGAAACTGGAATTTTTGTAGCAAGCGCACTGCTTGATGAGTGTGAAGTTGAGAATCCTTTGGTTCCCAAAAAAGAAACACTATTACCAATAATTGATGATTCCATTAAGCGTCTAAACGTCCGCATTGTTCAGGTTCCTGATGTTGCCGGTGACCTGGATGGCGATGGGGATATTGATATGACCGATTTCCAGGCATTTCAAGCGACCTTTGGAAAATGCGAGGGACAAGCTGGGTATAACCCGAAAGCCAATTTCGACAGTGATACCTGTATCACGTTCGTGGATTACCAAACATGGTATAGATTATTTACCGCCCAGCAATAGCTTCAGAATCAGGGCATTTTTCCCTAGAACTCAGAGGTCAAGCGATTGTCGTAGGATTTAGAATTAAATCTGGGAGTTAAGAGTTCGTATTTAGCCTAATTATGATCAGGCTAACAAAGCTGAAAAAGGACAAAAGCATCTCCTTGGGGACGAAGCGGTGGATCGCTTGGGGTCTTTTTTGTTTATCCTGAATGGATTTCCACTTATCCTATAAAAAATATTCCAATTCTGTAGGAGTAGTAATGAAAACTTTTCTGGTGGCACTTTTTATTTTTCTTGGAATGCTGGGTGAATTGGTTAATGCAGCCATCTTTGATTTCGTGAATGGGAGCATGACCGTTGGCCCAAACTTTTTGTCACAGACCCAAAATGGGGTGAAAGTAACGGCCACGGCCTACGTAGCCCAATTTGGAGGTGGGGGCTCCGTAATTCACGGCCCATTCCCTACAGGGAATGAAATTTTTCACTACCAATGGCGGCCAAATGTAAATACTTTATTTTCGACTGGAATAAATTTGTTCTCCCAATCTATCTCCCCCATTTTTGTGTCCGGAAATGATTTTCCTGCCGGATCTAAAAACACGGGTATCGATAATTTCAATGACTTAGGTGATAATTCTCCAGAGGTTGAATTTATCGTTTTTGAGTTTGATCAGCCCGTTAATGTGACTTCGGTGATTGTAGATGACGTTGGTAATCTTAACCGAGGAATTTGGGTGGCCGGGGGAAATATTCCTCCAAGCTTTGGAGGTCAGCTTACGAATGCCTTTCCAGGATATACCATTATCAATTCCCCGGATCAGGCCAGTGACGGCATTCTCGTTCACAACTTTTCCCAACTCAATTTTGTAACCTACCTAGTTGTAGGCGCTGCCTTTCCTAGTGCTATAGGTGATATGGGAGAGTTTAAGGCTGATTTGACAGGTCGAACAATGTTTTACATCACAGGATTGGAAGTCAATGGTTCTGGAGTCCAAACTCCTGACTTTACCTTATCTAATACCAAAATTATTAGCGGAGGACTCAATAATAATAGCCGACTTGTTGTTGGGAAGGCAGTAACAGTTCAAACAGATGTGGAAAATGCTAATGGAGGATTTTCAGGAATCGTGAAAGTGGGCGCTAAACTAGGAAATCAGATAATCCCCGCTATTTCTAAAAGCTTTAGCATTGGTGATACCAAAAAGACTGTTGATCTGATGTTTACACCTACGATGGAAGCCACCAACCAGATCCTTACAATTACCGTTGATCCTGGCAATTCCATCGCAGAAACAAATGAAGGAAATAACGATAATACAATCACGGGATTACTCGTGGCCGACTGTTCCATTGGCACCGATTCTGACGGCGATGGGATTTGGGACCGGTGGGAAACCGATGGTATTGACACTAACTGTGACGGAGTCCCCGAATTGGACCTTCCCGCAATGGGTGCCAATAAAAATGTACCCGATATTTTTGTGGAAATTGATTGGATGCCGGGAATGGAGCCTCGACCAGCAGCCTTAAATATGGTGAGGAATGCATTTTCTGCTAAGAATATACATTTGCATGTTGATGCTGGTCCGAACACGGTGATGAATATTACCACTGGAGAGTTATGGGGTGGTCTGAGTGAAGCTACAAAAATTAAAAAAGTAACTGTCTTGGGCAAAATCATTCCTTTTGGGTCCGTGGGGTGTGATATAGGTACTGGTCCTACTCGCGATGGGCCTTGTTATGATTGGGATCCTTTTCGGGATCTAAAGAGAGAGTACTTTAAAGGAATACGTGAAAGAGTCTTTCGATACGCTATTAATGCTTTGTCTGTTGGAAATTTCGATGACCAAAAAGCTGGTGTGGCTTTATCCGAGGAGTCGCAGATGGTTCTTGGAGGCAAATTTCCTTTGAAAAATTGCAAGATACGAAGAGATCTGTCGGCTATTCTTTTACAATTCCTTGACTGCAGATATTCGGTGATTGAAGAAGGTGTAAACTTCATGCATGAACTGGGCCATACGTTGGGCTTAGAACATGGCGGTGAGCTTTTCCCATCTTATAATTTTAAACCGAATTACTTTAGTGTCATGAATTATCTGTTTGGTACAGTAGGAGAAAAAAATATTGGATTAAGAAGGAATGGAATCTCTGGGCATATTGATTATTCAGAAGGACTAGCCAAATTTTTAGTTGAATTTTCCTTGTTCGAGGCTAATGGTATTGAAAGAGTTCCTTTGAATTTTGGAACCAAGAAAAACTGTGACATCCCTCCCTCTCCTGATGACACTTTAAATGCCGTAGATTGGGATTGTAACGGTCAAGAAACAGACAGGTTCGAAAAATTTCCCGGACAAGACATCAATCAAGGTAGAGGGTTCGTGCTTACAGATTACAATGATTGGGGAAATCTTAAATTTAACTTGGGCTTGATTGGAAAAACATCAGGATTTAATCAACTATTTTCTGAGATTGCGTCACAACCTGTTGATGAACCTTCTATAACTGAACGATTTGCAAGTTCATTTGATGTTCTGTTGTTAGGGCCTGGCTCTGATGACCAGTTTCCTTCAGAATTATTTGTCCTTCCAGGATCAACGATCAAGTACCCCATAATTTTATTAAATCAAGGTTCTGAACAAGATACCTATGTGTTTAACAACCTGTCGAAACAAGGATGGACTACGTTTAGTACATTACCATCCTCAATTACCCTTGATCCCGGACAAGCATTGGAACTAGAAGTTAATTTAACCGTTCCTGCAGATGCCCTAGATGGAACAGAGGAACGAGTTGTAATTCAGGTATTAAGTCAATCAAATCCAAATTCATTGGGAGAAATTGCAACCCCTATTATTGTTCATTCTACAGACCGGGATAATGACGGCATTCCTGATTTAGGAGATAATTGTCCAGCATTAGCTAATGCCGATCAACTTGATAATGATGGGGATGGGGCGGGTGATGCTTGCGAACCATTAGACCCTGTACCATTTTTAGGTGGACTTTCTCAGGGTACAGCGGTTTCTAGAATAACTAGCTCGGGATTCAAGGTTGGAACCATTTCTATTGTGAATGACCCATCCCAGCTCGGAGAGAGGGTAATAGAACAAAATCCAGGGGCTGGAGAATTTCTGGTTCCTGGCAGTCAAGTTGATTTAGTCGTGGTCATGGGTTCTACCCCTGCCTACGTTCCTGACCTTATAGAAAAAACACTGCCAGAGGCAGAAGCAGCTCTTGAGGCGGTAGGGCTTACTGTGGGAGAAATTACCAAAGAATATAATGACTTTGCACCAGAAGGTATTGTTATTTATCAATCACCAAGAGCGGGGAGTGGTGTTAAGGAGGGTCGAACTATAAGTCTTCTTGTTTCTCGTGGTCCGGAGGCCCCTTTGGCCATTCCTAACCTCGTTGGGCTATCTGAAGTAGATTCAATAAATTCCATTGTGGGTTCTGGCATTGTTGTCCGAAACATAATTTTGCAGGAGAGTTCTACAGTTCCTGAAGGACAAATTATCAGCCAAAGTCCAGAAGGAGGCGAGGTTGGAAGCTTCATCGATGTCGTGGTGTCTTCCGGCCCACCAGCCTCTATTCCCGGCGATTTGGATGGAGACGGAGATATCGATATGACAGATTTTCAGGCATTCCAAGGAACTTTTGGCAAATGTGAAGGGCAGGTGGGTTATAACCCCAAAGCCAATTTTGATAGCGATACCTGTATCACGTTCGTGGATTACCAAACATGGTATGGATTATTTACCGCCCAACAATAATCTAAGGACGGAGCAGTGTTGGCAAAGAAAGGGTTGTGTGTGATGAGAATCCGAAGAATTCTAGTTGTTTGTTTTGTGCTTTGCTTTGCTGGTTCGAATGCATGGGCGGCCTCGGTCTTTTTTAGCCCGGCCAGCCAGTCTGTAGTGAATGGGAACTCAGTGAGTGTGGATGTGGTGGCTGATCTGCCGAACCCTGTCTTGGGCTGGGGCCTAGATGTGTCGTTTGATACGGCCATTCTTTCGTTAACCAATGTGGCGATTGGGCCGTCATGGGCTCCGGGCTTTGGTTTGGATGGGGATGGGTTGACAGGATTGGCTTTCCCTTTCCCCATCTCGGGGAATAATGTGCTTTTGGCGACCCTCACATTTAATACCTTGTCAGTTGGCACCAGTGCCTTGACCGCCAGCATCACACCGTTTGATTTAACGGAAGGATTTCCGTTGTTGACCGGCGGCTTTGATGCGGTGAGCTTTACAGCAGGGTCGATTGAAGTCACCCAGGGCAATACACCCGCCGTCCCTGAACCATCCACAATGCTGTTATTGGGAAGCGGTCTGGTTGGACTGGGAGCGTGGCGGATGAAGACGAAATTCAACTAAACTGAACAGGATAAAAAAATGAGAAAAAGGCTTCCTATTCTTGACAGAGTAGGAAGCCGTTTTTGTTGGTCGCCCTGAAATCTAAGGTTTGTCGGATAATATAGATTACGGACAAATCACACGTTCTTTTGCCAAGCCTTTTAGAGAGTTAGCGTTCTTCCTGTAGAAGTGAATATGTAACCGGTGGTTCGGGCCACGGTTGCCAGCCCATAATACAATCCTGCCGCTTAATCACTTCGTGCGTGTCCATCCAATGCCACGCGCCATCTTTTATAAAGCAATGCGCGGATACATCCGGAAAGCCTTTATCCGTGGTGAGCCACAGAATCGCCTCAGTCCCATTTTCTTGAGGAAGGGTTTCCGGAGAAAGCCATTTCATTTCTTTTACGTATTGGGCCCGAACCTCCGGGTCTTTTAATAGGTGCTGCTCCGTTGTACTAAACGGTCTGGATGGAATTTTTTTCATTTTAAGCCATCACGACTTCTTGGAAGGGTTCGTTTTTCCGTCGTCGTGAGACTTGCACGGTGACTTTCCGATCCAGCTTATTCAAAAACCCAAATAGACGTTCAGGAGAAAACAACGTATAGCGCCCGTTCATGAGATTGGAGACTTCCGGTTGTTTAATCTCTAACAGCTTGGCGATTTCGCGTTGCTTAAGTTTCTTCTTCACCAGGATCATGCGCACAGTATGCCCAAGTTGCGCACGTGTGAGAAGTTCCTCAGCATCATCCAGACCCATATCCGCAAAGATATTGCCTGAACCTTCTTCAAAGACTATTTTTCCATTCTTTTTCATCACTCGTACTCCTTTTCCATTCTCAATGCTTCTTTATAGCGGCGGGTTATCATTTCGACATCCAGCGAAGCGGTTTTCTTGCCCTTGGGCGACTTCTTTTGAAACGCATGCAGAACATAAACCCGTTGCCCTATTTTGACCGCATACACCGTCCGATACGTGTCCGTCTCAAAACGGGTCACAATCTCTAAGACCCCACTGGCAACCCCTTTAAAGGGCTTGGCTTTTGGTGGCTTCTCTCCTAGCTGCACATCATAAAGCGCGGCCCCAATATCCGCCCGGACAGCCTTCGGGAACGATTGCACTTGCTCTCGTGCATCGCCCACCCATACAACAGGCGTGATGTCCTTTTCATTCATCTCTATTTTCTATGATATAAGTACTTGCTTATAATGGCAAGACATTTCTCGGACGAGCGGAAGCTCAGGAATAGACACTGACGGTTTTCTCCCTGATTTTAGGAGTCGTCTTTCTCTACTCCGGACACCATGATCTCGGAACAGACCTCGTCCAGGGTCACTTCCTGATAGCCTTCCGGGCCGGGAAATAACGGGTTTTCTCGAAAATGATAGGGCAGGCTGCGCCAGGCATTTTGGGCCGTGCCTTGGCGGGAGGTGACCTCCACCCGCGCCAACGCCATCTGAGGATCAAACCGCCATTGAATGGCGAGCATCACCAATCCTGATGGCTCTTGTTGTAAATGCGTGAACCAGAGTTCCAACCCCTGCTCTCCGTAAAAAGGCACCATATGCGTCTGGAGCAGGCTGGTATCTCGCATGAGCACTTCACATTTATTGTTGCGGAACATCTCCCGTCCGCTCTGTTTCTTAACGATCAAGCCGATTGTTACATGCACGTCATCCAGGGCCTCATAGGGATGCACCTCAAACAAGGAAACAAAGGGATAGGGCCACGGTCCCATGACCTCGGCGGGTCGGTAGCCCCGGTGTTCGGCGTGGGCCCGGAGGTTCATGACTGCCTGCGCGTTTTCTGAAAGGGTACTGACGAGCCCCAAGACCATGAGCATGCCCCACACCAGGCAGCTCCTCTGTGGACACGGCCAATGGAAATCTTTGGTTTTTCCGGTGATCCGATTCATACTTTCAGAATGAGCAGGAGCGCGACCCTCACCGTATCTTTTCTCGCGCCCGCATCCGAAAACATGCATAGAGAGATTTGGACTAATCACCTTAATCAGGCCGGAACATAAGGGGCGATTTTTATCTTCCCGGCTTGCTTGCGCATCTCGGTGCTATCACACCAGGCTTGCATTTGCAGCAGCATGTCCATATTGAGGTGAAAGGCCATTTCCAGCCGTAACGCCATTTCCAGGGAAAGCGCCGCTTTTTCATTTATCAGGTTAGGCCGAAGGCCTCTGGTCTGATTATCCTCTAACAGGCACTTATCCTTCAAAGGCGCAACGAGGAAATAATCGTCTCCCTTTCGTGTACGGTATTGGCGTACGTTTTGCCAGAAATTTTGCCTCCCTATTTGGACCAAGGTCAAATAACGTCCCTTTCAATTGCCTGATCTGAATCCCTGCCATTCCCTTTGATTAGCTTCCTGGGGTTTTGAACCGCCGGGCGGCCTGCACCGCCGCATGCCAGCAGAGCTGATCATGTGCGCTGCCTTCGGGCCGCTGACGGCTCGGTTACCGCTGCGTTCTCCCGGTCGTTGAGATTGGCTTCGCGTGCCTTGTGAGAAGCCAATGTTCAACAACCAAGAAAGGAGAACACATCATGGCAACCAAACAAAAACCCCTTCATCACATCCGTATCGGTACTGTCCGGGCGTCCATCTGGGAGCAAACATCCGAGAAAGGTCCGTTCCTCACGGTGACCTTCTCCCGGTCCTATAAGGACAAAGCCGATCACTGGCAAAACGGCCATTCCTACCTCGGCCACGATCTGGAGGCGCTGATGGATTGCGCTCTGGAGGCCAAGGACTGGATGCGCCGGTATCGTCAATCAACTCAGAGGGTGGCCTAAGGGCCGCCCTCCCTTTTATGAAAGGATAATTCTCATGAACACCTATACATCTTTTGCAAAAAAGCTTGATACTTTGCTTGGCGAGGACCGGGCCGTGAAACTGATCGTGGAGGGATTTATGCCACTCTCCATAGAGCGGATCGGCACCAATGAAGACGGGCGTGACCAGATCGCCATTTCCCATACCGGCCTGCAAAACGGCGATGTCATGTTCGACCCGGAAATGGTCTTTCAAATCCGTGTCTCAGGTGATCTGAAAATCGCCGAGCCGATTTCCTTCCGGAACGATTACCTGGGCCTCCATCAGGAGGTGTATCGTTACAACGACGAAGGCAAGGCCACCCATGTGAACACCCGGCTCAAAGCCGAGCTGAAAAGCTTTGCCCGGATGTGGTTTCGCAATCTGAAACATCAGGGCTTTTTCTCAGGCCAGGCCGTACGGCAAGGTCTATCCTAGCCCCCTCTTCCGCCTGCCCCTGATCGTTTCGGCGGTCAGGGGCTTTTTTTATGGCTGCTCTATATAAGTGGAAGGAAAAATCAGATTGTGGAGCCAGAGGCCCGGTTTGGCGTTCACTCAGGCCTTCCTCTTCTGGCTGACCTTCAGCGGCAGAAGCCCCGACCAAATGAGTTGACATTTGTATAGACAAATGCCAAAAACATGGGGTTTCCCAAAAGGAGATTAAGCATTTTTTTGCGCAAAAAGACGTCTATGTGACCCCTGACCCAAGCATTCCGATGAGGAAGCACGGTTTTTGGCCATTGGACGTTCCAAGAAGAAAAAACCGATGTTTGTGGTCTTTACCCTGCGGGTGGTCGAGGACGAAATTTTAATTAGGCCCATGAGTGCCCGCTATATGCATGAGAAAGAGGCAACACGCGATGAAGAAGAAAGTGCCAAAATTAAAGAGTGATAAGGAAGCCAAAAAGTTCCTGAAGCAGAATTTGACGGACTACATTGATTTGAAACATTTTACGTCCGTCAATTTTGAGATGCTGCCTAAAGACAAGCAGGTCAATCTGCGGTTTTCAGAACCGTTGCTGGCGGCTGTTCGGCAGAAAGCCAAACAGGAGGGCATTTCCTACCAAAAATATATCCGCAAGGCCGTTGAAGAATCCCTCACCTCACATTAAGTCAATTAGGCCCTGAGCCTACCCGGTGATCTTGGGTTCTGGCACCGTGGCCCCCTCAGCCGGTTATGTATAATGTTCCCGTTCCGTTCTCCCTTCAGGCTAACCGCAAGATGTGTACTGTAGTACAATCTTGGCAAGGGGACCCACTGCGCGTCCCCGTTGCATCCCCCCGGCTTTTGGTGCTCCAGGGCATTGAACCCTATCGCACCATCAAAACGTTTCGCCGTTTTATCACTCGCAGGAAGAGACTTCGCTCTCCTCCTGCACCTCCATCGACCAAGGGGACTTCGCTCCCCCATGGACCCCTCGATCAAAGGGGAGAAGTTGCTCTCCCCTCTGAACACCCCATCAACCAGGGCTTGGAGATTTGCCTCTCCACCTGGACCGAGCCATGCAAATGCGGGTTTGACTGATTTCACAATGTGTGCTTGAAATTAGTGGATTCACACAGGGAATCTTGTCTGCTACAATCGGGGGCGCAATTTGCGTCCCTCCTTGTTTTATGGTGTTACGGTCAATCTTTTGTTAGTACCCCTGTAATATGCTGGAAATGTAAGAATAGAGCGCAATTATGGCAAAGGCAGAGCAAATCATCGAACTTCTGAAAAGCCACATCAATGGGGATGAACGGCGCTTTTACGCTATTGCCATGCAGGTCGCAGCGCATGAGGCGAAACAGGGGCACGGGAAACTGGCGCAGGAGCTGAAAAGCCTCGTTGATAAGGCCAAGGAGAAACGCACCGTTCTCACTGCCTCTCCATCGTCCGTTGTTAACATAGCTCACCCTAAGGGGGAGTTAGCAAACCTTCTTTCTGTTGATTATCCTGCCGTCAGATTTTCTGAGTTGACATTTGCCCCTGCAATCAAAGAACGGATTGATCGCGTTATCCTTGAGCAACGCCAAAACCATGCTCTTGCAGAATATGGCTTGAGGCCGCGCCGCAAAATTCTTTTCTATGGTCCCCCTGGCACAGGCAAGACTATTACAGCGGCGGCTCTTGCCGCTGAATTGAATTTGCCTCTGCTTACCATTCGCTTGGATGGATTGATTACGAAATACATGGGTGAAACAGCCAGTAAGTTACGCCTAGTATTTGATGCGATCAAATCCACTCATGCTGTTTACTTCTTTGATGAATTTGACGCTATTGGAGGAGATAGGGCTTTAGGTAATGATGTTGGCGAAATGCGCCGCATCCTGAACTCCTTCCTGCAATTCATGGAACAAGATCATTCGGAGAGCCTGATTCTCGCCGCCACAAATCATGTTAAATTGCTGGACAATGCATTGTTTCGCCGCTTTGATGATGTTATCGAATATCGCCTGCCAGATGGCGATCAGATTGATAAAATCATTCAAAATAAACTTTATAACTTCACCCTTGAAAAATTTGATTGGAAAGATGTCGAGGCGGCATCCGAGGGGCTTAGCCATGCAGAAATCACCCGCGCATGCGTAGAGGCTGCAAAGCAGTCTGTTTTGCAGGAAAAGTCAACAATCTCTATGCAATTACTGCTAGATGCGATAGCTGAAAGAAAGTACAATAGCGCAGTTCCGAGTTCTAAATAAGCGCTATAACAATGCCACCTCGTGATGATTTGAAACATATTCTCCTTTCGGCTTCGGAGGGAATCGCCTTTACTCCCGTCACAGGCTTCCCTGCTGGCGAGCGTCCTGCTTTGACAGCACGGCAAAATCGCTTCCTTCATGCGAATAGGCTTGTTGGTGAAGTTGATACAGCGATCCAGCAACATATGCAAATGGTCGAAGCGTTCCGTGTTGCTGATCCAGATGCAGAAATCACCGCAGGTGTAAGTTTTGATATTGAAGGCAGAATTCCAACAGAGGGACTCCCTCAAACTGGCCTTGATGCTACATCTTTAGAAAATAGACAGGGTACGCCTATTGAAGTACTCAATGTTAGAGTTGAAGAGAATGGTAAAACCTCGGCCACGGTTTTTGTTCCTGAATCTCGCATAGAATTTTTCAAGAGAAAATTTCAAACTTACCGAGATAACGCTCAAACAGACCCCACTGGAACTGGAAATGCAGCCCTGAAAATAGATGCTGTTGATGCTGTTAGGATTGCTGACCTTGATTCTTTTTGGATGGATGATGCTGAACGCCCACAGGATACCGCGCGAGTGCAAACGTGGGAAGTTTGGTTGAGAAAAGGCTTCCACCAAAAACTTCTTGATAATGCAACGCGCTTCAATATCCGTATTTCTCAGCACAGGATGGCGTTTCAGGAATGCGAAATATGCTTGATAACTTCCTCTCAAGATTCTTTGGCTCTTATACAAGCAGTCCTCTCTCCTCTTGTGGGCTTCTCTTTCAAGGAAGATGCCGCAGGCTTTTTCGTTGATTTGCCGCCAAGGGAGCAGGCCGATTGGGCCAATGACTTAGCTCGCAGAATTCAACATTCTACCGAAAATGCACCTGCTGTTTGCATTCTTGATACCGGCATACATCGTCAGCACGCTCTAATTTCACCATCATTGGCCGCTAATGATATGGATTCCTATGACCCTTCATGGGGTGCTGTAGATCACAATGGCCACGGCACCCAAGTCGCGGGGGTGGCTCTTTTTGAAGATATTGCAAAGCATTTGGGCCACGCCAATCCGATACAGCTTACACATAGGCTTGAATCTGTAAAAATCCTGCCCCCGCAGGGCCAAAATCAAGAAGAGCTTTACGGCTATATCACCCAAGAATCCGCTTCACGAGCCGCCGTGAATGCGCCTCAACGTAGAAGAGTATTCTGTTTAGCAGTAACGGCTTCTGGCCGTAATATTAATGGACGGCCCACGGCATGGTCGGCCTCCTTGGATAAAATCAGCGTAGGGCTGAATGACGATCTTAGTATTGACGACGCTCAGAAGCAGCTTTTTATCGTTTCTGCGGGAAATATCCGAGATACTCTACAGCCGACAGATTATCCTGCGCGTAACTTGCTTGAGTCGATTGAGAATCCCGCGCAGTCATGGAATGCTCTAAGCGTTGGTGGTATAACCCATAAGGCTGTCAGCAATGATCCTACAACGCATGGCTGGAATCTTCTCGCGCCACCTGGCGACTTATCTCCACGAAGCCGCACCTCTGTTGTCTGGACAGAGAAGGATTGGCCCATCAAACCGGACATCGTGTTTGAAGCTGGAAATTACATCCATGATGGGACAATCGTCTCAGACGATCCTGACTTATCTGTCCTGACAACGGGGCATGATGTTCCATTCAAGTGTTCCAGAGATACCAGCGCCGCCACCGCCGCAGTGGCTAGAATGGCGGCAATCCTGCATGGCGAATATCCAAATCTTTGGCCTGAAACCATCAGAGGGTTGCTTGTGCATAGCGCAGATTGGACACCGGAAATGCTTCTGAATGGCCAAGCACTAGCGAATATCAATAGTAAGAATACACTTTTACGCACTTTTGGTTACGGTATTCCGAATTTGGAAATTGCCCGTTTCAGCGCATCAAGTAGAACGTGCCTTATATCCCAACAAACAATCCAGCCTTTTATCAGAGGCGAGGATGATGATGGAAGATTGGCACAATCTGCAAATTTTAAAGAAATGAACCTGCACAGATTGCCGTGGCCGCAGGATTATCTCCGTGAATACGGAATAACCCAAATTAAGTTGCGCGTCACCCTCTCTTACTACGTCGAGCCAAGTCCATCGCGTCGCATACCTATTCAACAATATAGCTACGCTTCGCATCAACTTCGCTTTGATCTTCAGCGTCCTTTGGAAATGTCAGACACCTTTAGGCAACGTGTGAACAGACAAGACAGAACTGAGGGAGAGGCACGAGAGGTTCAGGATACTTCAGCTAACTGGTATCTTGGCCCAAGAGTACGAAACAGAGGGTCTATTTCGTCAGATATATGGAAAGGAACGGCAGGTCAGCTTGCCGATCAAGGCTTGATTGCTGTTATGCCAGAAGGCGGGTGGTGGAAAGTCAGAAAACACCTCAACCGCTCTAATCAGACTGCGCGTTATGCTTTAATCATTACGCTGGAGAGTGAAAATCAAGAACTGGATATATATTCACAAATCCAGACCGAGATCGCAAACATGACCGCCGTAGCCGTTGCGACCAGGACGTAAAATCAACTGCCCTTAATTGCGATAGAAACGGCGACCTGTCAGGTCAGAGCCAATCTCACGACTTCTTTCCTAGATATCTGATCGAGAAATTCCCTCTCTTCCACCGTGAAACGGATAGAGTAAGGAGACAGGGGTTTTTGACGCAGCTTAACCATCTCGATGGCTTTCGTTTGCACAATACAGGGCTTTTCCCGGTATTCCGAGAATAGGTCTGCTCCGAGATGCCCGCTTTCCGGCATACTTCGCCAACAGATGTTCCTTCCTCCGCCTGACGTAAAATAAACGCAATCTGCTGTTCCGTATGTCTTCCTTTTTTCATGCTTTCTTCTCCGGTTCATTACGTTAAAAATAACCTGATTTTTTCTCACATAAAATGGTCCATTTTTCGGGGAGAAGCACATCGCGGTTGGAATGGTGACCGGAAAGTCGTCCTCCCTGCAGGGGACTTGGATATGGACGGAGGGAAAGGTGACGGAATAACCTAGAAGTTGATTGACGTAAAAACCTAAATACAGTAAAACTTAATAACCTAGAAGTTGTGTTGCGCAAAAACCTAGAGAAACACCAGATAGATGGCTACACCCGCAGACAAACTCGCCGCATCACTCGCTGTGCTGAAAGCGCTTCAGGACGAGGGCCGGGTTGCGCTCCGGGCCAGTGACCTGGGCCGCACGCACCGGGAACGGCTACTCAAGGCTGGCTTTATTAAGGAAGTGATGAAGGGGTGGTACATCCCGTGCCGACCGGACGAGCCGCCGGGCGAGAGCACCTCTTGGTACGCCTCGTTCTGGGCATTTTGCGCTTCCTATCTGGAGTCCCGCTTCGAGGAAAACTGGTG
>JAGQKG010000069.1 GCA_020430245.1 Nitrospira sp.
ATTTTTTCGGACCCGATCTGTTTTTAGGAAAGAATGAAGTGCGGCCACTTGAAGAGTCTGGTGGAAACCAGCCAAACACAAAAAAGGAAGAGGTCACCACCAATTATTGGGCAGGAGGACTTGCTCAACAAATCCCTGGTAGGGACGATGCCCGGATTATCCTCTATGGCCGTTATGGATTGCGGGAATACGATAAACCCTTTACGCAACGGGATACCCGGTTTTGGACCATCGGAACGCATGTGGAATGGACACTGACGCAGAAAAGCTTGTTGGCTCTGGGCTACCATTATGAGCGAGGGTTGGCTGATGGACGGAAGGAGCCGGAGTTACAAGATGATACGTCTTACTTCAATCATTTCGTGACCGGAGAGCTGGAACTGGAGATCACCGAACGGCTTCAACTGGAGATGGCGCTCCATTATGAATTTAACGGATGGACCACTGGCATTGAGGGGGATGAACGCAAGGGGCAACATGAAAATGTGGTGCAAGGGGATATTGCCGTTCGATATCACGTCAACGACATTCTTCAGGTGACGGGTGGCTTTCAAGGAGCGCATCG
Source organism: Nitrospira sp. (assembly GCA_020430245.1). Lineage (GTDB taxonomy): Bacteria > Nitrospirota > Nitrospiria > Nitrospirales > UBA8639 > Nitrospira_E. Next base: position 566 of record JAGQKG010000069.1, read on the forward strand.
AAAAGAAAGTTTTGAGAAGGGATTAAAAAACCTCAATACGTGGCTAGGCGCCAAGTGGGCATTCTAATATTTTAGTGGCGAGATTTATTATCCTCGGAGCAGCCCAGGAGGTTGGCACATGATAAACGTTAAGTCAGCCTAAGTCAGGACTTCATCCATAGTTTAGTTTCCATGCAGATATGGGTCACCCACATCAGGAATTCCGGAAAGGTCATGGCTTTTTACTTGGGTTGGACCCTATTGACTGCATCCGTTTCACTTAGCGAAGAACCCAATACACAACCCGCTCCTCCAATAGATGATCCTTTCTTGCTTTGGCAATTGGATGCAGTCAGGGAAAGGGCCAGAAAAATCCCTCAAAATGTATGGGAGCGGATTCGGAACGGTCAGGAGTGGAATTGGCACGAATATCCCGATCAGGTGCTCTTGCAGGAGGACACGGAAATTAAATGGACCCGGTACCTGTCTGCGGCCCTCAATGCACCTAAATGGTTAGATCTCGGCATGACCGCTCGTATTCGGCGTGAGGGCTTTGATTTTCCGTTTAAAACAGACCAGAAGGGCAACACCTGGCAATGGGCAACCAGATCTCGGTTCCGCGCCAGTGCCCGATGGAAGGCCTTCCGCGCTGAGCTTGAATTTCAAGGGTCCACATCCGGTGTCGACTCCGCCACCGACGTGGTAGGGACTTCGACGTTGACGGCCGGCAACGTGCAGCAACTCTTTGTGGCGTTCACCTTGCCTGATGTGTGGCAAACCGGATTTCGCACCGATCTTCATGTCGGGCGCATCAATCTGGATATCGGGTCACGCCGTCTTGTTGCCCGCAGTCGCTTTAGCAATACCTCCCAGGCCTTTGACGGCATTCACTGGAATCTTGCCAATGAAGGCCAGTGGCAATTCCGGACTTTTTTTTCTGAAGTGGTATTAAACACCAATAACACAAATCGTCTGGGCATGTTTACCAATAGCGGGGATTTGTTCTGGGGCCTTTCCTATGAAACCTACCAGCTCTCCTGGTCCAGAATTCACGTGTATTATTTCGGCAGGGATGAAGATTCTGAAGGGAAGCAGGTATCGCGCAACCATTCTACGTTTGGCCTGAGGCTCTATCAGCCACCCCGAATCGGATCTTTTGATTATGATGGCGAAACGGCATGGCAAGTCGGTACGTTAGATAACAAAGATCATTTTGCCTATTTCCAACACTTCTCTTTGGGCTATACCTTTAGCCTTCCCTGGGTTCCCCGCATCCTGGCGATGTACGATTACGCCAGCGGAACCGATAGTGCCAATGGAAACTATAACCAAACGTTTGATAATCTTTTTGGTGCGCGGCGCAGTGAATTAACACCCACCAGTCTGTTTGGACCATTCTACCGTTCCAACATCAGTTCCCCCGGCATTCGATTGATTCTCAAGCCACGTCCCGTCCTTCAACTCGACGTGAAATTCCGGGCCTGGTATTTGGCTCAATCCAGGGATTCCTGGGTCAATTCCGGTTTACGGGATCCGACCGGCGCGGCAGGGAATGTGTTGGGACAGGATGTGGAAATAGGCGTTCGGTGGAACCCCTCGCCCAATCTCAGTGTGGATGCCGGCTATGACCACTTCTTTAAGGGTGCCTATATTAAGAATCAGACCAGTGTGCCAGGAAATCCTCCGGCCAATGATACCGATTACTTCTATATTCAAACTGAAGTCAGGTTCTGAGACCCTGCTTTTTGAAATCTGCTAGAGTCTCCATTTTTTTGATGTGGTATTTTCCGAATTGGACCTCACCATGGGTCGCCGAGTCCCATTTTTGGGCGAGCATTGACTGTCCGTCTTTCCAGATCCTGAACTCCCCGACATTCTCTGGTATGGGGAGAACATGCGCTATTCACGTTGATGAATACGTGTTTCTGCAGGTGGAGGAAGGTGGTGAAGCCCTCATGCCAGATCTTTTCGAAGATCGTCTGTCCAATTTCTTCTCGAATATTCCCGGCTTCCGGAATCTCTTCAACGCGATGCAGCAGCGCAATCTAGAAGCAACCCTGAACACCCTGCGACGCTTTTTCACCAATTGCATATTCGGATTTGGAAGGTTTTTTCAATCATGCCACTCTGTTAGGATTACCTCAACAAAAAAAATCTTGGCCAAACGCTCGGACATTACGGACTAAACCCTGGCGCCAATCTCGTGTGTCCTACTATTGGGACCTTCATCGGATATCCTAACGTACCATGTGGCTCTTAAGGTTCCAATCATGGATGTCACCTTCGAGAAATGTGACGGACTCCATGTCTATAAGAACGGGGCCCAATGGATGGATTTGATGCGAAAATCCATGGCGTTCAACGCAGCTTTCTTTTTTACCTAGTGAATGGGCTAAGAGGATTCGTCCAATACCTATATGTAGGAGGCCATGAAGACATCAACCGTCGTGCATTTTTCCTTCACCTTGACAACCCACTGCTTAACAATGATTGCACAGTAACAATACGCGAACATTCCACATTTATTTAGCACAAAGGAAGGGATCATGAACATTCAACTTACCTTGAAATTGTTGCTTGCCGCCACAATTGTTGCCATGACCGTTGGTTGCGCGTCCAGCCCGCCTAGAGAATTGGTACAACAAAACGATCATAGGCGTTTGGCCGCCTGGTACCAGAAGGAAGCCCAAGATCTTCATGCACGGACGGAAGAGATGCGTCTAATTAAGAAAGAGTATGAATTCTTAGGAACTCCCAAAGAAGAACATGAATCAATTCTTGTACAACATGCTAAAAATTTAGAGGACCATTACTCCAAAGCCGCGGAACTCGCCGAAGCGATGGCGAAAGCCCATGCTGAACAGGCAAAAAGCCGGTAAGGAAGGTAACGGGAACCGATGATGGCTTCTATTGAGAAGGGGGGGATCGCTGCATTTGTTATGTTCAATACTCATCATGTGATGAACCATGGAACAGGTTTATTCAAATTGACCCCCGGAATCTTTTGATCCGTATCCAGGCTGGAGAGTCAGGCGTTGTACCCCAGATAAACGACTAGGTTGCCTTTCACAGACATTTGGGTGGTGTTGAGAACATTTGGTCCTAGGCTCTCGGATTTAGTTGCAATGATCACATCGGGATGTTTATACAAAATGCCCTCTTCAAATTTCAACCCAAGGCATTCCCCATTCAAGCATTGGACCGGATTGCATACATGAGAGATACCACCGGGCTGCTGACGGCTTCCGCGGCTGCCTCCTTCTATCTATACACTCCCCCTGCATTTCAATAATCACTTTGAACGCGGGTTCCCCTCTACCCTGTCATAGGCAGTAAATACGAGCATCAGGTGAATTTCACTATGACCAAACCGACGCTCCGTTCGAATATGATCTGATTCGGTTTCTCCACAGAAAAAAACGGGTGTTGGATGTGGCGAAGTAGATGGACACGCAGACCTTTGCGGGTTCATCGCATTCTCTGTATGATGACACCATGCTATCTCAATTTCTGGAAAGGGAAACTCTTCCGTATCTTGGGCGAGTCTGTCTCCTGCTGTTTCTTTTGGGTTATGGAGGAGCCAGTGAAAAAGCCTATGGAGATTCTTCAACCGACGGCCTCGTCGACCTTACGGGAGGAGTCATTCCATTGCTTGCCTATGATTCCGGAGGCAGCTTTTCAGGCGGAGGCGAATTATTTTCCGGGGGAAGTCTTTCTTCTCGAGGAGATGTCCGCTACCTGGTTCGAGTCAAAAATCAGACCGGCGATCCCATCGACGCCGACTCCCTGATTCTCGTCGTGGACAAGATTCAAGAGATGGCACGACTCCGTGATGTGACCACCAGTCTCGATATCAAAGGCACCGATGGGAATACTGAGGATGGGAAACCGTATTTTCGGGTTCCTGTTGATGGCCAGGCAGAACTTTCCCCATACGGGGAAAGTGAATCGTTCCTCATCGAAATCAAAAACCCGGATCTTCTTCGCTTATACCCTCCGGTCTTACGGGTGAGAGGAATCCGAAAGACCGCCTCTCATGCGTTTCAAGGGGCACTGCAGAACTTGATCCAGGAAGGTGTCGTGACCCCCGAAGAAGCCAAAAAGGCCATGGACCAATCTCAATAGAAACAACTTGCCAAGTAAGTGTCCGGAGAAAATCCGCATGATTCAAGAAGAGATGAGAAAAGTGGATAAAAATATTCAAACCATGAGAATCAGCCTTTTCGGTATGGCGCTCTTCTTCATGGTAGGGCTGGGAACAGTGCTGGCCTCAAACGGAGGAAACCTGAATGAACCCAAGCCCATAAGCGGACATTCCATTTCTCTCGAAGAAATCACGCCTGCGGATGTCCTGGCCCGGGTTCAGGTGCTTCGGGATACCCTGGAGTTGATCCGGTTTGAAATGGGAAAACCGTTGGTAACCCCATCCGAGGCGATTGTCACCAACGTCCACTCCCATGAAGCCTATTTCCAAGCTCTGACCCTCTATCATAAAGCCGATCATTTCGCTTTGGAACTCACCGGGAGCACAGGCATTCCCCCGGGGTCCATCTCCCTTTCCGCTCTTGCGCCTTTGGATATCTGGCAAATGGTGAATGCGAGCTACCTTCGTATTCTGGCCATCAAGGAGGAATTAGGCCTAAAGGAAATCGTTTCCGAGCGCCTCGAAGATTCCTCGACAAGTCTGACAGAAACCGCACGAGCGATCGTACAAGCCAATCGCCAACTCAACCTGCTGCAAGAACGACATTTCTCACCCAGTGATGTGTCCCAACAAGTACTTCTGGCCAATCAATATGCTAAACGGTTACTGGCCCAATTTCCCCCGTCCAAGGTCACTTCGGAGAATCCCCCGTTCGTAAGGGGTAAGCAGCCGTCCGATGTGTTCCTTCGCTTGGTTGAGTGCTATGCCATTCTGGAAAAGATTGCCCAACAATCCGGCATTCCGGTACTTCACCTTGATTTGCCTGCCGCACAAAATGTCGGTATTTCGCGGCAATTAGAGCCAAGTGATGTGTATGATATGGCGACACTCCTAGTCTCAGATCTCGCCTTTTTTCACACGCAACTGAAAAACCCCACCCCTTTAAACCCTATTCCCTATCCGGGACGGACCTTCCCTTCTCAGGTTCACCAGCAAGCGACCGTTCTTCTTTATCAGTTGGAGGAACTAGAACAATTAGTGGCCACCGATCCGGAATGGATCTCCAGATAGAAAAGACCCGTTTTTTCCAAACCATTCTCTCCATCACCTGCTCATTACCAAGACATTCCAAACACCACGCCCCCTGGTCAATGTGCAACAGGCCCCCTGGTCAAAGACCGGTACCATATTAGTCCCAGTAGCATGCAGGGACGACATGGCAGCCGTGTCATCCAGCAAAATGGCTGCAATGGGCTCTACACCCGGATTTTTCCATTACGGCAGGCTGCCAAGCTTGCGGCACCCAGGGAGAAGAGAGCCTCTCCCACAACACAAGCCACGACTACCTTCGGAGAAAAACGGTGAAGCACCAGCCAGAATCATGATCGGCATGGCCGGCGACAGGTCCGGCGCTATACCCGCATTTCCTCAAGGATCGCTGTCAACATGAACAGGGATCTCTGAGTTGCATGGCCGTACCCTCCGTCATAGAAATAATCATATCGCCAGTCATTACCGATCTTCTGATCCATCACAGATTCCCCATCGCGTTTCCCGTACCAACCATCGGGCTCCCGGTTTCATGGACACGCCTCAAGCCGTTGATCGAGTTGTTGTGCGGATAATGGAGGGAGCACCCAGTTCCTACCGTGGGACTCGTCCAAGTCGGAATTCGCATACACCGGTTGTATCGAAGCGCATATTCGGAAGGTTGTCGGCTGTGAAAGATCGTCCAGTGAGAATCGGCGCAAGCGCTGGAACCCACATGTGAGGCAGCTTCGGAGAATTTCGAGGATTGGGGAGACAAGGGAGCCGGCTTAGGCTTAGGCTCATCCTCTACATATACATACTCCGAGCCTGGAGTGATGAGGAGTAGAAAGAATAACAACCACACAACAAATACTTGTTCATCGATAGGTTATTCCAATGATGTCGTTCATGTGTATTTCCCCCTTATGAACAGCCGCTTGCACAGCACAAAAACATCCAGCAGGTCTGTCGCCTCAAGATGCCGTCGAGGGATCATGGCGTCATAGAGGGTTGTTTCCGACTCTCATTCGGGCGAACAATCTATTGGAGCCAATCGGGATGTGCTTGAACCTGCGTTTGCAATTCCTGCAATTGGGCCAGGAGTCCACCGACCTGTTGATACACATGGGAAGGCAAGATAGGCGCATGAAGTCCGACCGGTTGGGGTGGAGGAATATGAGGAAGATGGGCATGCAGATATGCGAGTTCAGAGATAACCAGGGTAGCTAAATCGTAGACATCATTCGATTGAATATCGGGACGATCAAGGTTTTGTGGGGCCAACGTTAACATGCGAATATTAGAAGCACGGGCGATATTTCCTAAGACCATATAGCAATCAATGAGATGATCGTAGCTATTCCATGACTTGCGACCTCGTTCAAGGGAAGGGAGAGGAGCAGGAGCGGGAGCAGTCGGAAATCGACGCAAAAGTTGTGTGGTGTATTCAATACCCAGACTGACCATTTCTGCAGCATCCTTCGGAGAGAACTGATGCATCAGTAACAGATTGAGTTGAGTATTGGCCAATCCTATAACAAAAAAAACCTGATTGGGAGTGGTTCCGGCATCAGCCAGGGCTTCACTGTTTGTGAGAGGGAGCCCGAGTTGCTGCTTAAGAGACAGGATGTGGTGCAGCGAGGTATCGATCATGTTCCAGACATGAAATGGATGTATATCCTCCGGATCTTCTTCTGTACCAATGATCTCCGGTTTTTCGGTGAGTTCCGTGACCAACCGGGCCACTTTCCGATTAAGAGTTTTCGCTTGAAAGAACACCTCGTGTGGAGTCGCATCTTCAACCAGTAGACCTACTTCGCGACTCTTGGGTTTTCCCATTTCAAACCGGAGATCGTCCAATTCTTTCCGTACCAGTTGGACACGTGCGAACACATCAGCCGGGGTGATGGATTGAACGGACAGTTCATGACCACTCACCGGAGGAGGGGTTGTAATGGCCTCGGTCATTCCAAGACTTGTCATGGGAAAACCGATGAACACTCCCATCATCACTCCGACGTTAAAAACTTGTAATGTCTGAATTGGGAAATGCATGAGTTGTCGCCTTTTGTGAAAGCCCTGATCTCTCCGTCGAGACCGACCGAGAAATTCACCGGGCTACGGTTGTCCATGTAGTTTTTCTTAAAACCACCATTCTTCTTTGAACACACTCATCCCGCCATTTACGGCACTTCCTTCCGGCATCAATCCAAAACTGAGAATAACCCCGAATAAAATGTTCGGCGTTCCGCCGGCCATTGATAACCGCATGACCCAACAATACTAGTGCCTCTGTCACATTTGCATGAAAACTCGCTTGCTTGGGAAAGACTTGTGAAAGCGTACGATTCATTAGCGCTATATAGTCTATAAACGTCCGGCACAGCCAAGTCGTCTTCAGGCTTCCCGGATGCCATGAAGAGTATTTTCAAATGTTCATCCATATGAGGATACCAAAAACTCTTTCCTCTCCACATCATGTAAATTTATAGGCGTTTTGAATGTCGCCACAAATGGTTGACTTCCGTGTCTTGCAATGGTCGCGTTCGCCGGCATCCTGCTACTGGGCCTTCCTCGACCGCCTTCCCGGCACCAGAACCTCCTCCAATATCAGACGCAATCTCTAACAATGAGATGATTCCGGGTGTCCTCGTATTTCGTGTTGATACATCACTGCGTTACTTTAACGCCGAGCACATGCGTGATGCCGTTTCAAGAACCGGAGGGCTGAGGCTGGTGGTAGGCGATCTATCCACTTCCTCCATTGTCGACCTGAACGGTGCAAAAATGCAGGCCACATCGCATACGACACTCAAGGGGATGAGCATTCGCATTCGGCTCGTTGCACCCCATACGGCAGTGCGCGATATCCTGCGGGCTGAAGGATTGGAGGAACGTACCGACTATTGAAGAAAATAGTGGTGGGATATTTCAATGGGCAATTTACTTTTACGGAAGCAGGAGGGCAGTTTGAGATGAATTTGATGAATTATCTGACCGTCAAGCGGCCGGTAGGCGAAGCATGGCCCTACTCTTCCGCCAAATTTATCCCTCAAATAAGCTCAGCTCGATCGAAATAATGTAAGGCCCATACGATACGATAAAAGACCTCAGAGTGCGTTAGAGGCTGTCACAAAAATCGCTGTCATGGCACTCCTTTTTGTTCCGGTGTTTTCGGATCAGCCTTCCCTTTTCAACTCCAATTATGTGAGGGATCGGCCATGGGTACCTTCCCGATATACGGTTTAGCGCGCCTCCGTGAGACCGGGCGAGTGTCTGACAGCCATATTGATTACTCCGGCATTGTTGACGATTTTGGTCTTTTCTCTGGAACTTCTCTCTACCGTTCTGGTCGATCATCTGCACGTGGTTTCTGATCATTTGGGTGATGGCATACTGTTGGAGCGGTGGCCCCATTCATGATTCATTGTAAAGAAATGCATTGGATGTGAAATGCAATCTTCTACAGTCGTAACCAACGCATTGGAGTCGTCACACGAAACACCTGGCGCGACAACTCCCCTACAGCCAGGGCTCCCATAACATCTCCGTAAGGATGACATTTCCCATATCACCCACTTCCGGATCTTATCATGATTTTTGAAAGGACAGAGTGGTACGGGATCCGTTCACCACGGTCTGAAATTATTTCGCTTTCTTACGAATGCCTTCAAAGATTTCTTCGAAATAGGGCCCCATCAACCCGCGGGCAACTGGATGCTTCGCCGAAGATCCAAAACCTGCCACGCCATCGGTGGAAATACGATAGAGGGAAACCAACAGCGAGCCCTCTTCCGCGGGAAGTGCTCCCCCGATTGACTGCAAGCCATTATATTCGTGGCTGGCATAAAAGTGTCGGTCAACCACCACATACGCATCGCCCTCATTGAATAACATGCGGTGGCTCAAGATCAATGTCGGACGACTAAACACCTCAACATTGGCCCAATTAAAGCGGGTCTCAAGTTGCTTGGCCTGGATGGCTGGATATTTGAGTAAGATTTCCTGAAAGGAAGGAAAGTATTTGGCGACAAGTTTTGCCGCATTGGTGGCAAGAACAAGATCCTGACTCAACTGAAACATCTCTTCCTTACCCCGAGCATAGGGAGGGATGCCTGCCAGACCCTTTTCGCGATAGGCCTGATACCGGGCCAGCAATTGTTCCCGCACCAGTGTCTCAACTTCAGCAAGAGACCCGCCTTTGGCCTTGAGAGCTTGAAAAGCGGAGATTTCTTTCCCGTCCAGATTCAACATCTCACCCGGTTCGGCCTCGAGGTAGCGTTTGGCTTCTTCTTCCCCATTGGGCTGTAATTTCACTCCTGCAAAGTCACCCACTGTCGCCTTGTCAGGAATCTCGCCAAACGCTGTCACCGCCCCGACAAGCTTGAATACGACAGCCTCCCGCCAGAGTGGAACTAAATTTTCAGGGACTTTCGGCACCAGCAAAACGGCTCCTAGCGCCAGTTCCCGGTCCGAGCCTTCTTCGGTCGTAAAACGGACAATCTCTCCTTTGAGGACATCCTTCCGTTCACCGTCGGAAAGGGGCAAAGCCTTCAGTAATTCCTCGGCCGTAAGAACGGCCATCGCAGGGCTGGTGAAGGCCACTAGAATGAGGCAGGCACTTACCAGCACATCAACCATGGTCGTGAACCCCGATTTCAGAACACCTCTTTTTACGGAGGGAAATACAAAAGGAAGATTTACGCTGGATGAAACCCGCATAATCATTTCCCCTTCTTAATACAAAACCATTGATAAAAATACACCGAACATAGGATTTAACAAGTTAGGGACAAGGTTACCAGAGAGCTAACACCTATACAGTTTTTGGCGAAGAAGGATGGCACCTGCATGTCCAAAGGGACTTCACAAAAAATAGATTCTTCTTTCGGCATACAGCACCCGATAATCAGCTCGGATCAGTTGCCTTTCCTTTTCATTCTTCACATAATGATGACAGTATTACAGCAGATTTCCCTGGAAGAAGCCAGATTGCAACGGCAGTACAGTCCTTGAAAACGGACATTCAGGAACCATGTCGCCCTTCTTTCTGAAGGATGGGGACTTTTCAAAATTTGCCTTTGAGGTCCGGCTGAACCCTGCAGAGAAGCACAATAGCACAAAAAATCTAGACATCGTAAGGAGGAATTGAGGATGGGGCTCCAATCCAAAATGGCCGACCTGGGTCGGTTACACGAAATCATCAGAGCATTCAGTATCGCGGGATTCGGCGATATTTTTAAAAAAATGGGGCTTGAAGCCGCCGCTGAACAGACAGGCAAGATTTTGGGGTGGAAGTACGCAGAAGACATTGCCCATCTCGAACGTCCTCAACGTATACGGAAACTCTTTGAAGTACTCGGGCCAACGTTTGTCAAACTTGGTCAAATCCTTGCGACTCGCCCTGACCTGTTCGGACCTGAGTGGATCAGCGAATTTGAAAAACTCCAATCGCAGGCACCACGACTTGACTTCGAAGAGCTACGCCCTCAGATCGAGGAGGATTTGGGAGCACCCCTTGACGAAATCTTCCAGGAGGTGGACACCAAACCACTGGCTGCCGCTTCCATGGCCCAGGTTCACCGTGCGTCACTAAAAGATGGGACCAACGTCATACTCAAGATTCAACGCCCAGGCATCCGAGAGAAGATCGAATCCGATATGCGTCTATTAACATACATGGCCTCGTTAGCAGAAAATAACGTTCCGGAACTCGCCACCTATCATCCTCAAAAAGTTGCTCAGCAATTCGTGAAATCCTTACAGAATGAACTGAACTTCATGACGGAAGGGCAGAATGCGGAGCAAGTCTCGGCCAACTTCGAGGATAATGATCAGATCGTGATTCCCAAATTTTACTGGGAATGGACAAAGGAACGCATCTGCGTTCAACAGTTTGTGGACGGGATACCCGGCGTGAATATTCAAGCCATCGATCAGGCAGGGATGGACCGCAAACGCATTGCCCAGACAGGGGCCAATGCCGTGCTCAAAATGATTATGGTTGATGGATTATTCCATGCGGATCCGCACCCAGGCAATTTTTTCATTTTGCCGGGTGAACGTATTGCCTTCATCGACTTTGGCATGATTGGACGCGTCTCTGAGATTAGACGGCAACAAATCATGAGGCTGTTGCAGGCGTTATTGCAAAATGATGCTGAAGGCCTCTGCACGATCCTCTTACAATGGTCTGAGCGGGAAGGAGAAGACCCGGGAGACCTCTTGGTCGCCGTTGATGAATTTCTGGGAAAGTATTCCGGAAGATCCATGGAACATATGGACCTATCGGTTATGGTGGGAGACTTATTAGGTTTGGTCCGGAACAACAATCTCACGATGCCCCCGGATCAGGCTATGCTTCTCAAAGTGTTTGTGTCACTGGAAGGGGCATTTAAGAAGCTTGACCCTGGTTTTGACATGATGGTCGCCATACAGCCAACCCTTCAAGAGGCTGTGCTCAACCAGTTGTCTCCCAAAGCCCTCGGAAAACGCGGTCTAAAAGTCCTCATACAATATTTAGAGTTATTCGCGGACCTGCCCAAGGAGATACGCCGCGGAATCTATACGGTGAAAACCGGTAACTTGAAATTTTGCATAGAGCTGACTCAACTTGAGGAACTCAAACACGTACTCATACGAGCTGTCAGCCGACTGGCCGTGGCTGCGATTACCTCAGCCCTGGTCATCGGAACCTCAATTGTGATGGCTCTTTCTAAAGGCCCGATCATCGGGGGAGTCAATATCTTCCAAATTTTTGGGGTCGGAGCCATCATCGGGGGGGTCGCTATCCTCCTCGCCATGATGCGGGACAAAACCTGGAAAAAAAGTCTAAAGGAGTGAAGGCGCCACCCGGCAAGCTAAGGAGTATTCCTGTCTGTTGTTATAAAATAGGGGTTAGCACATAAAACTTGTCTGGCTGCTACGTAGAGGCAGCCAAGGAGCCAGACAAGACAACATCTTCACATTTCCCAACCCTACATTCCCCTCGACGGCTCATCCCACGATACTTCAAGATCAGTTGAACTCAGGATGAAAGGATACGGGATCAATACCGTGCCTCCTTACAGGATCCGGATCAAACGGACCATTCCCATGGGAATCCCTGGAAAAATATTCATCGGTTTGGGGAAAGATCGCCGAAGTTTCCAAAATGGGCTCAGCCCTTGGTACACACGTCATTTGAGGATACGTGTTTCAATCGTGGCCACACCGTCATCTTCAATGCTCGGAACGCCTATGAGACTGAGATCCATCCACGTTGGGAGCAAAAGGCTTCTCCTAAGTTTGTGAAAGACCAGAAAGAGACATGTTCCCTTTTCCATGATGATGAAGATTTTGCTTGTGGTGTATGGGGCATCAACCTTCGGGAAGAGAGTAAAGAGTAGACATGACAGGCTTACTCAAGAGCAGCATTCCACCACCCGGACGGCCGATACGGGCCTTTTCGTATATGTACGCGAAGAGCGCCTCGGCTTCTGTATCCAAGACCACGACAGTAACCATCCTGACTAAAGTCGATTCGGGCAAACGGTCCTTTTTGCTCAAAGCTTCCCGAAGGACAGCAATGCCCCGGCAGGAAACACTGTCGGCACGAATGATGCTCTTTTCTTCACGCAATATCCGGAGTAATATCCTGTCCGTGCCGTCATCGGGAAGAACGCAGGTAATAATCTGACTGGACTCAAGAGGCATGGAGTGGTTGGAGTCTTGTCCGGCGCTCATAATCCTTCCTTCGCAGAACCCTTATTTTGTAATCGTTCCTTCACGGCCTCTGGAATATAGATTGCGGCCTTTTCTAATGGCGTGATGTATAGGAAACCTCTCGCCGGCGTATCGAACTGGCCGGCCTTAAAAATGTTGCTGGCCACGATATCGGTTTGTTCGGAAGAGACCAAGACACTGATAACATCCTTTGAAGCGTCCACGGCAAATCCCAGTATTCCCAAACGTTCGCGAATGCCTATTCCTCTACCATGGTAGACCAACGCTCCCGTTGCTCCGGCATCTCGGGCGGCTTTGACAATCACGTCGGCCTCCCCTGATTGCACCACGCAGGTAATCATGGCTACGTCAGTGAGATATGTCATGTTCGTACTCATTTTATATACCTTGAACCTCCTCTACGTGTGTGGAAGCCCTTACTTCAAGGGCCGCACGAGCTTGTGCCTTGGCTTTGTAATCTGCCCAAAGACCGGTCATCAACACAGTCAGAATGGGGCCGATGGAAGCCATGGAAAGAATGCCAAAGCCCTCCACGGCGTGCGTAGCATTTCCAAATCCCAGTCCCATGGCTAAGACCAGCGGGACGGTTATGGGTCCGGTGGTGACACCGGCACTGTCCCAGGCCACGTTGACGAAGGCTTCACTGGAAAAAATGGTGAGCACGAACGCCAAGAGATATCCGACGAGGATCAACCAAACGAACGGCAAATCAAAAATCAGTTTGGCTAAACCCGTGGCAATCCCGACCGCAACACCAAGGGAGACCGCCATAATCAATGTTTTTTTCTTGAACACCCCGTTGGTCAGATTTTCGGCCGTTGTGCCGAGGGCGTTCAGGGCCGGTTCCGCCACTGTCGCACCAAAGCCAAGTCCCCAGGCAAATACCAGTGAAAGAATCAACCCTACCGAATAAACATAAATAGGTGATATTGGCACGCCTGAGAGGGACATGAATGCAGCAGGAACCAGGCTACCCACGTTCCCTCCTAATTGTGAAAGTCCGTAGGTCAGCCCCAAGTTAAAAACACACATGCCGATAATCGTCAGGCCAATCCCGTACAGAATCTCGCCCTTATTGGGGAGCGAATCTTTGAGTATGAGGCTGAGGACCACGAATAGAAACAGGACGAGTGGGAGGATGGCACGCACACCCAACACAATCTCCATACCAGGGCTGCGAGCATACCAGGCGGGTGCAACGGCTTGACCTGCTCCGGATACGTGGTTGGCGGCCGCAATAATTTCAGCGGGTGTCACCGTGGATGCAATGTAAAAAGCCAGGCTAAGCACGCCAATGACGGGGAAAAGGGAGGCCATAGTGACAATTCCGAAACCGGATAACCCTGAATCTCCTTTCCCGGCTGCCGTTGCGATGCCGATACCCAATGCCAGAACCAATGGCACGGTGACCGGCCCCGTTGTTACGGCGCCGGCATCCCAGGCCAATCCTAGTACGTTCATCAGATCCGGATCGGATGCCCCATAGAGCGTCAAGGCGAGCACCGGAGCCAGGGACGCGTAAATAAACGGCTTAAGACTCCAGCCATATAAAAACCGCAAGGTGCCAATGACGGCCGCTAAACCCACACTGAACCCGATCACCAACACAAGGGTTCCGGACCAGTCATTCAACAGGACATACAGATAGGCGGCTTTCTCAACCACGACATTCTGGCCGGCGACTTTCAAGGCCCCGATAGCAGGTTCCGCAAAGGTGACACCGATACCGAGAAGAAGGGTAATGACTAATACTAATGGTAAGGGTGATTTTTCTGGCAGGCGCTTGCCGATGATGGTGCCAAAGGGCATGAGGCCAAGCTTGAGACCTTCCATGAAAAACATCAGCCCAACGATCACGGCAAACAGGCCACTCATGATCATCCAGGAGTTCTGGACCAGTTGGCGCAAAATCAAGATCTGGAACAACGCCAAGTATAGCGCCAGGGGGACGACCGATTTGACCTGTTCCATGAATCGAACCGAGATATAGGGGCGTAGGAGTTTGTAAATTTCCTCAGCCGTCAGAAAAATCCGGAGCGGTTGGTAGGGGATCAAATGCCCTTGCGCATCCCATTCCAAATTTGGCTTCATGGAATTGAAACTGAGTTCATCGTATCCATGCCCCAGTGCACGTTGATAATCTCCGAATCGATAGGAATCTGACATGATTATTGACTTGGTGGACCAGGATGGTTCGCGGGAGTATACCCTATCAAAATCTGGCCGAGAAAGAAGACGAGCAAAGATGGCCTTTCCTTTTTTTTGAATACAACAGGGCAGCGCTAACGCTGACCTGGATTTTCCACAATACCGAAATTGGGATCAAGACTCCTGGGCAACAAATAAAAATGGAACTCGCCCAGCGATAACTGGATTGCTTGACGTTCGACGACATTTGGATTCGAATGTCTTCTTACCCGCCCATGCTCGGCAAGATTCACCTTCTATTGAAAATGTCTTGAATCATCTGGCAGAGTTATCGGCTTTTCGGTATGTCAGGAGATTCAATAAATTGTAGAGGACAGATGACAATGCAATTGATAGGTAGCCAAAAAATCATTCAACTTTTTTTGACAATCATCATAGCATGGACCTTGTCGGGGGTCAGTCATGCCCAGGAGGTCCTGTATGATTATCCGGACCTCAATTCCTATGCGGCAACCGTTACGGAAACACCGATCGCCTTGAGGGCTGCGCTTCCAAAGAAAATCCCCGTGAAGGATTTTGAGCTGAGGGTATTCCTGGACCATAAGGTCCCGAACGTACTCTGGTATGACGAGAAACTGCGATATTCCCTGGCCGCCCAGAAAGGTCCCGCCCCGTTAATATTTGTCATCGCCGGGACGGGGGCAGGCTATAGTTCCGAAAAAATGACGGTCCTGCAGCACGCTTTTTATCAAGCCGGTTTCCATGTGCTGTCGCTGTCTTCCCCCACTCATCCGAATTTCATTGTCTCGGCCTCCAGCACAGGAATGCCCGGCCATCTCCTGGAGGATTCACAAGACTTGTATCGTGTCATGCGGTTGGCCTGGCTGGAACATCAGAGCGATATTCAGGTCACGGAATTTTATCTCACCGGGTACAGTCTAGGCGCTGCCCAGGCGGCCTTTGTGTCAAAACTGGATGAGGAACAGGGAGATTTTCATTTTAAAAAGGTGCTCATGATCAACCCGCCGGTCAGCTTGTATACCTCGACCTCTATCCTGGATGACATGTTGGCTAAAAATATTCCCGGAGTCGCTGATACGTTTCCGGAATTTTTTGACAGGGTATTTCATGCGTTTTCGGAAGTATATCGGAAGGGTGACTTCGTCAATTTCTCAGGAGATTTTTTATATACAGCCTATCAGGATCGGGAACCTGCTGATGAAGTACTGGCAGCGCTCATCGGGACTTCGTTCCGTCTTTCTTCAGCAAATATGATCTTTACATCGGACGTTTTAACCAATTCCGGCTATATCAAACCGAAAAATCTGGTCCTCTCTACGACCGATTCCTTAACCAACTACTATAAAGTGTCGACTCGCGTGACATTTCTCGATTATTTCCGTGAGATGTTCTACCCGTTTTTTAAAATCAAATACCCCAACCTCACCGAACAGAGCCTCATCGAAAACCTGAGCCTTACCAGCCTGGAAGATTATTTGAAGCATTCCAACAAAATTGGGTTATTACATAATGCGGATGATTTTATTCTGGGTGAGGGGGAACTGGATTATTTATTGTCGGTATTTGGCCCCCGGGCTAAAATCTATCCACGAGGAGGACATTGCGGAAATCTTGCGCATCATGTCACCCTGGCCTACATCGTTGAATACTTCAACAATCCCGTATCTCCCACCAGCCTCCAGAAGAACCAAAAACCGTTTCCGGCATTCACCACTCCTGCAAGTTTCCGCCTGAAGGAGCAACCGCTGACGCAATCGGCTCCAGTCCCCAATGTCACACACAGCACCGATGACGAAAACTATCCCGATCTCCGCGATCAACTCAATCAACAGTTTCTGGTCTTGGAACGAAGAATACAAGAATCCCAAGACTCTCTTGAGAGGACAACGGCAATGGCAGCGGCGTCTGAATCATCCCGGACGGACTCCACTCCTCCCGTACCTAGCGACAAGATTCCTGTTGCTGAAACGGGGATCATTGAACCAGCCCGCCGCCCGATCCAGGAGGTGGTGTATCCCGGCAAACGTTTTGTCATTGATGTCTATGATCCAATAGAAGGATTTAACCGGTCGATGTACAATTTTAATGCGAAATTCGATGAGTATGTGTTCCTCCCCGTCGTAGAGGGATATGAAGCCATCATGCCGGATTTTTTCGAGGATCGTCTTTCGAACTTTTTCTCGAACATTGCCGACCTTCGTAATCTGTTGAATTCCATTCTTCAA
>JAGQKG010000006.1 GCA_020430245.1 Nitrospira sp.
TTGCAAGCGCCGAAATTATTCGACAATGAAAAACAAGAAAAATGATCCAGATCGGCTGGAAGTGAAAAAATACTGCCGTTTTTGTCGAAAGCATAGCTCTCACAAAGAGGTGAAGTGATTGATGGTATGGGTCATCTTGGGTTGCGTGCAGGTTAGAGGGGCATGGTGTCAACGGCTAGCACGTCGGTCTCCAAAACCGAAAGTCCGGGTTCGAATCCCTGTGCCCCTGCCATAATGGATGATTGTCCATTGATGTAATGTGCAAAAAAACATAAATTTATTGTTGTCGTTTTGAAAAAGGTTGAGGGGGGTAAGTCGTGTTTAAGAAGATATGGTTTTCCATTACTGAATTTTTTTCTGATGTGCATGGGGAACTTAAAAAAATCTCTTATCCCACTAAGTCTGAGACGATTGGGTCAACCACAGTGGTTCTCTTGTTTTGCGTTATCATGTCCTTGTTCCTCTCTGTGGTGGATTCGTTTCTTGTTTGGTTAATTAGCAGGGTTATTTAGCATTTATAGAAGGGAATTCATGTCGAGTCATTGGTATGTCATTCACACCTATGCGGGATATGAGGGGCGTGTTCGCTCTGGGATTGTTGAGCGGGCGAATCAATTAGGAATGGCGGATTCGGTGGCGCAAGTCCTTGTCCCTACTGAAGATGTAGTGGAATTTAAAGAAGGAAAACGCCGGGCATCTAAGCGAAAGTTCTTTCCAGGGTAT
This sequence comes from Nitrospira sp., assembly GCA_020430245.1. GTDB lineage: Bacteria > Nitrospirota > Nitrospiria > Nitrospirales > UBA8639 > Nitrospira_E. The sequence continues at coordinate 724 of JAGQKG010000006.1, forward strand.
GTTCTGCTCGAAGCTAATGGCCCACTTGGGGATGAGGTAGTTGCAATGATCAAGGAGACCCCAAAGGTTACTGGTTTTATCGGAGGCGGAACCAGGCCAATCCCGCTTGAGCCCGAAGAGGTGGCCACGCTTTTAAAGCAGTTGGAGTCCGGCGTGACGGCTCCAAGGGAGTTGGCGAATTTTTCAAAAGGTGACAATGTCCGGATTGTGGACGGTCCTTTTTTGGGTTTCAATGGATTGGTGGATGAGGTGGATCAGGATCATGGTCGGGTCAAGGCGCTAGTCAGTATTTTTGGCCGTTCAACCCCGGTGGAATTAGCGTTTTCTCAGGTTGAGCGCGTTTAAGGTGGATTATTACTTTTTAATTTTAAGCATTACGCAAGTCGATGCAAGGTAGGTGAAGGCATGGCCAAAGAAGTAACTAGTCAAATTAAATTGCAGATTCCGGCTGGAAAAGCCAATCCTGCTCCCCCTGTTGGGCCTTCACTGGGACAACATGGCGTGAACATTATGGAGTTTTGTAAACAGTTTAATGCTAGGACCCAGAAGCAGGAAGGGAGCATTATCCCGGTGGTCATTTCTGTATATAAAGATAGAAGCTTCAGCTTTGTGACCAAGACTCCTCCGGCCTCAGATTTACTGAAAAAGGCTGCAGGTATCATAAAGGGTTCAGGAATTCCCCACAAAAATAAAGTTGGGACAATCACCATGGTACAGCTAGAGGATATTGCTAAGTTGAAGGTTGAAGATTTGAATGCCAGCGATATTCCAGCTGCGATGAATGTGATTGCAGGAACTGCAAGAAGTATGGGCATTACTGTTGAGGGATAAAAATATTGTGAGGCTTTTAACAGAAGGTGTACGCCGTGGGAAAGAAATTTGAATCGGCTTTAGCGAAGGTAACAAAGGCCCTGTATTCATTGGAGGAGGCGAGTGACCTGGTAAAGCAGGCTGCTTTTGCTAAGTTCGATGAGACGGTAGAGTTGTCGCTTTGTCTTGGGGTAGATCCCAAGCGTGCGGACCAGATGGTTCGCGGGACTACGGTCCTTCCGCACGGAACGGGGAAAAAGGTCAGAATCGTGGTGATTGCCAAAGGGGAAAAGGAACAGGAGGCAAGGGAGGCCGGGGCGGACTTTGTGGGGAGCGATGATCTTTTGCAGAAAGTTCAAGATGGGTGGCTGGATTTTGACTCCATGATTGCGACACCGGATATGATGGGTGCTGTCGGAAGAATGGGGAAAGTTTTAGGGCCACGAGGGTTAATGCCAAATCCAAAAACTGGAACGGTGACCTTTGAGGTTGGGAAAGCCATTCAAGAGATTAGGAGGGGGAGGGTCGAGTTTAAGGTTGATAAGGCAGGCAATATTCATGTTCCTGTTGGAAAAGTGTCTTTTCATGGGGAACAAATTAGAGAAAATGCTCAGTCAGTTTTTGATTCCATCATGAAGGCCAAGCCCTCTTCAAGTAAAGGGAAGTATGTGAAAAGTGCGACGTTATCCAGCACTATGGGGCCGGGTATCCATCTAGACGGAGTCGCAATTGCAAAGCAGGTCAGTTGAAACTTTAATCTCAGCAGGTGAGTTCGAAGTATGAAAAAAACGGATAAAAATGAAGCTGTTGCAGTCATGCATGAGCAGTTTGCTCGAGCGCGGATAGCTATAGTGACGGAATGCGCAGGTATGCCCGTGAATCAAGTAAATGATTTGCGGAAAAAACTTCGGCAGGCGAAGTCAAATTTTCAGGTGGTCAAGAACACCCTTGCCGTGAGAGCTATTGGGGGAACGGACCTCGTTCCTCTGCAACCCTTCTTTAAGGGGCAATCAGCATTGGTTATTGGGTACGATGATCCGGTATTGCCTGCGAAAGTTATTCGGGATTTTATTAAAAGTGAAAAATGTGAAGAGAAATTGCAACTCAAGGGAGCAATCCTGGACGGGGTCGAGCTAGATCCAGTTCGTCTATCTTCTGTGGCGGATTTGCCCTCAAAGGCGGAGTTGTTGGCGATGTTGCTGTCGGCCTTTCAGGGCCCAATCCGAGGGTTTGTCGGGGTGTTAGGTCAAATTGTAAGAAGTATTGTTGCGGTATTAGCCGCAATACAAGAAAACAAAACGCAGAAAGGAGAAGGGGAGATGAGCGCAACAGAAACTAAAATGTCAAAGGAAGATTTCATTAAGGTTATAGAGGGCATGAGTGTCCTGGAATTGTCTGATCTTGTTAAGGGTTTGGAGGATCGGTTTGGTGTGACGGCAGCGGCACCGGTTGGAGTCATGGCTGCTGCGGTTGGCGCAGCTGCTCCTGCAGCTGAAGAGCAGACGGAGTTTTCGGTGGTTTTGGGTAGTGCGCCAGCGGATAAAAAGATTCAAGTCATCAAGGTGGTGCGAGAGATTACTGGGTTGGGTTTGAAAGAAGCTAAGGATCTAGTTGAAGCGGCACCGAAGGCGGTGAAGGAAGGTGTATCCAAAGAGGAATCGGAAACCATTAAGAAAAAACTTCAAGAAGTTGGTGCAACCGTAGAGGTAAAGTAGTTTTCTCTCCTCGTTTTGAGGACTCGAATGTAGAGGCAATGTTGGGAAGGTTCGAGATCCAGCAGGAAGCTGAAATGGCCGTTAATCCTTAAGGAGACAGGAATGGGACAACCAGCCTTTGAGGGCAGTGTTCAGCGACATAGCTTTTCAAAAATTCGCTCACATATTGAAATTCCGGATTTAGTCGAAGTCCAGCGTCGTTCATATGAGGAATTTTTGCAGGCAGAAACATTGCCGGATCGTCGGGAGGACAAGGGGTTGCATGCTGCGTTTAAAAGCGTGTTTCCCATAATGGATTATAACAATTCAGCCATTTTAGAATTTTCCAGCTATTCCCTCGGAACTCCTAAATATGACACTAGGGAATGTATTGAGCAGGGAATGACCTTTGCCGCACCATTAAAGCTTCGGGTGCGATTGGTCGTTTTTGATCAACAAGATAAAAGTGTAAAAAATAGAGTGTTGGATGTTCGGGAGCAAGAGGTCTATGTCGGTGAGTTGCCGTTGATGACCGAACGCGGCACTTTTATGGTGAATGGCACGGAACGAGTGGCCGTTAGCCAGTTGCATCGATCCCCTGGTCCGTCGTTTGGCCATGATAAGGGCCGAACTCATTCAAGTGGGAAGGTATTATTTTCAGGTCGGATCATTCCCTATCGAGGGTCATGGCTCGATTTTGAATATGATGCCAAAGATATTTTGTATGTACGAATTGATCGACGCAGGAAGATGCCAGCCACTATTTTATTAAAAGGTTTTGGTTTTAGTACTGATGACCTTCTTAAGATGTATTACCCGGTAGAGGAAGTGCGTGTCGTTAATGGTGCTTTGCTTCGCAAGCTTGATCCCGACATTCATGCAGGATTGCGATCTCCTGCAGATCTCTTTGAGAAGGGATCCAGCGAGCCATTGGTTAAAGAAGGTACCAAGCTTAATAAGACCCTCATGGGCCGTATTCGTTCAGCTGGAATCAAAGAAATTCCTATCAAGCAGGAAGACTTGGTTGGTCGAGCTGTTTTAACCGAACTTGTGGATCCCGGAACCCAGGAAGTTATTCTAGAGAAAAATCAACGGCTCACGGCGCCGGTGTTGGAGCGAATTCTGGAAAGCGGAGTTGAAGGATTTAAGGTCATTTACCTGGATAGTCCTACCACTAGCCCTGTCATTCTGGATACATTGGAAGCCGAGCGGACCAATTCAAAGGAGGAAGCTTGGGTAGAAATTTACAAACGCCTTCGGCCTGGAGAGATGCCATCCATTGAGTCAGCAAAGTTGTTGTTTGAAAATCTTTTTCTGAATCCCAAACGGTATGACCTTTCCCCTGTTGGTCGGCTAAAGATGAACAAGCGATTTAACCTGGATCTGTCATTGGAACAGAGGACGTTATCTGCTCAGGATATTGTTGAAGTAGTGAGATGTTTAGTTGATCTGAAAGCCGGAAAAGGTGCTGTGGATGATATCGACCATCTGGGGAACCGTCGTGTTCGATCAGTTGGGGAATTATTGGAAAATCAAATTCGTATTGGTTTGGCTAGGATGGAGCGAAGCATTAAAGAGCGGATGAATCTGTTGGACATGGAAACCGTATTGCCTCATGACCTGATCAATGCCAAGCCTATAGTTGGTGCCATCAAGGAGTTTTTTGCTGGAAGCCAACTCTCGCAATTTATGGATCAAACGAATCCGTTGGCAGAGATCACCCATAAGCGAAGGTTGTCTGCTTTAGGTCCAGGCGGGTTAACCAGGGAGCGTGCAGGTTTTGAGGTGCGGGACGTTCATCCGTCTCATTATAGTCGTATTTGTCCTATCGAAACGCCGGAGGGGCCTAATATCGGTTTGATTACTTCATTGGCTACCTACGCTCGGATCAATGAGTTTGGGTTTATTGAGGCTCCTTTTCGGAAGGTAAGAAAAGGTCGCGTAACAGACGACGTTGAGTTCCTCTCGCCATTGGACGGAGATCAGGTTGTTATTGCTCAAGCTAATTCGGCCATGAATAAGGAGGGTGCGCTCACCTCGGAAACGATTACGGCCAGAGAAGCCGGGGAGTTTGTGACCACGACCCCCGATAAGGTGGACTACCTCGATGTGTCGCCTAAGCAGGTGGTCAGTGTGGCGACTGCTTTAATTCCATTTCTTGAGCATGATGACGCAAATCGGGCACTTATGGGTTCGAATATGCAGCGCCAAGCAGTGCCAACAATTAAAAGTGAGGCGCCTTTGGTTGGAACGGGCATGGAAGCTGTTGTAGCGAGAGATTCTGGATATTTGGCAATTGCTCAACGGGATGGGATTGTTGAGTCGGTCGATGCGAGAAGAATTGTGGTAAGAACTGGACTCAAGGAAAGAGAGGACAAGAAAAAAGGTTCTCGAATCCTGGATACCTATGATTTGATCAAATTTCAGCGAACGAATCAAAATACGTGTATCACCCAAACCCCCATTGTTCGAATTGGGCAGCCTGTCAAGCAGGGCCAGGTGCTAGCGGATGGTCCAGCTATGGATCGCGGAGAATTGGCGTTGGGAAAAAATGTGCTCGTCGCATTTATGCCATGGGGGGGGTACAACTATGAGGATGCCATTCTGTTGAGTGAAAAAATGGTTAAGGAGGATGTGTTTACTTCAATCCATATCGAAGAGTTCGAAGTGGAGGCGCGTGACACAAAATTAGGAAAAGAAGAAATCACCCGCGACATTCCTAATCTTGGGGAAGAGGCTCTTCGAAATTTGGATGAGAGTGGTATCGTACGAATTGGTGCGGAAGTTAAGCCGGGCGATATTCTTGTTGGAAAAGTCACGCCTAAAGGAGAGACTCAGCTGACGCCAGAGGAAAAATTATTGCGTGCGATTTTTGGTGAAAAGGCTGGAGATGTGAAGGATACCTCTCTTCAGGTTCCTCCGGGTATTGAAGGTATTGTCGTGGACGTCAAGATTTTCTCCAGAAAAGGGGTAGACAAAGATGAGCGTTCGCGAACAATCGAGACAGATGATCGCGTCAAAGTCGAGCGGGACTATCAGGAAGAATTGCGAATTATTGAAGAAGAGAGAAATCGTAAGATTCGAAAGCTATTGCTTGGGCAGTTTGTCGGGCGGGATTTAATGGACCCTGATAGTGGAGAGGTTATTCTGAAGAAAAAAGGGCGTATTACCGCTGAAGTTCTTCGCAAATTGTCTGATGATGATGCCCGTCGGGTGATTTTGGCGGACGCTGAAGAACAGAAAAAGCTCGATGAAATTGAGCGGGAGGCAAAAGACCAAATCGAAATCTTGCAGACCCAATACGATGAGAAGGTTGGTCGTCTTCGACGTGGCGATGAATTGCCCCCTGGTGTCATTAAGCTTGTTAAGGTGTATTTAGCGATTAAGAGGAAAATTGCTGTTGGAGATAAAATGGCTGGTCGCCATGGAAATAAGGGAGTCGTTTCTCGGATTATGGCCGAAGAAGATATGCCCTATCTTCCAGATGGAACGCCCGTTCAAATTGTCCTGAATCCGCTGGGTGTTCCCTCTCGAATGAATGTCGGGCAAATTCTGGAGACGCATTTGGGCTGGGCGGCCAAGGCTTTAGGAATTCAGGTTGAAACCCCTGTATTTGATGGAGCATCGGAAAAGGAAATCAAAGAGTTATTAAAAAAAGCCAAGCTCCCGGAATCAGGCCAATCGGTTGTGTATGATGGTCGGACAGGAGAACCGTTTAAGAGTCCAGTTACCGTGGGGTACATGTATATGTTGAAGCTTCACCATTTAGTCGACGATAAGATTCACGCCCGTTCAATAGGGCCGTATTCGCTGGTTACGCAGCAACCGCTTGGAGGAAAGGCTCAATTCGGCGGTCAACGCTTAGGAGAGATGGAAGTCTGGGCTCTTCAGGCATATGGATCAGCTTCTACCTTGCAGGAATTTTTGACGGTGAAATCGGATGATGTGCCTGGACGGTCACGAATGTATGAAGCAATCGTGAAGGGGGAGAATTTCCTTGAGCCGGGTCTTCCGGAATCCTTTAATGTGTTAGTAAAGGAATTGCAAAGTTTGGGGTTGGATGTGGAGCTGATCAAATCTGCTGATTAGACGGGTTGTCTGATTCTGCAATCCCATCATTCAACATAATCGGAGGAACGACCTTGGACAGTATCTATTCCCTTTTTGAAAAACCTCGTGATGCGGTTTCTTTTGATGCCATGCGGATTCGTATCGCCTCGCCTGAGAAGATCCGCTCGTGGTCTTATGGCGAGGTAAAAAAGCCAGAGACGATCAACTACCGGTCCTTTAAGCCTGAACGTGATGGGTTGTTCTGTGCAAAAATTTTTGGACCGACAAAAGATTGGGAATGTAATTGCGGTAAATACAAGCGAATGAAGCACCGCGGTATTGTGTGTGATAAATGTGGAGTAGAAGTTATTCAGTCGAAAGTTCGACGCGAAAGAATGGGCCATATCGAATTGGCTGCCCCTGTTGCGCATATTTGGTTTCTCAAGGGGGTGCCAAGTCGAATTGGGATTCTTTTGGATATGAGTTTAAAGCAGCTGGAAAAGGTTCTGTATTTTGAAGCATATGTGGTTCTGGATCCTGGCAATACGAATTTAAAAGAGCGGGAGCTCTTGACGGAGGAAAGATATCGTGAATGCGTCGAGGAGTATGGAGCCAATTCTTTTAAAGTAGGGATTGGGGCTGAGGCTATTCGTGAATTATTGCGCAAGGTTGATATTGCTGCATTGTGGGATGAGCGGCATGTCAAAATTAAAAGTACGACCTCCGCAGCGGTAGGGAAGAAACTTACCAAACGACTGAAGGTCATTGAGGCGTTCCATAAGTCAGGAAATAACCCAGAGTGGATGATAATGGATGCCATTCCGGTGTTGCCACCCGAGCTTCGCCCCCTGGTACCTTTGGATGGAGGGCGATTTGCAACCTCGGACCTCAATGACCTCTACCGGCGAGTGATAAACCGTAATAACCGTCTTAAGCGATTGGTGGAATTGAAGGCGCCTGGGGTCATAATCCGCAATGAGATGCGAATGCTTCAGGAGGCGGTGGACGCCTTATTCGATAATGGACGTCGGGGTCGGGTCATTCGTGGAGCCAATAAGCGTCCATTAAAATCTTTGAGCGATATGCTTAAAGGAAAACAAGGTCGATTTAGGCAAAACCTTTTAGGTAAGCGGGTGGATTACTCTGGGCGTTCGGTAATTGTGGTTGGTCCTGAATTGCGGCTTAACCAATGCGGATTGCCAAAGAAAATGGCGTTGGAATTATTTAAGCCGTTCATCTTCCATAAATTGGAAGAGCGTGGTGCTGCAACCACAATCAAAAGCGCCAAGCGTTTAGTTGAGAAGGAGCGTCCCGAAGTCTGGGATGTCCTTGATGAGGTCATTCGGGAGCATCCGGTTATGTTGAATCGTGCTCCGACGCTCCATCGTCTTGGAATTCAGGCCTTTGACCCTATTTTGGTTGAAGGTAAGGCTATTCGTCTTCATCCGTTAGTTTGTGCCGCCTTTAATGCTGACTTTGATGGTGATCAAATGGCTGTGCACGTTCCCCTATCGGTGGAGGCTCAAATTGAGTGTCGGGTATTAATGATGGCGGCAAATAATGTTCTTTCGCCTGCAAATGGTCGGCCCTTATCTATTCCATCTCAGGACATGGTGTTAGGGTGCTATTGGCTGACAAAGGATCGTGATGATGCCCGTGGGGAAGGGAAGATATTTTCGTCTACAGAAGAAGTTCGGATCGCTTATGATTCTCAGGAAGTGGAAGAGCAGGCTAGGATCAAAGTGCGAATTGATGGAGACATGATCGATACGACCGTTGGACGGGTAATTCTTTCTGAGGTTCTGCCGGCCAGCATGCCTTTCTCTCACGTGAATCAGCTTATGACGAAAAAAGAGCTCACAAAACTGATTGATCGTGTGTATCGTCAAGCCGGCCTTCATGAGGTGGTCGTCATGCTTGATCAATTAAAAGATTTAGGGTTTTCCTATGCCACCAAAGCCGGTGTTTCTATATGTATCGATAATATGCATATTCCTTCTCGCAAAAAGGAATTGATTGAGCGAGCAAAGGGAGATGTTTCCCAAGTGCAGGAGCAATACAGTGAAGGGTTGATTACAAATGGGGAGCGATACAACAAGGTTATCGATATCTGGGCCCATGTCGGTGAGGAAGTTGCCATTGAAATGATGAAGGAAATTAAAGAGGGGGGAGGGCGTGGTGCAACAGAAGGTCTTAATCCTATTTTTATGATGGCGGATTCTGGCGCCAGGGGAAGCTCGCAGCAGATTCGGCAATTGGGGGGCATGCGCGGTCTTATGGCTAAGCCTTCAGGAGAAATTATTGAAACTCCAATTACCGCCAATTTCCGTGAGGGCCTCACGGTTTTGCAGTATTTTATTTCGACTCATGGGGCACGGAAGGGGTTGGCCGATACGGCACTTAAGACGGCAAATTCAGGGTACCTGACTAGGCGCCTTGTAGATGCGGCTCAGGATGTGATTATCAGTGAGCCTGATTGTTTCACCACGGACGGAATTATAGTCTCGGCGTTAGTAGAGGGGGGGGAAGTGATTCAACCCCTGGATGAACGCATTCTTGGCCGGTTAACAGCAGAGGATGTCCTCGATCCTGTCACGCAGGAAGTAATTGTAAAAGCTCATGAAGAGTTAGAGGAAGAACTTTGTAAGACAATTGTTGAGGCGGGAATAGATCACGTGAAAATTCGTTCAGTTCTCACATGCCAATCTCGGTGGGGGGTGTGTGCCAAATGCTACGGTAGAGATTTGGCGCGCGGCCGGCTTGTAGAAAAGGGTGAACCTGTTGGGGTAATTGCGGCCCAGTCCATTGGTGAGCCAGGGACTCAGTTAACAATGCGCACGTTCCATATTGGAGGCACGGCCAGTAAAGTAGTGGAGCAAACTGTTCTGGCAGCTAAGCATGATGGCACGATTAAATTCTTAAGTTTTGATGCAAAGAAAAATGCGGATTTTTATAATCCCAGCATGGCGGTAAAGACTCGACAAGGGGATTGGGTCGTGATGGTACGCAATGGCAAGGTTGCGGTTATTGATGAGACCGGCCGTGAACGGGAAAAATATCCGGTGGTGTATGGAGGAAAGATAAAAGTTTCAGATGGAGGAAGGGTCGAAGTTGGCCAGAAGTTTGTGGAGTGGGATCCGTACTCACTCACGATTTTGACTGAAGTAGGAGGAAAGGTGGCTTTCGGTGATATTGCCGAAGGGGTCACTATGAAGGAGGAGGTGGATGAGGTCACTGGTTTGTCGCGCCGGGTGGTAATCGAGCAGGCAGGGACCAATTTGCGTCCACGGTTGTCTGTTAAGGACGAATCAGGAAAAACCGCAAAACTTTCTTCTGGATCTCCTGCACGATATCTCTTGCCGGTGGGAGCTCATATTTTTGTCGAAAAAGGATCGGCTGTATATCCCGGAGATGTATTGGCAAAAATTCCTAGAGAAACCACTAAAACAAAAGATATTACGGGAGGGTTGCCTCGGGTGGCCGAGTTGTTTGAGGCGAGAAAGCCTAAGGAGCATGCTGTTGTCACGGAAATTGATGGAGAGGTGTCATTTGGTGGATTTGTGAAAGGCTTGCGCAAGGTCGTCGTGGATAACAAGATTGGTGATGTGAAGGAATATTTTATCCCGCGTGGTCGACACGTAAATGTCCATGAAGGTGATTGGGTAAGGGCTGGTGAACCATTAATGGATGGGTCTGCTAATCCACATGATATTCTAAGCGTCTTGGGGCCAAGAGAATTGCAAAAGTATTTGGTGGATGAAGTGCAAGAGGTTTACCGTCTTCAAGGAGTCGTAATTAATGATAAGCATATTGAGGTCATAACGCGGCAAATGCTGAAAAAGGTGAGAATCGAAGATGCTGGCGATAGTTCATTCTTGCCTGGCACTCAGGTCAATAAATCTGTCTTTGATGATGAGAATGAGAGGGTCCTTTCAGAGGGTGGACAGCCAGCATTAGGTAAGCCTGTCTTATTGGGAATCACAAAAGCCTCTCTTAGTACTGATAGCTTTATTTCTGGGGCCTCTTTTCAGGAGACCACGCGGGTTCTTACGGAGGCTGCTATTAATGGACGTACGGATGATTTGCGTGGATTGAAAGAGAATGTGATAGTTGGCAGGCTGATTCCGGCTGGAACGGGTTGGGGAGAATATCGGGAAACTTTTGTTCCGAAGCGGACAGAGGAAGAGGTAACTTTTTCTTCAGAGGATCAGTCAAGTTTGAATAAAGTCCATTCGTCAAGTGAAAAATAATAAATGCTACTTTTTAAGATGAAAATCTAGCTTGACATAATGGAAGTGAATCTATAAGATCGCTCGGTTCGCCCCAATGAATTTTTAAAATAAAGACGTAAGTAAATGGAAATAATATGCCAACAGTAAATCAGTTAATACGTGGTGGTCGTAAGACAATTAAGGCAAAAAGTAAAAGTTCGGCTTTAAACCAATGCCCTCAACGAAGAGGGGTGTGTCTCCGAGTCTATACTACGACACCTAAGAAGCCAAATTCGGCGTTAAGAAAAGTGGCGCGGGTGCGCTTGACGACGGGTCTTGAGGTGACTGCATATATACCAGGTATGGGTCATAACCTTCAGGAGCATTCTATAGTTTTGGTGAGGGGCGGTAGGGTGAAGGATCTTCCTGGTGTCAGATATCATATGATTCGTGGGGCGTTGGATGCTGTTGGGGTGGCTAACAGGAAGCAGGGCCGGTCAAAGTATGGTGCAAAGCGCCCCAAGTAGCAGTCTCGCGCTTAAACCTTCGCTGATCAAATTTAATACTCGTTAATTCTTGTAGGGGAAAAAATGCCACGTAGGCCACTCGTTCTTCGTCAAAAGGTAGTTCAGGATGCCAGGTATAAGGATCAGGTTGTTGGTAGATTTTTGAATATTCTTCTGCGGGACGGAAAGAAGAGTACGGCTGAGAGGGTTTGTTATGGGGCATTTGATATTGTCAGGGATAAGACGGGGGATGAGCCGCTTAAGGTTTTCCATGCTGCGTTGGGAAACGTCAAGCCAATGGTGGAGGTGAAGTCAAGGAGGGTTGGTGGGGCATCTTATCAGGTGCCTGTGGAAATCCGGCCAGTGCGACAGGTGGCCTTGGCATTGAGGTGGATTAAGCAAAGTGCGTTGGCTCGAAGCGGTAAAAGTATGAAGGAAAAATTAGCGGCAGAGCTAATGGATGCTGCTAATAATAACGGTTCAGCGGTAAAGAAGCGAGATGAGACGCATCGGATGGCCGAAGCTAATAGGGCTTTCGCTCATTACCGGTGGTAGTTTGGGAATATTGTTGCTGCGGGGTGCTTGGTTTTTCTAGGTGGAGATGGTTTTTTTTCTGTTTATTGAGACAGCGTTTGGCTCTTGTGGGCATCGTTGTGTGAGGAATTTGTGTCTACAGACTTCATTTTAAGTCGCACTCGGAATATTGGGATTATGGCACATATTGATGCCGGGAAGACTACGACTACCGAGAGGGTCCTTTATTATACGGGGGTCTCGCATAGAATCGGTGAAGTCCATGAGGGTGCGGCGACCATGGATTGGATGGAGCAGGAGCGAGAGAGGGGAATTACAATTACTTCCGCCGCAACGACCTGTTTCTGGAAGGATAATAGAATTAATATTATCGATACTCCTGGTCATGTGGATTTTACTATTGAGGTAGAGCGGTCGCTTCGCGTGCTTGACGGTGCGATCGCTGTTTTTGATTCGGTTCAGGGGGTGGAGCCTCAATCTGAGACGGTGTGGCGACAGGCGGATAAGTATCAAGTTCCTCGAATTGTGTTTATGAATAAAATGGATCGAGTAGGTGCTGATTTTTTTGCAAGTGTTAAGTCTTTGGTTGACCGACTGGGGGCTAAGCCGGTTCCTGTGCAATTGCCATTAGGAAAAGAGGATGGGTTGCGAGGGGTAATTGACCTTCTACTTATGAAGGCGTTGGTTTTTGATGATGAGACTCTTGGGGCGGCTTATTCTGTTCAGGATATTCCTGATGAATATTTAGAGTTGGCAAAAGAGTATCGCGAGAAATTGTTGGATGCAGTGGTTGAGTTTGATGAGGCGGTTATGGAGCGGTATTTGGCCGGAGAGGTTCTTGCGGTAGATGAGGTTAAGCGGGTGATTCGGGCAGGAACGATAGGACTGAAAGTTAACCCAGTCTTTTGTGGGTCGGCATTTAAGAATAAAGGTGTTCAGCCGTTGCTTGATGGTGTGGTGGATTATCTTCCTTCTCCAGTTGATCTTCCTCCTGTTGTTGGCGTGGATCCTCATTCCGATGAAGAGATAACTCGAAAGCCTGAGAATAGTGAGCCGTTTGCCGCTTTGGCCTTTAAAATAATGTCTGATCCTTTTTCCGGTCAATTGACGTATTTTAGGGTTTATTCAGGGAAATTATCCGCTGGATCCTATGTGTATAACGTCGCAAAGGGAAAGAAGGAGAGGATTGGGCGTTTATTGAAGATGCACGCCAATAAGCGGGAGGAAATTGAAGAAGTCTCTGCTGGTGATATAGCTGCGGCAGTGGGTCTTAAGGATACTCGGACGGGTGATACTCTCTGTGATGAAAAGCACCAAGTTCTGCTGGAGGTAATAAAATTCCCTGAACCGGTCATTTCTTTAGCTGTTGAGCCAAAGACAAAGCAGGATATGGATAAGTTGGGGTACTCCTTGGAAAAGCTAGCGCAAGAGGATCCTTCTTTCCAGGTGAAATCTGATGAGGAGACTGGGCAAACGATTATTTCTGGTATGGGTGAGTTGCATCTTGAGATTATCGTCGATCGTCTTCTTCGTGAATTTAAGGTGCAAGCCAATGTTGGGAAGCCTCAGGTGGCTTACCGTGAAACCATAAAGGGGAAAGCGGAAGCAGAGGGAAAGTATGTCAAGCAAACAGGTGGTCGGGGTCAGTATGGCCATGTGTGGCTCAGGGTGGAGCCTGCTGAGTCAGGGGTGGGTTTGGACTTTGTGAATAAAATTGTTGGAGGAACCGTTCCGAGGGAATATATCGCTCCGGTGGAAAAGGGGATTCGAGAGCGAATGGAGAGTGGTATTCTTGCGGGTTACCCATTGCGGGATCTTCGTGTCACTCTGTTTGATGGTTCTTTTCATGAGGTCGACTCCAGTGAGATGGCTTTTAAGATTGCTGGATCCATGGCTCTGGTGAGTGCGTGCCAGAAAGCGGACTTGGTCTTGCTGGAACCTGTAATGAAGGTTGAGGTTCTTGTTCCTCAGGATTTTATGGGGGACGTTATAGGTGATTTGAATAGTCGGCGTGGAAAGATTCACGGAATGCGGGCTAGAGGGAACTCTCAGGTTGTTGATGCTGCCGTTCCTTTGAGCGAAATGTTTGGGTACTCAACAGATTTGCGTTCCAAGACTCAGGGGCGAGCCACTTACAGTATGGAGTTTGAGTCTTACGAGGTGGTGCCAAAGCTCATGGCTCAGCAAATCATTAAAAAGAATCAAGGAGAATAGTATTTCTTTAGTTATATTTTCCAATTCGGTAAGGCAAGGATATCAAGAGGAGGTAGGGCATGGCGAAGGCGAAATTTGAGCGGAAGAAGCCGCATGTCAATGTGGGGACGATCGGGCACGTTGACCATGGGAAAACGACCCTGACGTCGGCCTTGACGAAAGTGATGGGCGATACGGGCAAGGCCAAGTTTGTCCCCTATGATGAAGTTGCGAAAGCCAGTGAGAGTCAGGGACGACGGGATCCGACTAAAATTCTCACCATTGCCATCTCCCATGTGGAATACGAAACGGACAATCGACATTATGCGCACGTCGACTGTCCGGGGCATGCGGATTATGTGAAGAACATGATTACAGGGGCGGCGCAAATGGATGGTGCGATTTTGGTGGTCAGTGCCGCCGATGGGCCGATGCCGCAAACGCGGGAGCATATTTTGTTGGCGCGGCAGGTGGGTGTGCCGTTTATTGTGGTCTTTTTGAATAAAGCGGACAAGGTTGAGGACAAGGAGTTGTTGGAGTTGGTGGAATTGGAAGTGCGGGAACTGCTCACCAAGTATGGCTTTCCGGGCGATGATGTGCCGGTGGTCATTGGGTCAGCGATTAAGGCCATTGAGGGGGATCAGAGTGAGGTGGGCGTCCCGTCGATTATGCGCTTATTGGAGGCGATCGATAGCTACATCCCGACTCCACAGCGAGCCATTGACAAGCCGTTTCTCATGCCGATTGAAGATGTTTTTACCATCAGCGGTCGGGGGACCGTGGTAACGGGCCGGGTCGAGCGTGGGGTGGTCAAGGTGGGAGATGAAATTGAGATTGTGGGGCTGAAGCCGACGCAGGCGACGATTGTCACGGGTGTGGAAATGTTCCGGAAGGTATTGGATGAGGGGCAGGCAGGGGACAATATTGGGGCGCTGTTGCGGGGTACGAAGAAGGAAGAGGTGGAGCGTGGTATGGTGTTGGCCAAGCCGAAGAGTATCACGCCGCATACGAAATTCAAGGCGGAAGTGTATATTTTGACGAAGGAAGAGGGCGGGCGGCATACGCCGTTTTTTAATGGCTATCGTCCGCAGTTTTACTTCCGGACGACGGATGTCACGGGGGTAGTGCAATTGAACCCGGGGGTGGAGATGGTGATGCCGGGGGATAATGTGTCGTTTGAGGGTGAGCTCATCTCCCCGATTGCGATGGAGCAAGGAGTGCGGTTTGCAGTGCGAGAAGGGGGCCGAACGGTCGGAGCCGGGGTGGTCACGGAAATCGTCGCGTAAGAAATACTGGTGAAGTGGAAAGGGTAGGTTTTTGTGGATCAAGACCGCAGAATACGAATTCGTTTAAAAGGCTTTGACTATAGGGTATTAGATCAGTCTCTTCGTGAGATTGTGGATACTGTTCGTCGGAGTGGCGCTCGAATTGCGGGCCCTGTGCCTCTGCCTACGAGGATTGAGAAGTGGACTGTCCAGAGATCGACTCACGTTGATAAAAAGTCACGGGAACAGTTCGAGATTCGTACTCATAAACGATTGCTGGACATTATGGAGCCAACGCCAGAGACTATGGACGCTTTGATGAAGCTTAATTTGGCCGCTGGGGTTGATGTGGAAATTAAGCTGTAGTTTTAGAGTCAAGGTTTTCCTTGGGCACAGTAAACTTAATTTAGGTAATTATTGAATTATGGTTAAAGGGTTGATAGGTAAAAAATTGGGTATGATCCAAGTATTTGATGAGGAGAGGCGCCTTATCCCTGTGACGGTCATTGAAGCTGGTCCCTGTGGAATTGTTCAGCTTAAAAAAAAGAATATCGATGGGTATGATGCCGTGCAGATTGGATTTGGGGAAGTGTCTGAGCGAAAGCAGACGAAGCCTCAGTTAGGTCACTTAAAGAAAGCGGGAAATAAAGTTTGGCGCCATTTAAAGGAATTTCCCTCTTCCGGTGAAACTCAGGTTGGTGCTGTTGTTGACGTAAGCTTATTTTCAGAAGGTGAATCAATTAATGTTAGGGGAATTTCCAAGGGAAAAGGATTTCAGGGGGTTATGAAGCGGCATAATTATGCCGGTGGCCCCGCATCCCATGGTTCAATGTTTCATCGGGCTCCTGGGTCCATCGGGTCGAGCTCTTTTCCTTCAAGAGTGTTAAAGAATAAAAAACTCCCTGGTCATATGGGAAATAAGCAAGTCACTGTAAGGGGGCTAAGGGTATTCGGGATAAAGGCTGAAGAAAATATACTTTTAGTAACAGGTTCTGTCCCTGGCCCGGTTGGAGGGGTGGTCATCGTAAGGAAGGTTGGCTGATGCAAGCTATTGACGAAATTCCTGTGTTTGGCCCAGACTCCAGGCCTGTAGAAAAAGTTGATCTGACTAACAGTGTTTTTTGTTCTGACGTTAATGCATCTTTGGTCCATCGCGCTGTTGTTATGCAACGGGGAAATGTCAGGCAGGGTACGGCATCTACGCTCGGTCGTGGAGAGGTAAGGGGTGGTGGGAAGAAGCCATGGAAGCAAAAGCATACGGGTCGGGCGCGATCAGGGTCAAGTCGTTCCCCGATCTGGAGGGGAGGGGGTGCTGTTTTCGGGCCGAAGCCTAGATCGTATTCATTATCCTTGCCAAAGAAAATGTATAGGGCGGCCTTAAGGGGGGCTTTGGCGGACAAGGCCGAAAATGGATTGGTGGTATTGGGAGATTTGGTTCTGCCTGAAATGAAAACTCGGGCATTGGTTAAATCTTTATCCAGTGTCGGGGCAAGTGGGAAGGTCCTTTTGGTCATTCAGGAAGAATTGGATGGTCTTATTCGTATTGGAAAAAATGTAAAAAATCTTAAGGTCATTCATGCTGATGCCCTTAATGTGTATGACGTGCTTTGGTGTGAAAAGTTGGTAGTAACCAAAGCAGAGCTAAAACGAATACAGGAAATTTGGGTGTAACGTGAATCCACATGATGTTTTAATACGACCTTTGTTGACAGAAAAAATCACCGCAATACGGGAAACGAAAAATGGCGTCGCATTCTCTGTGCATCGTCAGGCAACTCGAGTTGATATTCGCAGAGCTGTAGAAAAAGTGTTTAGCGTTAAGGTCGCTTCGGTGAATGTAATGAATGTTAGGGGCAAAAAAAAACGACAGGGTCGTTTTACTGGAAAAAGATCTGATTGGAGGAAGGCGTTCATTACCTTAAGAGAGGGTGAAAAAATTGAATTGTATGAAAGTGCCTAATAGAAAATTATTTTTTGTCAATTAATGCAATGGTGAGAGTTAGGTTATGCCAATAAAAGAATATAATCCGACGTCACCTGGCCGAAGAGGGATGTCGGCTGTCACGGGTGAGGGGTTGTCGAGAAAAAGACCTGAAAAGGCCTTAACTAGTTTTAAGTCTAAATCTGGTGGAAGAAATAACGCTGGAAGAATTACTTCCCGTTTCAAGGGTGGAGGGCATAAGCGCCTCTATCGGAAGATCGATTTTAAACGGGACAAATTTAATATTATAGGCAAAGTTGCTGCTGTGGAATATGATCCTAATCGATCAGCTCGCATTGCACTCTTGCATTATTCAGACGGGGAGAAACGCTATATCCTGGCTCCTTTGGGTCTGAAGGTCGGTGATTCGGTTCAGGCTGGTGCTGGAGTTGATGTGAGGGTGGGGAATGCTTTGCCTCTTATGGAAATGCCTCTTGGTATAGTGGTGCACAATGTGGAATTAAAGCCAGGTAAGGGGGCTCAATTAGTTCGGAGCGCTGGGGCATCAGCTCAGGTAATGGGCCGTGATGAGGGTTATGTCCAGATCCGGTTAGTGTCTGGCGAAATGAGGAGGATACTTGGAGCATGTATGGCCACGGTTGGGCAGGTTGGAAACGCTGACCATAACAACATAACCATTGGGAAAGCGGGTCGGTCTCGATGGTTGGGGCGTAAGCCGCATCAACGTGGGGTGGTAATGAATCCGGTTGATCATCCCCATGGCGGAGGTGAGGGAAAATCTGGTCAAGGTAATCCGCATCCTGTTTCACCATGGGGTCAACCGACAAAGGGTTTTAAGACACGGAAGCCGCGAAATCAAAGCTCGCGTTTTATAATTGCAGGTAGAAAGAAAAAGTCCCGTTAATTTAGGGGGTAATCGATGCCAAGGTCAGTTCATAAGGGTCCGTTTGTCGATGACCATGTTGCAAAAAAAGTAGAAAAGGCCAGGGAGGGAAGAGAGTCCAAGGTGATAAAAACATGGTCAAGGCGGTCGACAATTATTCCGGATATGATCGGTTTGACTTTTGCTGTCCATAACGGGAAGAAATTTATCCCAGTTTTTATTACGGACAATATGGTGGGTCATAAATTAGGTGAATTTGCTCCAACAAGATTTTTTAAGGGACATGGGCATGCCAGGAGTGAGAAGGCGGTTGCGTTAAAGTAAGAATTAAGGGATCTCATAAGTCGTAAGTATTTAAGAAGGTAGAAAAATATATGGCTGAGGCTAAAGCAATTCTTCGACATGTAAGACTGGCCCCACGTAAAGCAAGGTTAATTGTTGATATGGTTAGGGGAAGAAATGCGGCTGAAGCATTGGCCATATTAAAGTATACCCCAATGTCAGCTGCAAGGGTGGTTGAGCAGTTACTTTTTTCGGCAGTATCCAACGCCGGTCAGAAAGATTTGGGCGACCCAGAAAATCTTAGAATCGCCAAAGCGTATGTGGATGGTGGTCCAATTTATAAGAGATTTCGCCCACGTTCAATGGGAAGGGCAAACCCTATACAAAAACGGACGAGCCATATAACAATCGTTGTAAGTCCGGCTGGTTAGTAGTGCCTATATATTCAAAGCTTGGTGTTAGGGGGGAAGAATAGATGGGTCAAAAAACGCACCCGTATGGTTTCAGATTGGGTTATACCCGTACATGGCACTCTCGATGGTACGCAAAAAAAGACTTCGCAAAATTGCTTCACCAAGATTTGTCGATTAGGGACGTGGTTAAAAAGCGCCTGTATCATGCTGGCATATCCAGTGTGGAGATAGAGCGATCGGGTAATCAGCTGAAATTAATCATTCATACTGCTCGTCCTGGTATTATCATAGGGAGGAAGGGTGCTGAAGTTGATAAATTGAAAGCAACCCTCGAAAAAGAGTATGGCAATGAAGTTTTTGTCACCGTGAAAGAAATTAAGAAGCCAGAGTTGGATGCTCAGTTGGTGGCTGAGAACATTGCTACCCAATTAGAAAAGCGAGTCTCATTTCGTCGTGCGTTGAAGCGAAGTGTTGCTTCTGCTCTAAGGCTTGGAGCCTTGGGGATTAAGGTATATTGCGCTGGGCGTCTTGGTGGCCATGAAATTGCCAGAACGGAGTGGTATCGAGAGGGCCGAGTTCCACTTCATACTCTTAGGGCCGACGTTGAATATGGATTTGCTGAGGCAAAGACTGCTATGGGCCAAATCGGAGTTAAGGCGTGGATCTTTAAAGGGGATGCCCCAATTCCTTCATTGGAAAAATCGGAGCCTTCGTTAGGTTTTTTATAAAAGATAGAACGATTTAAGTGATTGGAGTATTTCAAAGATGTTAGCTCCGAAAAGGGTTAAATTTAGAAAGGTTCAAAAAGGTCGGATGCGTGGCAAGGCTTACCGTGGTGGAGAAATCGCCTACGGGGTATTTGGCCTTAAAGCCATGGAGCCGGGACGGATTACTGCCAGGCAAATCGAAGCAGCTCGTATCGCGATGACCAGGCATGTGAAGAGGGGTGGCAGGATTTGGACCAGAATTTTCCCTGATAAGCCAATTACCAAAAAGCCTGCTGAGGTACGAATGGGAAAAGGGAAAGGAAACCCAGAGTATTGGGTAGCTCCAGTAAAATCCGGAAGGATTTTATTTGAGATGGATGATGTTACGCAAACAATTGCAGAAGAGGCCTTGCGTTTAGCAGGGCATAAATTGCCGGTGGCCACAAAATTTGTTGTTCGTGGAGAAATACCAGTTTTATAGGTATTGGATATGGAAATGGACCAAATAGAAAATTTAGAAAAAAGTGAATTGTTTGAAAAAATTAATAAATTGAAACAAGAGTTATTTCATTTTAGGAGTCAATTGGCATTAGGGCGTATGGAAAATCCAATGCGAATACGTGAGACAAGAAAAAATATCGCTAGGGTTAAAACGGTGCTTCGCCAAAAAAATAATTAGTCCAACACGATTCTAAAAGAAAGTTATTCAGCTATGACACAGACTAGGGCACTGTCCCGATCACTTACGGGAAAGATTGTTAGTAATAAAATGCAAAAAACTGTTGTGGTTGAGGTTGTTCGAATAGAGCGTCATTCTTTATATGGAAAGGTGATGAGGAAAAAGACTAGGTTGAAAGCTCATGATGGAGTGAATGAATGTCAGATCGGTGATCAAGTTAATATTGTTTATACACGACCTTTAAGCAAAACTAAGCACTGGCGTGTGTCTGAGATTTTAACTAAACGGGCGACCTCCTAGATGGTTTGTGGGTGTGCTTTAAGTTTTTTTTCAGTTATTAAGAAACAGAGTCAATAAATGATACAAAATTATACCTATCTTGACGTGGCTGATAATTCAGGCGCAAAAAATGTAATGTGCTTTCATGTACTGGGTGGGACGAAGCGAAGGTATGGATCCTTAGGGGATATAATTGTGGTGGCCGTAAAAGAGGCAATCCCAAAGGCCTCAGTTAAAAAAGGTGACGTAATGAAGGCCGTAATTGTGCGAACCAAAAAAGGCCGTAGAAGAGAAGATGGTTCTCATATTAAATTTGACCGGAATGCTTGCGTTTTGGTTAATGCCCAGGGGGACCCTGTTGGGACTCGTATCTTTGGGCCGGTTGCAAGAGAATTAAGAAAGAAAAAGTATATGAAAATTATCTCTCTGGCTCCAGAAGTTATTTAGGGTAGGTTATTATGGCTGAAAAATTTCGTATAAAAAAAGGCGATATGGTAATGGTGATCGCTGGCAAAGAGCGTGGTAAGACGGGCAAAGTTCTCCATGTCCAAACAAAGGATGCCAGAGTCACAGTTGAAAAGCTTAATATAATAAAGCGTCATACAAAGCCAAACGCAAAAAATAAACAGGGTGGAATCCTTGAGCGGGAAGGGTTTATGGCCATTTCCAATGTCATGGCTTTTTGTGAATCTGTTAAAAAACCTTCAAGAATTAAAATGAAAACATTTGATGATGGACGGAAGGTCCGTGTTTATCAAAAAGCTCAAACTGAAGTGTTGGATAAAAGCTGATGAAATCAAAATCTGGGACAAAGCAAGCCGTTAAAGCAAAGGAAAAGGCAGTGGGTTCATCTGTGGCTAGGCCGAAGGATTATGTTCCTCGGATTAAGGCAATGTACCATGAACAAGTTATACCGGCCATGATGAAAGAGTTTGGATATAAAAACCCAATGCAGGTCCCTCGAGTGGAGCGGATTGTCCTAAATATTGGAATGGGGGAAGCGGTTCAAAATGTAAAATTATTAGAAAGTGCCGCGACAGAACTTGAGCAAATAACTGGGCAAAAAGCTGTCCTGACTCGGTCTAAGAAAGCTATCGCTGGATTTAAATTGCGTGAAGGAGTTCCAATTGGAGCGAAAGTCACCTTGAGGGGCGCAAGGATGCATGAGTTTTTGGATCGATTGGTATCCGTGGCTTTACCTAGAATTCGTGATTTTAGGGGAATCTCAGCAAAAGCTTTCGACGGACGGGGCAATTATACGCTCGGCTTAAAAGAGCAGCTGGCATTTCCAGAAATAAAATATGACGATGTTGCGTCAATTCATGGGATGGATATTACGTTTGTGACTACCGCCCAACGGAATGATGAAGCCAAATCTTTATTGGCTCACTTGGGAATGCCTTTTCGGAAACCCTAGGGAGGGAAAGGAGCGTATGTGTCAAGGTTAGCATTAAAGAATAAGGCTAAGCGAAATCCAAAATTCCCATGTCGGCACTATAATCGCTGTACTCTGTGTGGGAGGGTGAGGGGGTTTTTGCGTCGCTTCCTTATGTGTCGAATATGTTTTCGTTTCCTTAGTTTGCGTGGTGATATTCCTGGTGTAACCAAATCCAGTTGGTAGGCCACTTGTGGTAAGCAGTTTGAGTTAGAAATTGGCAAATAATTCAATACGAGGTTTTTTAGCATGTCGATGACTGATCCTCTCGCAGATTTATTCGTGCGAGTTCAAAATGCGGGACGCCGTGGCCACGATCTGGTTAAAATCCCGTCATCTCGTGTAAAAAAAGACATCTTGCGAATTTTCAAAGAAGAAGGATTTATTCGTGATTACAAGGAATCTACGGATATCAATGGCCATCCAGTTATTGAAGTTTTGCTTCGATATGCCCCTGGTCGACAAAAAAAATCTTTTATTACCGGAATAAAAAGAATTAGCAAACCTGGGTGTAGAGTTTATGCCGGGAAGGAAGATCTTCCACGAGTGATGCGTGGGTTGGGATTGGCTATCTTGACTACCGATCGTGGATTGTTGACTGATGAACAATGTCGGAGTTCCAAAGTTGGTGGTGAAGTTTTATGCCATGTGTGGTAGTTTTTAATACCTTATTTACTTTGATTTTTAATTAATAGGTTAATCATGTCGAGGATTGGACGAAAGCCGATATCAATTCCCAAAGGAGTCGAAGTGCGGGTCATTGATGGGAACGTTTTGGTGAAGGGGCCGCTTGGGCAACTCCAGTGGGGTTTGAGCCCAGGAATACAGGCCAGTGTGGAAAAGGAAGAAGTCTCGTTATCCAGAAATAGCGATTCAGCAAAACTTAAGGCGCTGCATGGACTAACAAGGGCAGAACTCGCTAATCAGTTAAAGGGAGTTAAGGAAGGTTTCCAGGAAAACCTTGAAGTAATGGGGGTTGGATATCGAGCCCAAATTCAAGGCAGTGAATTAAGCTTTTCTATAGGGTATGCTCATCCGGTGTCAATAAAACTGCCAAAAGGAGTTGAGGCGTCTGTTGACAGGCAAACATCAATTTCCCTTAAAGGTATTGATAAACGGATGGTGAGCTTGGTGGCAGCTCAAATTAGAAGTATGAAGGTTCCGGATGTGTATAAGCAAAAAGGTATAAAGTATGTTGGTGAAATACTTCGTAAAAAAGCTGGCAAGGCTGGCAAAAAATAGGTTGAGCTTGTGAATATACTTGAAAAACAAAATAGGTTGCTTAAGCGAAGTCGGCGTGTGCGGTTACGTATTGTAGGATTATCTTCTCGTCCACGATTAAGTGTCTTTAGGAGTAATTCTCATATCTATGCCCAAATTATTGATGATGAGAATGGTCGTACCTTGGTTTCCGCGTCATCCTGTGACCCTGGTTTGAAAGGTAAAATAAAATCTGGTGGTAATGTTGAAGCCGCGAAAATTGTTGGACAAGCAATAGCTGAACGGGCAAAGGCCATACCGATTGAACTAGTGGTGTTTGATCGGGGAGGAAGATTGTATCATGGTAGGGTAAAGGCTTTGGCAGATGCCGCTCGGTCAGGTGGGTTGAAATTTTAATCTGGCCCAGCCTCAAAATTTGATAAAGGGAAGGATTCACTTCTGTGAGGGTTAATGTTGAAGAGCTTAATTTAAAAGATAAGCCGGTGGTAATTAACCGGGTGGCCAAAGTAGTGAAAGGAGGAAAACGTTTTTCCTTTTCTGCCTTGGTTGTTGTGGGTGATGGGGATGGTTGGGTTGGTGTGGGAAAGGGTAAAGCGACCGAAGTTCCATCTGCCATATCTAAGGCCGTGGCTCATGCAAAAAAAAATCTGATCAGGATTCCCCTTAAATCTAGCACTATTCCCCATGAGGTGCATGGGTATTTTGGTGGAGAGCACATTGTCTTGAAACCGGCAAAGCAGGGTACGGGAATCATCGCTGGAGGAGCAGTACGTTCTTTATTAGAAGTCGCTGGTGCTCAGAATATCGTTGCGAAAACACTAGGTCGTGGGAATCCGTTTAATGCCGTGAGGGCAACCATACAAGGATTGAGCCAACTTCGTGATCCCCATGAAATAAGGGAGATGCGTCGAACGGCGGTCGGGATGGAAGATTAATTGATATTCAATTAGCCAGTGAGGAAACCTGGAAATTATGGTAAAGCCAGCCAATCTCTCAATTACGTTAAAGCGAAGCACAATAGGCCATCCGGATAAGATGCGTGTGGTTTTATTGGGGCTTGGTCTAAGGAGGATTGGGCAGACAGTCAGTCGTCCGGATTCAGATCAAGTACGAGGTTTAATTTATAAGGTTAGGCATCTTATTGAGGTTGCACTTTCATGAAGCTACATGATTTACATCCGTCTCCAGGTTCAAAAACCAAGAAAAAGCGCCTTGGCCGTGGGCCTGGGTCAGGGTTAGGGAAGACCGCTGGAAAAGGACATAAAGGATTGTTAGCCCGTTCTGGTCGGGCCAATCAAGCGGGTTTTGAAGGAGGGCAAATGCCACTTGCCCGCAGATTACCCAAACGGGGGTTTGCAAATATTTTCCGGGTACAATATTCGGTAATAAATCTTAAGGACCTTGTTTCTCATGAAAAAACCATGAATTTTAACCCAACAGTTTTCAATGAAATTGGGTTAACTAAAGGGCGAAACCCACAGGTCAAAATACTTGGTACTGGGGAAATTGATCGCGCGATTATCGTTGAAGCACATAAATTTAGCGATACTGCCAGACAAAAAATTGAGAATGCCGGTGGGCAAGTAAAGGTGATCGGCCGTGCTTGAGCGGCTTATCACGAGCCTTCAAAATATTTTCAAAATTCCGGAGTTGCGTAGCCGGGTAATATTTACCTTGTCTATGCTTGCAGTCTATCGGATTGGTGCTCATGTCCCAACCCCCGGAATAAATAATGAAGAGCTTTTTAAGTTTCTCACCGAAAGAGGTGGGGCCCTCATGGGCTTCCTTGATATTTTTTCGGGAGGGGCTTTATCGAGGCTCACGATTTTCGCTTTGGGCATCATGCCCTATATTAGTGCCTCGATTATCTTGCAGCTTCTCACGGTCGTAGTTCCGCATCTTTCAAAATTAGCAAAAGAAGGAGAACGAGGAAGAAAGACAATCATCCAGTACACCAGGTATGGAACTATCCTTATTGCTTTGATTCAAGGATTCGGCATTGCTCTCGGCTTGGAGGGAATGAACGATGGAGCATTTGTTCTTGACCCGGGTTGGTCTTTTAGGTTGATGACAGTGATTACGTTGGTAGCTGGGACAGCCTTCCTTATGTGGTTAGGAGAGCAGATAACTGAACGGGGTGTTGGAAATGGGATTTCTCTTATAATTTTTTCCGGAATAGTTGCCAGCTTACCAAGTGCAGTGGTTCAAACCTTTGATTTATATCAGGTTGGTCAAATCAGTCTCCTTTTACTATTAATCCTTGGTGTCGTAATGCTGGCAGTAATGGGGGCTATTGTATTTTTAGAAAGTGGGCGAAGAAAAATTGCGGTGCAATATGCCAAGAGAATAGTTGGGAGACGGGTGTATGGGGGACAAAATACCCATATTCCTTTGAAAATAAATACGGCTGGTGTTATTCCGCCCATTTTTGCTTCCTCAATTATTGCGTTTCCAGCCACGATAGCCAGTTTTATACAAGTTCCGTGGGTACAAAGCATTGGGTCCCAATTAGCTCCAGGTTCTTTACTTTATACAATGCTATACGTTGGAATGATTATATTCTTCTGTTTCTTCTATACAGCTGTGGTGCTTAATCCTGTCGATATGGCTGATAATATGAAAAAATATGGTGGGTTCATCCCAGGAATAAGACCTGGGCAAAAAACTGCAGACTTCATTTATAAGGTATTGACAAGGATTACATTTGCCGGAGCTATTTATTTGGCAATTGTATGCGTTATTCCGGAATTATTAATTTACCGACTTAATATGCCTTTTTATTTTGGAGGTACCTCTCTTTTGATTGTCATAGGGGTGGGATTGGATACTGCCCAACAAATAGAAAATCATATGCTCATGCGGAATTATGAAGGTTTCCTTGGAAAAGGATCCTTAAAGGGAAGAAGTGGGTAGCAACATGAGGGTTATTTTTCTGGGTCCTCCTGGAGTTGGAAAAGGGACACAGGCAGATTTCATCGGCAAAAATTTCAGCATTCAAAAACTTTCAACAGGAGACTTGCTTAGAGAGAGCGTTGATAGGGGTACCACGCTTGGAAATGAAGCCAAACTTTTTATGGAGCGTGGTGAATTAGTTCCTGATAAGGTGGTGATTGGTTTAATTGAAGAGAAACTGGGTTCTTCAGAATGTCGAAATGGTTTCTTGTTAGATGGATTTCCTCGCACAGTAACTCAAGCCAATAAGTTGTCTTTGTTTTTGGAAGAGAATGGAGAGGCCATTGATCGGGTTGTATATTTTTCTCTTCCCCAATGTGAGGTAATTGAACGAATAAGCGGGCGACGAAGTTGCCCTAAATGTAAGGCCGTATATCATCTCAAGTCCATCCCACCAAAAAAAGAGGGGGTGTGCAATGTATGTGAAATGCCCCTTATACAGCGAAATGATGATAAGCCGGAAACCATTCAATCCCGATTGGTAGTGTATCAAAGAGAAACGGAGCCCTTAATTCAATATTATAAGGAGAGGGGAATTCTTTCGGAATTAGATGGTTCAGGGGGAGTTTCTGAGGTTCGTGAGCGATTGGTAGCTCTCTTAACGCAATCCGAATAGAATGATCATCATAAAAACGGCTGAAGAAATTGAACTCATTGCTCGTGCCGGTAGTATTGTTACTCAATGTCATCAACTATTGGTTCGGGAAGCAAAGCCAGGTGTTACTACATTGGAATTAGACAGACTTACAGAGGAATGTATTCTTGATTTGGGCGGAATTCCAGCATTTAAAGGGTATAGGAACTATCCCAATAGTCTCTGTGCGTCCATAAACGAAGAAGTAGTGCACGGAATTCCATCAAAACGTGAATTGAAAGAAGGCGACATCATTGGATTGGATGTTGGAGCCATTGTGGAGGGGTTTTACGGTGATGGAGCCGTGACGGTTTCAGTTGGGGCGGTGCCGGAAATTATTCAATCATTGATTGGAGTCACTCGAGAGGCTTTATATAAAGGAATCGAACAGGCTGTTGTGGGTAATCGCCTTTCGGACATTTCATTTGCAATTCAAGCGCATGTAGAAAAGCATGGGTATTCGGTAGTCCGTGATTTTGTTGGCCATGGGATTGGGCGACAGTTGCATGAGGAACCGCAGGTCCCAAATTATGGAAAATCGGGTCAAGGCCCGCGCTTAAAGCCTGGTATGACCCTCGCTATAGAACCAATGGTAAACCTGGGAGGATCGGCTGTCAAAGTCCTGCAAGATGGGTGGACGGCAGTTACCTGTGATAAATCCCTTTCTGCTCATTTTGAGCACACCATCACAATCGAAGCAAATGGTCCGCCCCGCATTTTAACAGGATGGTCCTAGGTTGGAGGTCAAGTAAATTTCCTCATGGGGAAAGAAGATATTATTGAAGTTCAAGGGTCGGTTACGGAAACTTTGCCGAATGCGATGTTTCGGGTTCAGTTGGAAAATGGGCATAAAATATTAGCTCATATTTCCGGGAAGATGCGGATGCATTTTATAAGAATTTTGCCAGGAGATAAGGTGACAGTGGAACTATCCCCATATGACCTGACTCGTGGGCGGATTACCTATCGGTTTAAATAGAGGTTGTTATCGTGAAAGTCAAATCATCAGTGAAACCTATTTGTGTTAAATGTAAGGTCATTCGCCGCAAAGGTGTGGTTAGGGTGCTCTGCACAAACCCCAAACACAAGCAGCGACAAGGCTAAGATACGGTGATGTTCGGAATGGGATTGATTAAGCCAATCCATCCCTAAAGAGAGGAAAGTATGCAATGGCTCGAATCGCAGGCGTAGAGTTGCCGGTAGGAAAACGGATTGATATTGGATTAACCTATATTTTTGGAATTGGTCCGGCCAGTTCACGAGATATATTACGAAAGACAGGAGTGTCCCCTGAAACAAGGGTGAAGGACTTGCAAGAAGATGAAGTGGTCCGTTTACGTGAGACAATTGACAAGGATTACGACGTAGAGGGTGACCTAAGGAAAGAGGTCACGATGAGTATCAAACGTTTGATGGATATTGGCACTTATCGTGGGTTGCGACATCGAAAGGGTCTACCTGTGAGAGGTCAAAGGACGAAGACAAATTCACGAACGAGAAAAGGACGTCGTGGAGCGATTGGCGGAAAAGTCAGGAAATGAGCTTCTGAAAGGGATATTGCATGAGTGTCAAAAAAGGTAAAAAGAAGGAAAAAAAAGTTTTGCAGGTTGGGATCGTGCATATCATGGCTTCTTTCAATAATACCATTGTGACGATCACGGATATGACCGGTGGGGCTGTAACATGGGCTAGTGCAGGTAGTCAGGGATTTAAGGGATCGAGAAAAAGTACTCCATTTGCCGCTACGCGTGCCGGTGAAGTGGCTGCAAAAAAGGCCATGGAGTTTGGCCTTCGACAAGTGGATGTCTATGTGAATGGACCAGGATCTGGACGAGAAGCCGCAGTGAGAGCACTTCAATCTGCTGGTTTGCGAGTCAACTTGATTCGTGATGTGACGCCGATTCCCCATAATGGGTGCCGGCCTCCAAAACGAAGGCGAGTGTAGTTTCTTATAGGGATTTTATTGGATTACCGGTTTTTCGTGAATTGGAGATAGGGGGAGAAAGTCCATGGCCAAATATACTGGTCCTGTATGTCGGTTATGTCGGCGTGAAGGGGTAAAGCTATTTTTAAAAGGGACCAGGTGTATGACTGAGAAATGCGCAATTGAGCGCCGCAGTTATCCGCCTGGACAGCATGGTCAGTCACGGCGAGGCCGTGCGACGGAATACGGTACTCAGCTTAGGGAAAAACAAAAGTTACGGCGTGTGTATGGTATGCAGGAACGACAATTCCTCAATACCTACCACCAAGCTGTTCGCCGAAAGGGAATTACGGGCGAGCATTTGTTGAGCCTGCTTGAACGGAGACTTGATAATGTTGTCTATCGCCTAGGGTTTGCTTCATCACGTGGCCAAGCCAGGCAGTTGGTCAATCATGGCCATGTGATCTTGAATGGCCGAAAAGTCACTATTGCTTCGGTAACGGTCAATGTTGGGGATATTATCGAGATTAAGGAAAAGAGTCGCCAGCTTGCACCGGTCCAAGCCGCTCTAGAAACTACTAGTGGCCGAGGAGTGCCGAATTGGTTAGAGATGGAGCGAAATTTATTAAAGGGTACCGTCCAAGCCATTCCCACTAAACAGGACATTGATGTATTGGTCAATGAACAAATTGTAGTGGAGCTGTATTCACGGTAGATTGTACTGCCGGAGATAGAGCGGATGTTGCGAATTGATCACTTACATGGCCTCGGGACCAAGAAAGGGAGACGCGATCCTTATGATAAATAGCATGAAGGATTTCCAAATACCAACGAAGCTGGAATTGGAAAAAGACACTGCTTCACCTACTTATGGTAAGTTTACAGCTGAGCCATTTGAACGAGGCTTTGGAACCACTATGGGGAATTCCCTCAGGCGGGTTTTACTTTCTTCGCTTCCTGGGGCAGCTGTCACTTCTGTAAAAATTGAAGGAGTGTATCATGAGTTTTCGACCATACCAGGTGTAACCGAGGATGTTACCATTCTCATTTTGAACATTAAGGCATTACGGTTGCATTTACATTCCGATAAGGCTAAGGCGATACGTTTGAAAAAGAAGGGGCCAGGAGAAGTATTGGCGGCAGATTTTTCCGTAGATCCTGATGTGGTAATTTTGAATCCAGATTTTCATATTGCCACGTTAGATAAAGATGGGATGTTAGATATTGAACTTATTGTGAAGCCAGGACGTGGGTATGTCCCGGCAGAACGAAATAAGGAAGAGGGATTGCCAATAGGGGTCATTCCAGTAGACTCCGTTTTTTCTCCAATTAAACGGGTTAATTTCAGTGTGGAAAGTGCTAGGGTTGGTCGAATTACGGATTACGATAAACTGAACTTGGAAGTATGGACGGACGGAAGTATATCTCCAGAGGAAGCTGTTACAGCAGCAGCAGGAATTCTTCGCGACCATCTGGATATTTGCCTGCCATCCGAGGAGAGAGGTGAGCCAGCTGAAGAAGAGGGTGGAGATGAGAGCAAGATGTTGATTAATCAACATTTGTTTCGAAGTGTGAATGAATTAGAACTGTCGGTTCGGGCTGCCAATTGTCTAAAAAATGCTAACATTAAGTCTATAGGTGATTTAGTTCAAAAAAGCGAAAATGAAATGTTGAAGACCAAAAACTTTGGGAAAAAATCCTTAAATGAAATCAAAGAGGTCTTGGCGGAAATGGGATTGGCCTTAGGAACCAAAGTGAGCGAAGTAACAGAATCCCATACCTAACTTTTTTCAAAGGACGTGTATTGTGCGCCATCGAAAACGCGGAAGACAATTAGGGAGAAACAGCAAGCATCGTTTGGCGTTATTCAGAAATTTGGTGACATCACTCATGGAACATGAGCGAATTGAAACCACGGAAGCCAAAGCGAAAGAACTACGTGGGATCACCGATAAATTGATTACGCTGGGTAAGCAAGGAACTCTTCAAGCCAGACGTGGGGCCTTGCGCGTATTGAGAACGAAGCAAACAGTTCAAAAACTCTTTGATGATGTTGCCAAGCGTTTCCCTGAGCGGAGCGGTGGGTATACAAGGATTATTAAAACTCGCCAACGACCAGGCGATGCTGCAAAGCTGGTAGCTATTGAATTGGTCGAAAAAGGCAATGGGTCTGAGAATGTAGTTTCTTCCCCATCCAGTTAGGAATGGACAGGACTTAGGATTTTACAATTATATTTCTTCCTGCTTCCGTTTCTCCAGTATAGTTTCTTCTCTCCTCCTTCATTATTTCACAGGGTTAAGGTCTTTTATTTACTTGGCCTAGACCCTGTGCTATTCTTTTTTATGGGTTTTTTACCCTAAGGGTGGTTTTTCGACCGAGCAAACATTAATGCAATTTTATGGTACGCGGGCCATTTTAACTCTGCTTGTTTTAGGTATGGCAGTATTTATCGGATATCGTGTGGTGAATCATATGCAAACGCGAAGCCAAGAAAGCACTTCTGTGACATTAGAAGAACAGCAAGGTGTAGATGCGTGGATTCATGGGTTTACTTATCGCCAAACTCGATCTGGATCCACAAAATGGGTCGTAAACGCGAATCAGGCTAAAGTGTTTGATAAAGAGGATGTAGCCAAATTGGAGGTGGTTCAGGTGCGGCTTTTCGATAGTGCATTTCAGAAAGAACAATTGCAGATTACCTCTGAAGAAGGTGTAATAAATACTTCCAATAATGACTTTGAGCTAGTGAGCAAAAATGAGAAAACGGTAATGACTTTTGAGTCTGGTTTTCAAGTTTTTTCAGATAGATTGACCTGGAACGAACAAGCGCGACAGATTCATACCACGGACCAGGTGACAATTAAGGGAGATGGGTTAATCATCACTGGAACAGGATTAGAGGGGGACGTGGATAAGAATGAATTTCATTTACTCGAGAATGTTCGTGCTGAGGTGGTGTCGCCATAAGAGTTTCGTCGCCGATCTCACTTGGGTGGTCGATATTCTGGATAATTTTTGTTCTTGGCCCCATCGTAGGAAGAGGAGAAGAACCGAAAACCTCTACGGTCATTACTTCCAATAGGATGACGGCCAATAGCGAAAAGAACCAAGCAATTTTTCAGGGTTCGGTCAAAATGGTTCAAGGCGAACTGGTGGTACATTCCGATGTGATGATCGTGTATTTTAAGGAAAAGGCACTCTCGGAACCCTCTTCCACCACAACTTCGGGAGCCAAATCAGAATCTGGGAAAGAAATTAGTTATATCGAAGCGAAGGGGAGGGTTAGAATTGAAAAAGGGGAGAGCCGAGCTACAAGTCAACATGCCTTGTATTACAAAGCGGAGGAAAAGGTTATCTTGACGGGATCTCCCGTGGCCTGGCAGGCCGGGACCAGGATTAGTGGTCCAAAGATGACCATGTTTTTAAAAGAAAACCGAAGTGTGGTGGAAGGTGGAACCCAAGTGATTATTGATGAATCAGAGGAAAAGTAAAGATTGCCAAGGATGTCAAATTGGATCCCTTGGGTCATTTAGAGTATTTCATCGTGCTTACACAAAATGTTTTTTCAATGGTGGCTGAAAGGGATGGTCCAGCCAATTCATGATTGAATTGAATGGCAGGATGCCTGGTAGGAGATCGTCAAGTTGAGTTCCAGGATTCGTTATGATCAGTAACAGCAGATTGAATTTAAGGAACTCCAATGCCTGAAGCACTGGCGAAGTCTCTTCATAAAATTTTCGCCAAGGATTTAAAAAAGAGTTTTAAAGGTCGCCAGGTTGTTAGAGGCGTCAGTTTGGAATTGTTGGGAGGAGAAGTTGTTGGCCTTCTTGGACCTAATGGTGCTGGTAAGACTACAATCTTCGATATGGTCGTAGGGCTCTGTCAACCAGACCATGGGGAAATATTTCTCAATAACCATGAAATAACTGCCCTGCCGATGTACAAGCGGGCGAGGCGAGGAATTGGGTACTTGCCCCAAGAAGCTTCAATTTTTCGTCGGCTTTCTGTTGAGGATAATGTGTTAGCTGTCTTGGAGACATTAGATCTCTCCACGTCTACACGAAAGGCCAGATTAGATGAATTGTTGGAGGAATTGGATTTGGCTCGGCTTCGTACGCATGGTTCCTATACCCTCTCAGGTGGAGAACGCCGACGCTTGGAGATTACGCGAGCGTTAGCTACGAACCCAAAGTTTTTACTCCTAGATGAGCCCTTTGCCGGCATTGATCCAATTGCGGTAGGAGATATTCAAGATATTTTGACTAGTTTGAAAAAGAAAAATATCGGCATTCTGATTACAGACCACAATGTCCAAGACACGCTTTCCATTACCGACCGAGCCTATATAATAAGCGAAGGAACGATTTTAGAAAGTGGTCCACCTGATGTCATTGTAAACAGTCCAAAGGCCAGGGCTGTCTATCTGGGCGAACGCTTCAAAATGTTCCAATAACGAGGAAGTGGGTTTCTGCAATGGATCTTCGGTTAGACCTTCGATTATCTCAAAAGTTGGTGATGACTCCCCAACTGCAACAAGCGATTAAGCTGTTGCAACTCTCTCGTTTAGAACTTCAGCAAGTGCTGGCTCAACATTTGGTAGAAAATCCCCTCTTAGAAGATTTGGCATTGGAATCCCAGGATGAAGAGATTTCAGTAGGGGAGGAGCACTCAGAGCGGGCGAAAGAGCCTGATACCGAAAGTGAGGCTTCAGGTGAGGTTGCAGAGGATCAACCAACCGTCAAGGAAGGTGAGCCCTTGTCCTCCGAAGAGTGGGATAATATTTTAGGGAATGACTGGCGACCGGCTCAGCGAGATGAGGCCTATTCGGGAGATGAAGAGTTTCCTTCATATGAACAAACCCTCACCAAACCGACTTCTCTTGAAGAGCATCTAGATTGGCAGCTTCGGCTCTCTTCTCTCGCAGGTGATGATCGGGACATTGGTAGAATAATTATTGGAAATTTGGATGAAGACGGGTATATGCGCGTGCCTCTTCCCGAATTAGCTGAAGACGCCAAATGCTCTGTTGAGCATGTGGAAGGGGTGCTCCGCCAGATTCAGCAGTTTGATCCTCCAGGAGTTGCGGCTCGGGATTTGGCAGAATGTTTATTGATCCAACTAGACCATCTACAACATGATGAGACTGATCTCATCTCTCATCTGCACGCTGCGGTGCCAATGGATGTGGTGGCTGCTATTTTGAAAGATCATTTAGTTGATCTTCAGAAAAAACGGTATCAGGCTATCGCCAAAACATTGAGTGTGACCCTAGATGAAGTCTATGAAGCTGTTCGGGTGATAGAGAGTCTAGAACCGAAACCGGGTCGACCCTATTTTTCGGATAGTAACTCGATTATTATTCCAGATGTTTACGTGGTGAAATATGAAGGGGAGTGGGTTGTGCTGTTGAATGATGATGGTCTCCCTCGATTGAGAATTAGTCCGTATTATCGAAGACTCCTTTCCCACTCTGGAGAAGATGCTGGGAACACGAAAAATTACCTTGAGGAAAAATTGAAAGGTGCACAATGGATTATTCGGAGCATTGATCAGCGGAACAAAACGATTGTGAAAGTCGTTAAAAGCCTTGTGAAGTTTCAAGAAGCGTTTTTGGAAAAAGGGATTCAGTATCTTCGGCCATTAGTCTTGAAACAAGTGGCCGAAGATGTGGGTATGCATGAGTCAACCATAAGCCGGGTAACGACCAATAAATATTTGCATTGCCCTCAGGGTATTCTTGAACTGAAATTCTTTTTTAATGCCGGGATTCAGCGTGCTGACAACCGTGGAGAGGATATGTCCTCAGTGACTGTTCGTGAGATGATCCGGGAAATGGTGGCACAGGAAGATGCAGCCAATCCGTTGAAAGATCAGGAAATCGTCTCCAGACTCCGGCATAAGAATATATTGATTGCTCGTCGAACTGTAGCTAAATATCGAGCTGAATTACATATTTCTTCTGCTAGCCAGCGAAAACGAATTCCCACATAAGTTTTACAGCGAACCTCCGGCCTTAGGCCTAATTGGGGATATTGCAGATAATTGTTCTCATTGAGTTGCTGGTTCCTGCTAACCTCGTTGGCCAATGAATAGATTTATGCCGGATGATTGTGGAAGCTTAATGATGCCGAACGAAATCCCTGGGTCTTCTTTGAAAAATAATCCATTGCCTCTTCAATTGATGATGGTGACGGGGACATCGGGATCTGGCAAAACCCAAGCTTTAAAGTGTTTGGAAGATTTAGGTTTTTTCTGTGTGGATAATCTTCCCCCGGCCTTATTTCAAAAATTCACTGAATTGTGTATCCAGCCAGACAAAGATGTGAAGAAGGTGGCCTTGGGTATTGATATTCGTGAACGAGCTTTTTTTGAAGATTTATTGAGCAATCTCGAAGCTTTGCAAAGTGATGGCTGTCAGGTTGAATTGCTCTTTTTAGAGGCACATGATGATATTTTAGTCAGGCGTTTTTCTGAATCACGGCGTCCGCATCCACTGCTCCCACATCGGCCAATTATTGAGGGCATTCAATTAGAGCGTGAGCGGTTACAAAGTCTACGGGCTAGAGCTCATCGCGTGCTGGATACATCAGAGTTTTCCGTCCACGATCTCAAAGCCTGGATTATTAAACATTATCGAGAGCGGGGTGAAGGACAAGCCCTGAAAATTAGTCTCATGAGTTTTGGTTATAAATTCGGGGTGCCCTTCGATGTGGATATGGTGTTTGATGTTCGATTCCTCCGGAATCCTCATTTTGTACCTGACCTTCAGCCGTTAACGGGAGAGCACGTCGATATTCAACGATTTGTCTTAGACACGAGGGAAGCTAAAGTCTTTCTGGAGCATTTGAAGGAATTATTTGCTTTTTTGTTGCCATTGTTCGAAAGGGAACAACGAAGTTATGTCACCGTTGCTTTCGGGTGTACGGGTGGGCGACATCGTTCGGTGGCGATCGTCCTATACATGAAAAATACCTTGAAATCATTGGGCTATGACGTCACGATTCACCATCGAGAAATAACGATAGAAGCTTCATCAGGATAGTTTTTTCTTCTTTGAATAGATTTTTCGCCAGAATCAGTTCCTACATTCCAGAAATTTCTGCATTTAAAATCCCTTCTTTTTTATCTTAGTCCTTTTCGGAATCAAAGATTCCGCCCCACTTAATTGAGCAGTCTTGAATCCTTGAGCCATTCCTGATATTAGGGAATGCAACTCGCGGTAGCGTGCTAACATATGGTGAGTATCTCCAGGTTAAACGGTTAACACATCTAGGTAAAAACATGACATCATATTGGGGGATGGCATTTATAGGGAGAATCCCGATAAAACTCATTAGAGGTCAAGGGCCCGTTGCCAATTATTGTTGGACTGAAAAAGATGAACACAGTCTGGAGAGATATTGCAGAAAGGGTCAGAGGATTTCCGTGGAAAAGCCAGAATGTAACAGGCGTGGATGTAGGGTCTCGACTGTTGAAGGCGGTGACTCTACAACCAGCCCACCCCTCCCCTCTCCTCAAGAATTTTGTGCTTGAATCTCTTCCCTTTACACCTAATCTAAATTCTCGAACTGATCCTGAGACTGATCGACATCTAGTCCAATTTCTTCGAAACCAGTTATCTCCATTACCCCGTGCGGTGGGGATTACGGTTTCGAGTCCCCACGTGTTGTTGAAGAGACTGGTACTTCCCTATATGTCGGAAAAGGATCTTCGAGAACACCTAGCTTTGGAGCTTGACCGGTATATTCCTCTTGATGTTCAAGGTGCCGTGTGGGACGTGTATCGACACCAAGCTTCTGATGCCCTGGATAACGAAAAAGTTGAGACAGTTCTTGTTGTAGCAAAAAAAGAATTCATTGAGGCGCGAATGCGACAATTTGAAGGGCAAGGGATGCACGTCCGTTTTGTTGATGTGGATGCATTTTCACTGGTGAATATGGTTGCATACAACTATGACCATGAAGGAACGTGGATAATAATTCATCTCGGACCAACCGGCATTCTTTCGGTGATTATGGAAGAAGGGCATCTTGTGTATATGCATCAGGCATCCTATGAGATCGAGTGGTATGGAGACTTGCTTGATGGGGTTCTAGCGGCTTTAGCATCGGCGGGTGATGGCTTTAAGTTGGGTGCCTCGGAAACTCTACTGCTTGAACAATTTTTCAATGAAACGATTAAGCAGGTCACCGAAACTATCAAACATGCTTCGGAAGGAACTGATACAGTAATGGTGCGGGGCGTGTTCCTGTCAGGGGGGTATTCGATGTTGGAGGGACTTCAATCGAGACTCGCTGATTCACTGAACGTCTCTGTAACCCTGGTTAACCCGTTTGAAAAAATTAAAGTCCCTCAGAAGATGCAACAGGATTCTCGTTTTCAGAAAGCTTTGCCGTTATTTGGTATTGCGGTTGGCGCGGCATTGCGTGGGGCAATCTCTCATGATTGAAATTAATTTAGCTCGATCATTTCAGCGGCAAGTTAACCCACATGAGTATTCAAGGCTGTTTTGTTGGCTAGTGGGCGTGGTGGTATCCATGGGGTTTGGAGTGGCGAGTTGGTGGTGGACGCAATCTTTGCAAGGACAAATTGATGCATTGTTTCAAGAAAAGATAGTCAAAATTCAGGATCTGGTTCAGATAAAGGAAAGCCTCAATAAATTGCAGCGTTTTAATGAAGAAAAAGTCCTCCTTGTGACCTCTATCGAGCAGCTTAGGGATCAGGCGAGGGAAAAGTCTTGGCCGGTCAAAATGCTGGATGGAGTCAGTCGAAATGTTGAAAAGCTTGATATCTGGTTGGAGCGGGTGCAACTTGAATCACGGGTGGTGGAATTGCGAGGACAATCATTGGCACTAGAAGATATTGGTATATTTATGGAGGGGTTAGAGAATGATGGAATTATCGTGAGTTTACCTGTAGTGGAAATTCTTGATCACCCAGGAGGAGAATCAGATGTCTTTTCATTTTTGATTCGTTTTGTATGGGATCAACAGGTGACTACATGATGGCACAGTGGAAGTCATTATCCCTTTGGTGTCGATTCGGTTTTCTGTTTGGAGTGATGCTCGCTTGTTTTTTGGGTGTCCACTTTGTATTGTGGGATACGATGGATGACTCGATTAAGCAGTTGAAAGAGGAAGTTTCTCGCCTAGATCAGGAGAGTCGAGGGCTCACCAAAAAAACAGAATCACTGAATACCATAGAGAAGGAAGTCAACAGTTTGCGGGAAAGTTTAGCCACTCGAGTTCAACAATTTCCTGAAAATATAGAATCAAAAATCTTTCGAAGGGATGTCCTCGATATTGCGAAGCGAAGGAATGTGACCGTTCGGGTGTGGAAACCTGAGCGTCCTTTGGCCGAGCTTCGGCATTCTGAATTTTCGATACCCATTATTCTGAGAGTAGAAGGGAATTTTCAGGGGACCATTCAATTTTTGGATGACTTGCGGCAGCTTCCATGGGTTGAGCGTATCCCTTCTATTACCCTGGCTGGAAAGCCAGACAATGAATTTTCACCTCTCGTCAGCACGAATCTGGTGATGCATGGGTTAACTCCCTTAGGTATTGAGCATGTGCAGCAACTGCTTAAAACATAATCGAACCGATCAATGTCAGGCGAGATTGCGAGTTTCTGAAGTCATGGACATTCGCAGTAGGGTCTCCACAACGTCTGCCTACTTGAGAGAATTCGTGTACTACTCGGTCTGTATTTGGATTGTGCTTAATTTGGGGGGAGGGATGGGAGTGGTGGCTGCGGAAGACACCTCCTCATCAACTTCTTTAAATAGGCTAGTTAGCCCCAGTCTCGTTGAGGATAATTCCCGTCGAAATGACGGGAGTCGTCGAGACCCTTTCAAGAGGATTATTCCGCATCGTCTGTCAACTCATAAAGTCATGACGCCATCAGATAAGGATTCGAAAATTGTTCCCTGGCGGAATAATCCGGATTGGAGACTTCTCGGCGTGATTCATGGCCGAGATGGGCACCAGGCGATCATACAAGTATCTCCATCAAAGCGAGTTCTGGTCCAAACGGGTTCTGAACTCGTTCGATCAGAATGGACGATTAAGGCCATCAGTGAGGAGGAAGTGCTACTTGAGTACCTCTCCTCAGCCGCCACGTTGAAGGGGGTTTCCTCGCCAAGGACTTTCACTCTTTCCTTTCCCGCCATCCAATAATCATTATGAATATTCTGGTTGAGAAAGCCTGAAAAAACCTTCATAATCTCTACCCTAAAAGTCCGGAGGGGGATTCTTTGCCTTGTTCATGCGCCATGGGAACTGGTAATTGATCATTATCCGTATTCCAAGGCTGCAGCTATAGGCTTGGGTAGACCGTCCTGGTCAGTAAGGGTGGGAGTATCTTAAGAGGAACCATGCTACCGGCATTGAGTATTTAATGAGCCAAAAAGGAATGCCATGTTGCGATATTTAAATGCGGGAGAATCTCATGGAAGAGGTCTCATGGCAGTGCTAGAGGGGGTTCCGTCTGGTCTGC